>JAJFJB010000279.1 GCA_021774435.1 Alphaproteobacteria bacterium
TGTCATAAAGAAGTATTTCTGGTACTTCTTTTTTCTAGTGCGAAAACGGCGGGTGAATTATGGGCCGGGGTAGGGAAGCAGGGGGAAGGCGTAGCGGAATTCGGTTTGCAATCGGATTGATGCTTTTCGTTGCTAGCCACATAGCACCAACAAGCATTTCGCTGGCGGCGGCCAGGTTCGACAAGGGTCCGGTTCTGAGTCGCTTCATGGCTGAAATGCCCGCGGCCCAGATGGTCGCCGGTGCGGACTCCTATGGGCCGATTCTCGACACCATCCCGGCCGCGCCCATTCTCAAGAACGGAGAGAAAATCGGGTTTGCCTATGTGACCTCTGATTTTGTCGGGACGACGGGATATTCTGGAAAGCCGATCCACGTCATGGTCGCGATCGCACCGGACGGGAAACTCATTGCCACCCGGCTGGTGAAACATTCGGAGCCGATCGTCCTTATCGGTATACCGGACAGAAAAATCAAAGCATTGACCGCGCGTTATGCCGGCCTCGACCTGGTTGCCGAGGCCGCTGCGGGCGGTTCCGGCCACGACCTCAACATCATATCCGGGGCGACCGTCACGGTTATGGTGATCGACGATTCAATCGTCCGTTCGGGCCTAAAGGTCGCCCGAGCGTTGGGGCTCGGCGGGCTCACGCCGGAAGCGGCCAAATCCGGCCCGCAGCGCGAAATCGACCCGGCGGTCGGCGCCATACGGGATTGGTCCGAATTGTCCGGCGACGGATCGGTGCGGCGTCTGTCGCTTGACGTCGGCCAGGTCAACGCCGCCTTCACAGCGTCGGGCGACATACTGGCCATGGAACGCCCGGAACCGGGGAATCCTGCCAACGCGTTTATCGATTTGCAGACCGCGCTGGTTAGCGTTCCGGCGATTGGTAAAAGCCTGCTCGGCGACGCCGAGTACAAGAACCTAACCGATTGGCTGAAACCGGGCGAACACGCGATCCTCGTCGCGGGGCGCGGCCGGTACTCCTTCAAAGGATCCGGTTACGTTCGGGGCGGCATCTTCGATCGCATCCAGCTAATTCAGGGCGACCGCTCCGCACGGTTCAGGGACAAGGGCCACCGACGGCTCGGCGCCATAGCGGCAGACGGGGCGCCGACCTTTGCCGAACTGGATCTGTTCAAGATACCCACCGATATGGAATTCGAACCAACGGAGTCCTGGAGATTGCAGCTGTTGGTCCATCGCGCGGTGGGACCCATAAAGAAGAGTTTTCAGACGTTCGATTTGAGCTATCGCCTGCCCGTCACCTATACCCGCAACCGTGCGGCACCGGCGACGCCGCAACTGTCGGCAGAGCAGACCGAAAGGGAGGCCAAACAAGCGCTGTGGCAACGCGTCTGGCGGGAGAAAGCCTACGAGATCGTCGGCCTGGCCGTCATGCTAGGTGTGCTGACGTTGGCGTTTTTTGGACAAATGTACTTAACCGTCAGCGAGCGTGCGACGTTCTGGTTCCGGATCACCTACCTGGCGCTGACGCTTTTTTTCATTGGCTGGTATGCAAATGCACAGCTTTCTGTCGTGAATTTGCTTGCACTCGGTAGCGCGTTGGCAACCGACTTTTCCTGGGACGCCTTCCTGCTGGACCCACTAGTCTTCTTATTGTGGTTTTCGGTTGCCGCTGCATTGATATTTTGGGGACGCGGCGCCTATTGCGGCTGGCTCTGCCCGTTTGGCGCATTGCAGGAGCTCACCAACCGCGTCGCGAAGGTATTTAAGGTTCCGCAGCTGACCGTACCCTGGGGGCTTCACGAGCGGCTTTGGCCTCTCAAATATATGATCTTTCTTGGCCTGTTCGGTCTCTCTCTCGTCTCGCTTCCGCTCGCCGAACAATTTGCCGAGATAGAGCCTTTCAAAACCGCGATTGTCCTTAAATTTCAGCGCGCTTGGCCCTTCATCGCCTTTGTCGTCGGCTTGTTGCTGATCGGGCTGTTCATCGAACGGTTTTATTGCCGCTATCTATGCCCGCTCGGCGCCGCGCTGGCGATCCCCGGCCGTTTGCGCATGTTCGATTGGCTCAAGCGCTATCACCAGTGCGGAAACCCCTGCCAGACCTGCAGCAACGAATGCATGGTCCAGGCGATCCATCCGCTTGGCGAGATCAACCCCAACGAGTGCCTGTACTGCCTGCATTGCCAGGTTCGTTATCAGGACGAAAAGATTTGCCCCGTCTGTATCAAGCGGTCGCGCCGACGCGCCCGATTGCGGGGCGAGGATCCAGGACCGGATCCAACCGTGCCGGAAGCGGCAGGTCGACTTTAAACGAAGGTAACAGCCACAGGAGCTAGACCATGGCAGACAGACCGAAGGACAAGGAACAAATTTCAAGGCGGGACATGTTTTCCGTTCCAGCGAAAGGCGCGTTGCTCGCCGGTGCGATGGCGACGGCAGGCGGCGGGGCGGCAGCGCTGCTCGGTTCGACATCGCCGGCGTCCGCGGCGGGGGCTCATGCGCTCAAGCCCGGCGAGCTGGATGAATATTACGGTTTCTGGTCTTCAGGCCAGAGCGGCGAGCTCCGCATTCTCGGCGTCCCGTCCATGCGGGAATTGATGCGCGTGCCGGTCTTCAATCGATGTTCGGCGACCGGCTGGGGGCAGACCAACGAGTCGAAGAAGGTTCTAACCGAAGGTCTGCTACCGGAGACAAAGGCATTTCTCGCCACAAACGGTATGGAGACTTACCAAAACGGCGACCTGCATCATCCGCATATGTCGTTCACCGACGGCACCTATGACGGCCGCTACCTCTTCATGAACGATAAAGCGAATACCCGGGTCGCCCGGATCCGCTGCGACGTAATGAAATGCGACAAGATCATCGAAATTCCAAACGCGTCGGATATCCACGGCTTGCGGCCGCAAAAGTTCCCGCGGACAGGATATATCTTTGCGAATGGCGAGCACCGGATTCCGCTGCCCAATGACGGCAAAATTCTCGACGATCCGAAAAAGTACGTCTCGATTTTCTCGGCGATTGATGGGGATAAGATGGAGGTCGCCTGGCAAGTCATCGTTAGCGGCAACCTCGACAATTGCGATGCCGATTATCAGGGAAAATACGCATTCTCGACCTCCTACAATTCCGAAGAAGGTGTGACGCTTGCTGAGATGACGGAGTCGGAAACCGACCACGTGGTGATCTTCAATATCGCCCGGATCGAGGCCGCCGTGAAGGCGGGCGATTATGAAACCCACAATGGCGTTCCAGTTGTGGACGGCCGCAAAGGATCCAAACTGACCGCCTACGTGACAATTCCGAACAGCCCGCATGGCTGCAATACGGCCCCGGACGGGAAGCACGTTGTGATCAATGGCAAGCTTTCGCCAACGGTCTCCGTCATCGATGTCAACAAGGTGGATGCGCTATTCAATGGCGCCGATCCGCGGTCCTGCATCGTTGCCGAACCAGAACTGGGCCTCGGCCCACTGCATACGGCATTTGACGGCAAGGGCAATTGCTACACGACGCTCTTCCTCGATAGTCAGATGTGTAAGTGGAACCTTGAAAAGGCAATTCGTCTGTTCAAGGGTGAGAAGGTCGACCCGATTATCGCGAAGACGGATGTCCATTATCAGCCGGGACATAATCACTCATCGATGGGCGAGACAAAGGAAGCGGATGGAAAATGGCTCGTCTCGCTGAACAAGTTCTCGAAAGACCGGTACATCAATGTCGGTCCGTTAAAGCCGGAGAATGAACAACTCATCGACATTGCCGGCGGCAAGCCCGTCGTGGTGCATGACAGCCCGACCTTCGCGGAGCCGCATGATTGCATCATAGTGCATCGTTCCAAGGTGAATCCAGATAGCATCTGGAAGCGCAATGACCCAACCTGGGAAGAGGCGCGAAAACAAGCGAAGGCGGATGGTGTCGATCTTGAAGAAGGTGCCGAAAAACCGATCCGGGACGGCAACAAGGTCCGTGTCTATATGACATCGGTTGCCCCCAGCTTCTCACTTGAGTCGTTTTCTGTGAAACAGGGTGATGAAGTTACGATTTTCATCACAAATTTGGATGACGTCGACGACCTGACACATGGCTTCACCCTGGGCAATCACGGCATCGCCTTCGAAGTGGGGCCCCAGGCAACTGCATCCGTTACCTTCAAGGCCGACCGGCCCGGCGTCCATTGGTATTATTGTCAATGGTTCTGCCACGCGCTGCATATGGAGATGCGCGGTAGAATGTTCGTCGAGCCCAGGAACGCCTGATGCTCGGACGCCCTGTAATCCTGTTCCGCTGTCTGCTGTTCCTCATGGGACTGGCGGCAGCGGACGTCGGTGCGGCGGAAATCGTCGTGCCGGCGGAGGCCGGGGCTTTGGTGAAAGCGGTTGTACAGGCACAGACAGGCGACAGGCTTCGTCTCCTTCCGGGCGACCATGAAGGCCCCGTCCGTATCGGCAAGCCTTTGGAACTGATCGGCGGTGGAAAGGCGCACGTCGTCGGCAATGATCTCGGTTCCGTTATTACGGTTGCATCTGCCGGTGTCGTACTACGAGGCCTTGTCGTTTCGGGATCGGGGTCATCGGCAGCGCATCGCGACTCGGCGATTGTCTTGATGAAAAACGCCGAGGGCGCCTTGGTCGAGGGAAACCGTCTGCTCGGAAACCTCATCGGGGTCGACGTTCACGGCGCACATAATGCCCAGGTTGTCGGCAACGAAATCGTCGGGCGCCGCGATCATAGAATGAATAGCCGGGGCAACGGCGTTTATGTCTGGAATGCGCCGGGCACCCAGGTCGTCGGCAACGATATCCGCTGGGGGCGTGATGGCATTTTCGTCAATACCTCCCGCAAAAATACATTCATCGGCAACCGCTTCCGCGATTTGCGATTTGCGATTCATTACATGTACGCGCACGACAGCGTCGTTTCGGACAATTTGTCCATCGGCAACCATCTCGGCTATGCCTTGATGTTTTCGAAGAATCTGACGGTCCGCGGCAATCGCTCTATTGGCGACCGCGACTACGGCATCATGCTGAACTACACCAACAGTAGTCTTGTCGAAGGCAATCTGGTTGAGAATGTGGGCGACCGCTGTGTGTTTATCTACAACGCCCACAAAAACCGTATCGAAGGGAACCGTTTCGAGCGCTGCGGCATCGGCGTACATTTTACCGCCGGGTCGGAGCGCAATCGCTTCACCGGCAACGCCTTCATTGGCAATCGAACGCAGGTGAAATATGTCGGTTCGCGCTGGCTCGATTGGAGTACCGGCGGGCGCGGGAACTTCTGGTCCGATCATGCCGCTTACGATCTGGATGGCGACGGCCTGGCCGACTCGAACTTCCGTCCCAACGACAAGATGGACCACATCCTGTGGACTCAGCCGGCCGCGAAGCTTCTGCTGGGATCCCCGGCCGTACAGTTGATCCGCTGGTCGCTCTCGGCATTTCCGTCGCTCAACCCAGGTGGCGTCGTCGATAGCCGGCCGCTGATGCAGCCTATCCCGCAACGTTTCACATCCTGGCAGGTGCTGCGATGAATGCGCTGGAGATCAGGGGCGCCGTCAAGCACCGTGGCAATCGCGTGACCGTCGCAGAGGTCGACCTCTGCATCGAAGCGGGCGAGCGCGTCGCCCTGCTGGGACACAACGGCGCCGGCAAGACGACGCTGATGCGCATGATCCTGGGTATCACAAAGATCGACGCCGGCACCATCTCCGTTTTCGGCGAGGCGCCGGGGACACAAGCGGCGCGGCGCATGACGGCCTATCTGCCCGAAAGCGTTGCGTTCCATCCGGCGCTCAGCGGTCGTGAGCAACTTTGCCACTTTGCCCGCTTGAGAGGCGAGCCGTCCTCCCGCGTGGACGATCTGCTGACGCGTGTCGGGCTCGACCAGGATGCCGGTCGCCGCATCCGGACCTACTCCAAGGGCATGTGTCAGAGACTGGGCCTTGCCCAGGCGCTCTTGGGCCGACCCCGGCTTGCCCTGTTGGACGAACCGACATCGGGTCTCGACCCGGTCGCTCGGTGGCAATTCTATGAATTGGTCGATGAGCTTGCCGATGCTGGCGGTGCGGTGCTGTTGTCGTCGCATGCCCTGACCGAAATGGAGGCGAAGACCGACCGCATCGCAATTTTGCGTGCCGGACAGTTGGTCGCCAACGACAATATCGAGGCGCTGCGCCGCGCGGCCGGCCTGCCCGTCCGATTGCGTATCACCAGCCGGCCGGAGCATATCGAGAACCTGATGAGCAATCTCGGCGGTCGCCGGCTCAATGGCCGCGCCATCGAACTGCAATGCAGCGAAGCGGATAAGGTCGACAGCCTCGCAGCCGTCAGTTCGGTCCGGGAGTTTGTCGAGGATATCGACATCATTCCGGCGGGGTTGGACGAACTCTATCGGCATTTCAGCGTCGAGTTAGGGGAAATCACATGAGCGGCGTTTTGAACATCGCCCGGTTCGAGCTTCTGGTCGCGCGCCGAAATCTATGGGTTGCCATCGCCATCGGCCTCATGTCGCTCTTTGCGATCGTTCTGACCCTGGCCGGGTCAGCGCCGGCCGGTGCGCTGGGTGTCGATCGCCTGACCGTGACAGTGGCTAATTTGACGACATTGTCCGTCTATCTGGTGCCATTGATTGCCTTGCTGTTGTCGTTCGACGCCATTGCGGGCGAGCTGGAGCGCGGCACCCTGGCTCTCGCGCTGTCCTATCCGATTTCCAAGGCGGCCTTCCTGATCGGCAAGTTTGTCGCCCATCTGGCGACCTTGACCGCTGCTCTGTCGATTGGGTTCGGGATCGCCGCCGCAATGTCGGTCGGCCTCGGCGGCGCGTCGGCGTCGGGACTCACAGCCTTGCTGGTGCTGTTCGTCACCGCCATCCTGCTCGGCGCGGCCTTCCTTGGATGCGGTTACGCGATTTCCGGGATCGTACGGCAGCCCGGTGCGGCCGCCGGCCTGGTGATCGGCGTGTGGCTGATCGGCACCGTTCTTTACGATTTGGGATTGCTCGGCGCGCTGGTCGCCGACAAAGGCGGACTGTTCACAGCAGAGGTTTTCCCGTGGCTGTTGGTGGCAAATCCGGCGGATGCCTTCCGCATCGTCAACCTAGCAGGTTCGGAGGCAGCATCTCTCGCCTCGGGCTTCTCGATGTCGGGCGGTACTCTATCACCTCTTGTTCCGCAACTCGCCCTCGCACTCTGGCCGCCCGCCATGCTGACGCTCGCCTGGTACCTATTCAGGAGATTGGAGCCATGAGATACCTATTGGTCTTTGCCGTTTTGCTCCTGACAGCATGCAACGACGAAGCGCGCGACGTACCATCGCCTCTGGCCATGAGCGAAGACGCGTTGGGACACTATTGTCAGATGCATATCCTGGAGCACACCGGCCCGAAGGGTCAGGTCCATCTCGCCGGATATCCCATGCCAATCTGGTTCAGCCAGGTCCGGGACGGTCTCGCCTATATCAAGCTCGGTGAACGCATCGCCGACGTGACGGCGTTCTATGTTAACGATATGGGAAAAGCAGCGAACTGGGATCAACCCGGGGCCGACAATTGGCTACCTGCCGAGTCCGCCTATTATGTCGTGGGTTCCGACGCGGTAGGCGGTATGGGTGCCCCCGAACTGGTGCCCTTTGGCCGCCGAGAGGATGCCGCATCGTTCGTCCGCAAGCGAGGCGGCACGGTCAAACAATTTGCCGAAATCGTCCAAAGCGACGTTCTGGCGCCAGTCGAAATTGGCAGTCTACCGGCCGGTGTGAAATGATCGGCCGGCGTCGGTTCATTTCGATTGTTGCCGGTGCAGGCCTCGGACTGGCCATGGGGCCAACGGCAGCTGCCGGAAGGGCTTACCGATGGAAGGGAACGGCGCTCGGCGCGGCAGCGCAAATCGTGCTGCCACGTGAAAATGCACCCGACTTGGTGGCAACGGCGCTGGCCGAAGTTGCGCGGCTGGAACGGATATTCAGTCTATACAGGCGCGACAGCGCCCTATCCAAGCTGAACGCGGCCGGCCAGCTATCCGACCCGCCACCTGAACTGTTGGAGTTGTTGGGTATGTGCCGCGCCGTCCATCGGATGACCGGCGGGGCTTTCGACCCAACCATTCAGCCGCTTTGGCGATTGTACGCGGAAGCCTATTCGTCAGGCAGCAGACCTTCACAAAAAGATATCGATAAAGCGCTGCAATCGACTGGCTGGGATTTGCTTCACTTCTCACCCAAAGAAATCGGATTCCACGCCGCCGGGTGCGCCCTATCGCTCAACGGCATCGCACAGGGATATATCACGGACAAAGTGGCGCAATTGTTGCGGGCGGCGGGGCTGTCGAACGTATTGGTCGATATGGGCGAGATTGTCGCGCTTGGCCATCGTCCCGACGGTTCGTCATGGCAGGTTGCGGTAGACAATCATATTGGGCAAAGGGTTCTGCCAGTATCGCAGGGTGCCATTGCAACCTCATCGTCGCTCGGGACGGCATTTGACCCAGCCGGGACAGTGGGACATATCCTGGACCCGCGGACGGGGAAATCAGCGTCAGCATGGCAGCACGTAACAGTCACAGGTCCCAAGGCAGCGCTGGCGGATGGGATATCGACCGGACTATGCATAATGTGTGAGAGTGAATGCCGAAACATTCCGCTGGAATACTCGATTAAACGCACCTGAAGAGACGAACTGCCCAGGTTAGCTCCGTTCGAGAAATCAATTTAGAGGCAGCGACCCTATTCTTTCGAGGTTTCGAAACGTTGCAACGTCGTATCCTGTCGTATCGCACAAGATTTAGACTTTCACTCACTCCCTACGCGCTCCGACGCTATACCAACATTAGCACTAATCAACGTAATACCCGGCCGAACCTTCGTGAGGCAATGATACATTATGGGAAAAGATGGCGCGCCTTGGAGGAGAAAGTTCGAACCGTTTATTCGAGGCTTTCATTGAGTGGAGTACGATCTTGAAGGCGGCCGACGGCAACATCCGGTCGTCACCGTAAGCATTACTTCCGTCTTTAAGCCCTCGGCGGAATTCGTCGGCAATAATTCGTTCTCACAAGTTTAGCCAGTTTCAAACATTCAGTAAGAAGATTAGGAACGGGCAACGATTATCAGGAGCGTCCTAAGCAGCCGGACCGACCATTCGGTTCCAATGGACGATCGGTCTAACGCAGTGCGGCGGGAATTATGCAAACCGGAATCGGCTCCATCTTGTGCTGGTTTGCGGTATTTAGGCGTTGGTAGATCGTCAGCACCTCGCGCTGCCGGTCGTCGAGCGCCGACTTGTCGCCGTCGAAGCTCATGGCCCATTCGAGCTCCGGATAGCTGGCGCCGATCTGGTCCTCGTCCGTACGGTCGTCGCCCCACAGGCCGTCGGTGGGCGCTGCCGTCAGTATGGCTTCGTTGACGCCGAGCGCACGGCCTAGCTGGTAGACTTCGGTCTTTACCAGATCGGCGATAGGGCTGAGGTCGACGCCGCCGTCGCCATATTTGGTGAAAAAGCCGATGCCAAAATCCTCCACCTTGTTCCCGGTGCCGACCACGAGGCGGCCCTGCAGCGCAGCGAAATAATACAGCGTCATCATGCGCAGGCGCGCGCGGGTGTTGACCAGCGACATCTCGCGCCGCTCATCGTCGGGGCCGTCCGGGAACGCCTCGATCAGTCGGTCGAAAACGTCGGTCAGTTCAGCCTCTACGCTTTCGACGGTCCCGTAGCTTTTTTTGAGGAAGGCAATGTGCTCCCGAGCGCGGGTCACCTGGTTGCGGTCTTGGTGGATCGGCATCTCTACCACAAGCAGCGGCATGCCGGTCCGCGCAGCCAGGGTCGAGGAGACGGCGGAATCAATGCCGCCGGAGACGCCAATGACGAATCCGCGCGTACCGGCGCGTTGGCAGTAGTCCAGGAGCCAGTCCGTAATGTGCTCGATGGTCGCCTCAATGTTCATCACGCATCCTCCCTTTTCGACTTGGCATCCTCGACTGTCGCGCGACCGCCGGGTTATGGCAAGGCCCTTTGGCCTGTTGAAGCATAGCGGTTCAATTCCGTTCAAACTTCTGCTTTGAGTTGCTTGTTCCGCCAGCGGCCAAACGAGCATCCTCAGCCATAACCGGAAGTCAAAGCTTGCCGTTATTGGACTAGGATAACATGGATCCCAACGGTTACCGTCCCGCACCACCTACGATTGACCATAAGGCCTCCGCTGCAAAAAGATTGAAGAACGTTGGAATTCGGTCATGGGGAGTTTTAATCGTCGTCCCTCCGCGCAGCGTCAATAGGACCGGGGCATGCCTAGATCATGTTGGGCGATGAAATTGAGTAACATTTCTTCCGAGACCGGCGCGAAGCGGAACAGGCGGGCGTCACGCCACAATCGTTCGAGATGCGATTCCTTGGCGTACCCCATACCGCCCATGATCTGCATGGCCTGTTCGATCAGGCGGTAAGCGGCTTGGCTGGCGATCAACTTTCCCATGTTGGACTCACTACCGTAGGACCCGCCCGTGTCGAAGTTGCTCGCGGCTTGGTAGTTCATCAGCCGGGCGCATTGTAGTTCCGACCAAGCTTGCGCCAGTGGGAAGCTCAAGCCTTGGTACGAACCGATCGGCCGGTCGCCGAAGACCTTTCGCTCGCAAGCGTAGTCAACGGCAAGGCGCTTGGCCAGCCGTCCCGCGCCGACAAGTCCGGCCGTAGTCACGATTCGCTCCGTGTTAAGCACGTCGAGGAGACAGCGCCAGCCCTCGTGCAACGGTCCGATAAGCTCATCCGGCATAACCATCACATCATCAAAATAGACCATGCTTGCGGGAAGCGTGCGGGTGCCGACCTTCGGAATGCTCGAATGCGTCAAGCCCTCACGTTCCACGTCGACCAGGAAAAGCGACATGCCGTCGGTCCGCTTTTTGGAATCCTCCGGCTTTTTCGTTCGCGCGACGACAAGCATTTTTTCGGCCTGAGGCACGGCGGTAATCCAGATCTTGCGGCCATTGAGGACCCAACCGGAATCGCTTTTCGCTGCGAAGCTCGTCACCATCAGGCTATTGGATCCCGCATTCGGCTCGGTAAGGCCCATCGAGCAGTTCATATCGCCCGAGATCAGGCGCGGCAACAACTCCGCCCGCATCTTGTCCGTGCCGTGCTTGGAAATCGCGACGCCGCCAAAAATCGGGTTGGTCATAAAGATTTGCGCCAGCGTCGCGCCGCCTCCGGTTTCGCACAGTGTTTCGATCACCAGCGCCAAATCGAGCATGCCAAGACCCGAACCACCGTGTTTTTCGGGCAGGGCGACACCGCACAATCCGGCATCGCAGATCGCCTTCCATATCGCCGCCGGAAACTCCCCTTTCTCGTCAAGTTCACGCCAATAGTCGAGGCCGAAATCTTCCCCGACTTTACGAGCCGTCTCGATCATCAGGGTTTGCTCTTCTGAAAGTGTGAAATCCATAACGCCTCCTTAAGGTGAACGGCCCAACAAAAGCAGAGCGGGTGTTTCGATGATTTCCTTGATCCGGCTCAGCAAATCTCCGGCGTCTTCTTCGCTGAGTGCGGATGGATAAGCCGATAACGTCAGGCCGATCCCGGACCCGGATTCCGGCGCGACGCCAACGACAAGCGTGAAGACGGAATTCACAACCGGGGCCGAACCGCAAACGCCCGGCGCGTGAATTATACGGATGGCGGCGGCGCGGTCCTCCCGTGTTGGCGGGCGGCACTCGGCATCCACGCCGACCGCGATGCCGGTGAGCCGCAGCGAATGCATCGCCGGGAAGAAGCGGGGCCTGCCTTGCTCTAACAGAACGATCGCCCCGCCATGGGCGCAGGCCGTGGCAGCCGCCGCGACACTTGATATATCCACGCCGCTCGCCTGGTCGGGATCGAGCGAGTCCAGCAGCGATAGCGCCGCCCCGGCGTCGGCGTATGCCGAGATCCAATAAAACGGTTCGGCTGTTGTTTCGGCGGCTCCTTGTTTCGCTGTGGCCGCGCCTGTTTGTTGCGTTGCGGGCGTTTCGGCGGTCGATTCCAACGGTTCAGGCGTCAGCTTCGCAGAAGCAACCTTCTCGACATCGGCGGCCTTGATCCGCCCGCGCGGTCCCGAACCGACAACGGTTTCGAGCGCCACGCCGAGGTCTCTTGCGCGCCGGCGCGCATATGGCGTCGCGACGATGCGCTCTCCGGCCGCCTTGATCGCGGCGAGCGGCGGCGGGGGTGAAGGCGCCACCGTTGCCGGTTCGGCAGGCGGCGCGCTCCCTTCTGGCGAAACATCGCCGGCCGCCCCTCCGGTCCAACGCGCAACCGGTGTTCCGACCGCTACGGTTTGTCCCTCAGGTACCATGATCTTGACGATCTCACCGTCGCCAACCGCCTCGATTTCAGTTGTGATCTTGTCGGTCTCCACCGTGAATAGGATGTCCCCGTGTGATACCCGCGCTCCCGGCGTAACAGCCCAAGACGCAACCATGCCCTCGGTCATGTTGAGGCCGAGCTTCGGCATGAGGAGGTCAGCAGACATACAATGGCTCCGAGGCGTCGGTCAGCGGCCGGTGAAGCTCGGGTCGCGTTTTTGCAGAAACGCGGCCGTGCCTTCATGCGCGTCCTCGCTGTCGAGGACGAGCCCGATCATCGCCTGCTCATGTGCAATGGCGGCGGACATCGGCATATCGCCGCCATCGCCAACCGTGCGTTTCAGAAGCTTGAGAACCAGCGGCGACTTCGATGCGATCTTCCGTGCTGTTTCCATTGCGGATTCCATTAGTTCGCCCTTTGGAACGACGCGGTTGATCAACCCGGCCTCGACGGCTTCTTCCGGGGTGATATGGTCGCCGGTGAACATTAGCTCCTTGGCTCGGCATAGCGGAATTTGTCGCTGGATACGCTGTGTGCCGCCGGCACCTGGGAACAGGCCCAGCGTGATTTCCGGCAGGCCGAAACGAGCGCTGTCTGCCGCTATACGGATATCGAGGCACAGCGTCAGCTCGGTCCCACCGCCAAGCGCCCAGCCGTTGATGGCGCCAATCGTCGGCTTGTCGATGGTTTCGATGCGCCGAAACACCCGGTGAATGATCTCGGCGAATTCGAGATAGTGTGCCAGACCCTGGCGTGAATTCAGGTCGGCGATGTCGCCACCGGCGACGAAGGCGCGATCTCCCGCGCCGGTTACGACGATGACGCGCACATCATTGTCTGCTTCGAGTTCCACCCAGCGCGCTTCCAATTCTAGAATGCTCGGTATGTCTAGCGCGTTGAGCGTTTTCGGGCGGTTGATGGTCAGAACGGCGATACCGTCTTCTGGTTTTTCAATCAGGATCGCAGGATCTTCGGTCATTGGAGACTCCTTACTCTAGGACGCGTCGCGCGGCTGCGACGACTCGCCCGGCGTTGGGGATATACTCAGCTTCCAGGCCGCGTCCGAAGGGCGACGGCATGAAGGGGGCACCGACGCGGACAATGGGGGCGTCGAGCTCGTCGAAGCCGATATCGGCAATGCGGGCGGCGACTTCCGCGCCGGCGCCGAACGCTTCGACGGCCTCATGCAGAACAACCAGCCGGTGCGTTTTGGCGAGCGATACCAACACAGCCGCTTCGTCCCAGGGTTGAATACCCCGGAGGTCGAGAATTTCGGCAGAGACGCCGTCGTCCGCAAGCATATCGGCCGCGTCGGCCGCGGTTTTGCGTGCCGCGCCATAGGTCACGATTGTCAAATCGTCGCCTTCGCGCGCGATCGTTGCTGTGCCGATGGCCACGTGGGACGGTTCGTCGGGAACGTCCTCCTTGATGGGATAGAGAGATTTGTTCTCGACGAAGACCACCGGGTTCGGGTCTTCGATGGCAGACCGCAAAAGCCCGTAGGCATCCGCCGCGGTTGACGGGCACACGACTTTCAGCCCAGGGACATGCGCGAACCAAGCCTCGAGGCATTGCGAGTGTTGCGGGCCGGCATTAAGGCCGCCGCCATGCGGTGTGCGGATCACCATGGGCACGGGCCGCTGAGAGCCGAACATGAAATGCGCTTTGGCTGCCTGATTGACGACCGCGTCCATTGCCACCGTCATGAAATCCATGAACATAATCTCGACGACCGGTTTCAATCCGCTCAGCGCCGCGCCGACGCTGGCGCCGACGATCGTGGCTTCCGAAATTGGTGTGTCACGCACGCGAGATTCGCCGAACCTGTCGAGCAGCCCCCTAGTGACACCGAACGGGCCGCCCGGTGCGGCGATATCTTCGCCCAACAAGACGACATCGGCGTCGGCTTCCATTGCGTCGCTGAGGGCGCGGTTGATCGCCTGCATGAAGCGCATTTCGGCCATCTCAAGCGCCTCCCGCGTAAACCGCCGCGGCGGCGGATGCGAAATCGGCATTTGCGCCGTTTCTGGCTTGCGTGATGGCCGCCTCCACCGCGCTGTCGATCCGCTCGGATGTTGCGGCGAGGTCACCGGTTGAAATGCCGGCCCGGCGTAGTTTCCGTTCCGCCCGAAGGATGGGGTCCTTCTTCGCGAGAGCTTCGATTTCGGCGGGATCGCGATATTTTTGCGGGTCGCCAGCGAAGTGTCCGAGGACTCTCGTGGTCTTGCATTCGAGGAGATGCGGGCCCTTGCCGGCACGGATGGCGTCAGAGAGCGTCCCGGCGACATCGGCGACGGCTTCGACATCGTTGCCATCGATGGATTTGGCGGGGACATCGAATGCGGCGGCGAGCTTAAGCGGCGTGGTTGCGAGCATTTTGTCGCTTGGTGAAAATTCGCCCCACCCATTATTTTCGCAGACGAATAACACGGGAAGCGACCAGATGCTGGCGAGGTTCAGACATTCGTGTAAGACGCCTTCACCCATGGCACCGTCGCCGAAGAAGGCGGCCGATAAGGACTTTCGGCCCTTGACCTGATGCGCCAGCGCGCTGCCGAGCGCGATCGGTAGTCCGGCCCCAACGATTCCATTCGCACCCAGCATCCCAATATCCAGGTCGGCGACATGCATCGAACCGCCGCGCCCGGCACAGATACCGTCCGCCTTGCCGAACAGTTCCAGAAAGAAGCCTCCGAGGTCCATGCCCTTGGCCAGCGCGTGACCGTGCCCGCGATGTGTCGAGCCGATAGTGTCGTCCGTTCCCAAAGCGGCACCGACCCCGGTCGCCGTCGCTTCCTGGCCTATTGAGAGATGGATGAAGCCCGGAATTTCGTCCTCGGCGAATAACTCGCCGAGCCGCGTTTCGACGCGCCGTATCAACAGCATGCGTTCATGCAGATCCCGCAGTCTGGCTGTCCGATTGTCGCGCGCGGCCGGTTTCGCCTTGGCCTTGGCCATCAATAGTCTCCTTCGCCGGGCCTTGG
Source organism: Alphaproteobacteria bacterium (assembly GCA_021774435.1). GTDB lineage: Bacteria > Pseudomonadota > Alphaproteobacteria > UBA8366. The sequence goes on from JAJFJB010000279.1 coordinate 15,287, forward strand.
CTTCTCGAACCCTTGGCGGGTGTAATAGTCCTCGGGGATGTCTTCGGCGCGCTTGTAGAAATGCCAGTAACAGGGTTTCGCCGCGTCTTCGTCATAACCGGTTACCCAAAGCGGGTGACTGCCCCATTCCATCGGCATCGCTTCATTTACGGCACAGTGCAGACAGTAATAGGGGACGTCCTTCTTGCCCCAAGACCAGTCGCGCGCCTTTTCGGTAACGCCGAATGCATAAGGTGGATCGAGACGCGAGCCGGTACCATCGACCGGATCACCCCGGCGCATGCGCCCGCCGGACCCGCAGGGATCCATGCGGATGGAATACTTCACATCATCCTCAATGACGTCGATGTCGCCATCCTGTTCCGGACCACAGCGGTGCGCGCGCATGATCTCCGCCGTAAGCTGGACCCGTTCCTCGACGGACAGGTTCAGGAAACCGCGCCATGTCCGTTTTAGCATCCAGCCGGATTGGCTATCGCGCAGGCACGCGTACATTTCCTCTTCGCCCTGGCGCTTGGCAATCTGAGTCAGCAGGTCCCAGACCCAGTCGCACATCAAATCGTGGAGAACCTTGCCTTCCGGGATCATGTAGCGCGCGAGCGCCTTTGCCTCGTCAAGCCGTCCCTCGTCAATGGCCTCAACGACTTTTTCCTGGGTTGGCTGGCCCAGGCTCTTCCAGTCGTCCTGCCGCACGTCTCGACCGAGCTTTGCGATTTCCGCTAGTTTTAGCATTTCACCAGACTCCCCATTTAAACCCACTTTAGGTCAACTTAGAGGTTTCATGATTTGATCTAAGGCAACAAGTCGCGTTCCTTCGTTGCTCGCGAAGTTAGATTGCGCCGAACGTCAGACGTGTCCTCGCCGAAGAGATAGACGATTGCATGGCGACTGTGCGGGCCGACACCGTACTGCTGCATCATACCGACACCGCAAAGGACGCGAACTGCTTGTTCCGTCGCGCGAAAGGCTGTCTCACTGACGAAAAGCATGATTTTCAAAGCCTCCTTATGGTGGATACCGCCGCGTTCCATCTGTCAGGCACGGCAATAGACGATCCAGTGTGCCATTTCGGCACCCCGTCAGCCGATATCTCCGTCGGCGTCCGGAGCAGATTAAGAGGCGGTCGTGGACGGTACGTAAGCCGACATCGTCCCCCGCAAGCCGGGGTTTTGCAACAGCATCAAGACTGCATCAGACCTAATGGGCCAAAAGCAGACATGGACGACGTTTTATAGCGCTCAATATGAACTTCCCCCTACAAGGGGTGCTCCGCGGCGCTAGCCTGACAGTATCTTGAAATAACATAACATCCAGGTAGCGAGCCTGCGGCGAACGATATCTTATGGAAAAAGCTGGCGCGCCCGATAGGAGAAAGTTCGAACCGCTTGTTTGAGACTTTCGCCGAATGGAGCTCGGTTTTGGCCGAATCTCGCGACGAATTTAAAATGTCACCATCGCCATAAGCGGTATTTCTGCTTTGCGTCCCTAATCGGACGTCATCGACCTGAAATTATTCTACCGGGTATAGCCAGACTCAGACATTCATTGCCAAGTCCAACTCATCCCACGGAGGCTTGTTCGTCACGTTTGCGGTCTCTCTCTTTGTCGGTAGAGTGTTGCTCATGGAAAGCGTTTCATTGGCAACCTACATTGTGTTGTTCGCACCAATGTGTCTGGTTCTCCTGCTCTCTTTGATTGGCGGCCGCGGATACTGGTGGCGAGAGTAATGGACCAGCCGATTTTTCTTTCTTTCCTTCTCTACCTCGCAGGCATGATGGTGATCGGCTTCGTTGCATGGCGGACAACCAGGTCGCTCTCTGACTTCGTTCTCGGGGGGCGACGACTCGGCGGCGTGGTGACGGCACTCAGCGCGGGCGCGTCAGGCATGAGCGGGTGGCTGTTGCTAGGGCTGCCCGGCGCCTTCTATCTCTGGGGCCTCAATCAGACCTGGATGGCGATCGGGCTTTCCATCGGCGCCTATCTGAACTGGTCGCTGGTCGCCGCCAGGCTGCGGTGGTTCACCGAGCGGGCGAACGACGCCCTCACCTTGTCGGATTTCCTCGAAGCGCGATTCGACGACCGGACTCATGTTCTGCGAATTGTTAGCGCCCTGGTTATCCTGGTGTTCTTTACGATCTACGCCGCATCGGGCCTGGTGAGCGGCGCCATTCTTTTCAGCACGACGTTCAAATTGACCTATCAGACAGGGCTCGTTGTCTGTGTCCTGATGGTTGTTTCCTACACGTTCCTGGGCGGTTTTCTCGCCGTCAGCTGGACCGACGTGGTGCAGGGGCTGTTGATGATGTTTGCATTGATCCTGGTGCCGGTAACGGTGATCCGGGAACTCGGTGGCTGGTCCGAGGCCAGCGGCCTTGTCGGCAATTTGAGGCCCGGACACCTGAGCGCCTTTTCGGAAGCGAGTTTGCTTTCCGTCGTATCGTTGCTCTCCTGGGGACTGGGATACTTCGGACAACCGCACATTCTGGCGCGCTTCATGGCGATGAAATCGCCCCTGGAGATGCCACTCGCCCGCGCCGTCGGCATGTGGTGGATGATTATCTCGCTCTATGGGGCGATGTTCGCCGGCTTCCTGGCCGTAGCTTATTTTGCCCAGGCGCCGCTCGACAATCCGGAGACTGCCTTCATCGCGCTTACGGGCGACCTGTTCAATCCCTGGCTTGCCGGAGTGCTGCTTGCAGCGGTTCTCGCCGCCATCATGAGTACGGCGGATTCGCAATTGATCGTATGCACGAGTGCGCTAACGGAAGACCTCTACCGGCCCTTTATTCGGCCTCAAGCCGACGATCGGGAACTGGTGCTAGTCGGGCGGGGCGGTGTGATTGCTATCGCCCTGATCGCACTCGTTTTCGCCCGCGATCCGGAAAGCCGGGTGCTTGATATCGTCGCTTATGCCTGGGCCGGATTTGGCGCTGGCTTCGGGCCGACGATCCTCATGTCGTTGATCTGGCGCCGCATGACCCGCAATGGCGCACTCGCCGGCATGCTTGTCGGATCGATCACCGTGATCGTATGGGGCCATCTGGAAGGCGGTGTGTTCGAGCTGTATGAAATTCTGCCCGCCTTCATCGCCAGCCTGATCGCAATCGTCACTTTCAGTCTTGGCGAGCCCGCTCCGGCAGTTCGCGGGAAATTTTTCGCCGACTGAAGAAAGTCTGTTGTTCTTCCATCTATACGCATCAGCTCAGCATATCGCCCACACGCGGACCTGCGAAGAAATGCAGCATCAATCGGGCAATTCCAGAAGTCACCGGCATTAGGTCTCGAATGCTGTGTAGACCGGACGTGTTAAGGCCAAGACCGCGGTGGCAAGGGTTAGCCAATACCGGTCCTGCCATCATTCTGCTGGCCTCACGTCATGACTTAAAATTCTGATTGGTCCGGATCTTATTGGCCACGTATTCACCGGCCCCGACCGGCGGATACAACGGCGGGCGGGAGGGTCCGGTGCAGCTTGGAATGCACTCCACCAGCGCGCGGTGATTGGGATTGAAGAAGAACGGTATCGAATACCGCTCGGTCGCCAGCCGATTCACCACTTGATGCTGGTTCGAGCGGTAGACATCGTTGGTCCACCGGGCCATCAGATCGCCGATATTGACCACGAAAGTGCCCGGAATAAACGGCGCGCCGACCCAGGATTCATCGGGCTTCTTGAGTTCCAACCCGCCGGACGGATCCTGGGCCAGCAGGGTCATCACCCCGTAGTCGGAATGCGGAAAGGCGCCGATGGAATCCTCCTCCAGCGCCTCTGATTGCGGCGGGTAATGCAGCATCCGCATCAGGATCGTCGGGTTATCGTAGTGGCGGGTGAAGAAGTCGTCCGAGACCTTCAGGCTTCGCGCGAACAGCGTGAGCAGGCGTAGGCCGCAGTCCCGCACGGCTTGGAAATAGGCCTCGACGGGCGCGCGAAATCCTTCGAGTTCCGGCCATTGGTTCGGACCGTGCAGGGGCAGACCGCCGACCACGTCCGGATGGTTCAACGGCAGATCGACACCAAGATCGAAACTGTCCTTCAAGTCCGCCGCCTTGCCGGGATAGCGGGTGGTGCCGAGCGGCAGGTAGCCGCGGTGAAAGCGATCCTTGTGAATTTTCATTCGGGCATCCAGCGGTTGCTCGAAGAACCGGCGCGAGGCCGTGAAAGCTTCCTCGATCACCTCGGCGGGGATGCCGTGATTTCGGATATAAAAAAACGCCATGCCCTCGCAGGCCCGGCGAACCTCGCGCGCCAGGCCATCGATGTCCTCTCCCGCCAGCAACGGCGCCAGATCGAGCACTGGTACATCGGCGGCGCTGGCGGCCGGCGGCGGGGCGTGGGTTATCGAAGGCGTCATCGCCTCAAGACCTTTCGCGGGGGCGGCGGCAAGCCGGGATCTTAGCGCGGGTAAGCTCCAAGATGATATCAGGCATCAGGATTGGTAACCCTTATACCCCCAATGCCGCAACACGATAAGCAAGCCGCATATTCCGCCTGACCCTGCTGGCGCCCGAATTGACAATAGAGCGCTGGTGAAATTGTTTCCGGTCGCTTGGGAGGGTCAAATAAAAACCTTCTCGGTTTATATATTCACCTACCGATTGCGCGGGACCGGATGATCCACGGCGATGTTGGCTCCACGCACGTTCTCACGCCAAAACGCATAGAGGCCGCTGCCAAAAATCAAGACTATCCCGATGAGGGCGATGGCGTCCGGCCATTCGTCAAAGACGATGACGCCCCATAACATAGCCATCGGAAGAGCAATGTATTCGAAGGGCGCGACTGTCGTCGCCTCCGCCAACCGGTAACCCTGGGAAATCAGATAGGCGCCGAACGCGCTGAGGACACCGACCCCGATCATCACCGCACCGTCGGTTTGGGCGGGTGTGGTCCAAGCTCGCAGCAGGAAAAGCAGCGTGGGGTTATCGATCCCCTCAGCGAAACGCCCATCACCGACAACCAGACCGCTGGCCGTGCAAACCAACAAGAACGTGACCTGGACGTAGAAGGCCATCGTCGACGCCCTTTCCGTCATGCCTAGCTTTCGCGCCGTGATTTGCATAGAGGCATAGGCAAAGGCTGCGAGGACTGGAGCCAATGCGGCGTATCGGAACGCCTCGGTCCCCGGGCGCATGATGACGACAACGCCAATCAAGCCGGCCGCGACTGATATCCAGCGCCGAACCCCAACCCGCTCCCCCAAAAACGGGACCGACATCGCTGTTATAAAAAGTGGTGCGATAAAGAAGATCGCTGTCGCCTCTGCAAGAGGCAATGCAGCGATTCCGACGAAAAAGGCCATGTTGGCGACGACGACGCACAGACCACGGAACATATGCAATCGCCAACGCTTGGAGCGGAGATTAGTGTATCCTCCCTCCAGCGGCATGAAGACGCCGAGGATGATCACGAGTGCGACGATGGCTCGAATGAGCACGATCTGATGAAGCGGATACTCGCCGCTTATCATCTTGATAAGCATGTCGGAGGTGGAGAAGGTTGCGCCCGCGGCAAGCACACAGAGAATGCCAAGGGCTCCTGGACGCAACAGAATCTGGTTCAGCATAACGGACATGAATTGCGAAGCCGTCGCGCAACCGCGGCGCTGGCGAACAGAGCCTCGATCTTGCGCAATTTCTCGCAAAGCGTTTCCTCAGGCGACATCATTTGCTCTCATGTTGGCAGAAACTCTCGAAACGAACGCCGCTCTTTTCTGCCCGGTAACCCTGCAAGGCCGACGTTCTGTACCAGGCCGTTCAATGGTTCAACGCACCACGGTATCGAACCGTTCGCGCCATGGGACTGCCGGCGCACCTTCAAAACGTTAGCTGGCTCCATCGGCATCGATCTGGAACTGCGGAACCGGTTACAAGGTCACGCCATGACGGACGTGGGCAGCATTCATTGTGATCGCGGAGGGTATTTGCCCGAAAAACGTCGGGCGATGGAAACTTGGACTGACCGCCTCGAACAGGTTCTGTCAACTCCAACATCGAACGATAAATTTCAATTTTAGCATAGCGGCCTACCAAGTTGCTTCTGATGCTAATGCAACGCATCGGCTCTGCCTAGCGTCAGACGCGGTGACTTCCGACATGGGTCAGACCCGGCCGTCGACCGATGTGCCAACGATGTCTGGATTAGTGAGCAATTCGGACTTAATTCAGCCGAAAGCAGACATGAACGATTTTTTTCCGCACTGTAGTCCGACTTTCGCCCAAACCAAGCTTTTCATGACGTTAACCTGACAACTCAATTAAACAGCGTAACGCCCAGGCAGCGAGCCTGCGGCGAACGGTTCGTTATGGAAAAAGCTGGCGCGCCCGGGAGGAGAAAGTTCGAACACTCTTTTCGAAACTTTAGCGGATTGGAATGACTATCTAAAGAGCGCCGATATCGACCTTGAGGGGCCGTCGCCATGAAATATGCGGACAGTTCTCAATCAGATAGCGGTGTCGGCGCTCAGTTTCGCCAAGCGGCGACCCAGCCAGCGGCCAGGAAAAAATCTAACAACCCGCCACCGTTTTCGATCAGGTTCAGCGAGGAAGAACGGGCACGGCTAGACCGTGCTGCCGGTGCGCTCTCGCTCGCCGCCTATATTCGTTTGAAGCTGTTCAGTGAAGATGACGCTCCGCCGCCTAGACGAAGGCTCACGCGAAAACGATATCAACCCTCTGCTGAGCTTGCCGTGCTAGGCCATATGCTCGGCAGCTTGGGTAAATCCAGAATGGCGTCGAACCTCAATCAGATCGCAAAGGCGGCCAATACGGGGGCGCTGCCGGTCACGCCGGAATTGGAGAAAGAGCTTCTTGAAGCCTGCGCGGCTGTTCTCAGCATGCGGCAAGAGCTGATCTCGGCACTGGGGGTCAAAGTACAATGATCCTCAAAGGCAACCAGCGCGGCGGGGCCAAGGACTTGGCGCTTCATCTGATGAAAGAAGAAAATGAGCATGTCGAGATTTACCAGCTTCGCGGGTTTGCGTCGGAAAACCTGTTGGGCTCGCTTAATGAGGCCTATGCAGTCAGCCGTGGGACGCGGTGTAAGAAATTCCTGTTTTCCCTCAGCCTCAATCCGCCGCATCAAGAAAACGTCAAAACGAAGGACTTTGTAAGTGCTATCGAGGGCGTCGAAAAATCGCTCGGCCTGACCGGCCAGCCCCGCGCCATTGTCTTCCACGAAAAGGAGGGTCGCCGCCACGCGCACGCAGTTTGGAGCCGGATCGATACTGAAGAAATGAAGGCGGTGCAGCTGTCCTTCACTCATCGGAAGCTGCAAACTATTTCCCGCGAACTCTATTTGGAACATGGCTGGAAAATGCCTCGGGGTCTGGTGAATAGCGAAGAGCGCGACCCCAAGAATTTCACATTGGAGGAATGGCAACAGGCGAAGCGGATCGGCAACGACCCACGCACCACGAAAACCGCAATACAGGATGCGTGGGCGATTTCGGATTCCAAAGCGGCATTTACCCATGCGCTTGAAGAACGCAGCTATAGACTCGCCCGTGGCGATCGGCGCGGCTTCGTTGCCGTAGACGTTCACGGCGAGGTTTATTCCATTCGCAAGATGGTCGGCGTGAAAACCAAAGTCGTGCGCGACCGGCTTGGCGAAGAAAAATCCCTGCCCAGTGTTGCAGAGGTCAAAGAGCAAATCGCAAACGATATGTTGCCCGCGATGGAACGGATGAAAGATGAGCTGGAAACGCAGTCGCAAGCGCGCAGCAACGAATTCGAGCGCCGCCGTAAGGCCCTTGTTCAGCGCCAGCGCACCGAGCGCCGAAATTTGATTGAAAAAGTAGAAAACCGCCGTATCGAGGAAAATATGATCCGGCAATCACGGTTCCGAAAAGGCTTCAAGGGCTTGTGGGATCGCTTGCGTGGTGAACATAAACGAGTTCAGGAACAGAATGAGCGGGAATCCGAGAGCGCCGCACAGCGTGATCGCGGAGAAATAGACCAAATTTCCTTCCGGCAACTGGATCAGCGTAAGCAGCTCAATCTTTTCAAGCTACAGGTTCGCCAAGAACATGGTCGCGAGAGGCGAACGCTTGAGCATGACGGCAAAGCTTTTGTGAATATGCAGTCACGCTCGCCACGCAACGAACCTGAAATGTAAATGCCGGAACGGTCTCACCGGCAGGCATATATAAGCCTCTCACCGGCAATCGTGGTTTCTGAATAATCCAGCGCCAAGTCGCGAGCGATAGCATCGAAATCGATATAATTTTGTAGAGATTCGGGTATTTCGCCAAACAGCCCATCATCGACAAACTGTTCTGCCAACTCCTTCAGCGTGTCCACACGGTAGATATCTACTCCATCATCGAGCAGATCATCCGTCACTTGGCCATGAGAATAACCGCATTCGCCAACCGCAATGACATAGCGCTGTTTTCGGTCTTCGTCCCACTCGTCTACCGCTTCCAGATATTTTCCAAAATTATCCTGATTCAGTTCCCACGCCTTGGTGAGCGCAACGTCTATTTCGTCGCCGTCGATAAATTGAATTTCGAATTCCTCAACTCTCTGACCGTAATCATTTACTGCCTTGGTTGCCTTTGCGTGATACTGCTCCGCTGTGTCGAAATAGAATCCGGTGGCTGAAATATCGTAAGGCTGTGCGTATAGTGTTGTTGTCATTTCCCTTTTCTCCTTCGGGCTTATGGGTTGCTCATGCAACCCTTGCCCTTTGGCGAAAACGGGGTGTGCAAACGGAAGGAAAAATCGACGAAATTTTATTGTCTTTCCTAGCTTGCGACGGCAAAGCAGGAAAATCTTCGCTCTATTTTTTCTGAAGTGCGCTGAGGGGCTGGCCCCTAAGGCTTGCGCGATGTATTCCCTGCCTTCGCTGGGACAGACTGAGCCGTATGGCCAAGACCTGGTAGGCTTGGGGAGCGATATTACCGATCACAGGCGGAATCTGTTAGGAACAAAAAAAGTGATAACGGTGATTATAGAAATGGGCCAAAGACTGAAACATCGCGATGTCGTTTTTCGTGCCTAGTCTACAATTGGTCAGATCATACATCTTGAACGACGACCCAGACGTATCACCGAGTAATGAGCCGTCGACGAGTGGATACTAGAGGTGCACTTCAATTAGGAATATCTCTCCGAGATCGGCTGTCGAGCGGCCGTATTTGGGCGCAATAGTTTTTAATAATCTTTTGTAAAGTAATTTGTAGAATTCACCAATTACGCTTTCGACAGACAGGATCTTTTCCTAAGAATTTTATGACCATAATACGTAACATTGGGTGGAATCAAATATGGTAAACGATAAATCCAGCAAAGATTATCCAGGTTTTATCAAGTATCACTCCGAGCATGGTCATCTCATAGACAGTCTTAATTTTGACGCAGATCAGATGTTCCTGGCAAATGCTCTGCCAAATGAACCTATTAACGTTTCGGATCCCCGCGAATTTGTAATGGATGCGTTAGTTAAAAACGCCCGAAATTCACGTTCGGCAATTCACCGAAGTACCGCACTCGCCTATTGGAGTACAATCAGACCGGGATGGAAGACAGACGTATTATTTAAAGATAAGGATAAAATTGCGCACGCAGAGTTAGATTTACTAGGAGTAATCGAGGAAGAGTTTCTCGGAAAAGACACCCAAGATCTATTAGTTCCTGCTTGGGGAAACATGTATTGGGAAGATTTGATGAATCCAACACAATTACAGTGGTTTAAATCTGATCCTGCCAAAGATATGAAGTTTATGTTATTACCGTATCACGATTTTCATTCAGCTACAGCAAAAATAAACGATAGCTTTGTGATTTCTCTAGATGTTTCTATTGAATCGACTCTTACGTTAATCAATTCTTTTATGCTTCACGCGCAGAATCAAGTCAGAAAAGGTAGGGATTTCCCTATAAGGTTAGCCTTAGATATTTTTAACACCTTGTTTAGACAGTTCGTCGAACCGGTACCTGTACGAGACCTTCCCCTTTTTCCATGTTTGCCGTTAGAATATTATTTTGAAATGCAAGAGTTATCTAAACTTCAAATTCAATTTCTTATGTCTCACGAGTTTGGGCACGTAGTTTTAGGTCACAACTCAAAAGAATCTACTAAATATTTTGACGCTAAAATCGAAGAGGGTTTTTCGATTAAGGCTCTATCCCGCTCACACGAGGCGGAGTTTGAAGCAGATATTTTTGCAATGGGATTTCTAAGAGATCAGAAGATTAATCATCTTTTTTCGGAATTTAGAATGAATAAGGTATCTTTGCATTCAAAATCTCGTGTCAGCGAAAAGAAAAACCATGTTGATCAGGAATTCGATATCGAAAAACAAGTGAATGAACTAAAATCTATTCGGTTCGCAGTGGAATTGCTGTTCATATATCACGATATGTTTGAGGCTGTGTTATTGCCGTATACGGATGTGAAGCGAAACCGTGAGTCTCACCCACAAGCAAGTGATCGGATGGGAAATTTGCGCCGGCTTTTTCCCGCAGGGTTTCACCGAGCTGGTGAGTTTGTTTTTGTTGCACAAACTGTCGCGAAGATGTTTAAAGAATATGTAAATGCTCAACCGCCACTGCGCAACGTCAGAGAGTTAGCTAGCGAGATGAAGGAGTTGATAGATGACAAGGCAGATTGACCTCAGATTTATATCGACTGATTATGGAATTCGAAGCGAGATCTTTAATGCAGAAGTTGTGCCATACGGTGCAATAGTAGAGATCGCACCAGGTTTGGAAATCACTAATACAGACCCCGAAAAAATTGGAGCATTTGAAAGTGTAGATGTAGTGAACATAGCAATTTCAGCAGGCGCTTCCGTTCCTTTATCACTCCTGTCTCAGTGGATTTGGGAGAAACTACAACGAAAGAAGACGAAAGAAATATCGATCAACGGAGTTGTATTCACTGGCAAACAGGACGATCTTCTAAGGCTTTTAGATAGAATAGAATCCGAGAATATAAAAAAAGAGAAAATGAAACCCGAAATAACTGATACTTAAGTAGAAAGCTCACGCTCAATACAAAGCTACCATGGATTAATTCCTCAGAGATATCTGCTATTTGCGGTACCGTAGACAAGCGCGTCGGATATCCTTCGGACCGGATCAGAAGAGCCGATTACCAGTTCTAGGGAGTTTTGTGTTAGCCGGTACGGCGATTCTTCTGCTCAGCTTCGATTGTTTCGGCTAAGCCTATTTCGTTGACCAAAGCGGGTTCGGCTATTGTGACCGTATGAATTGGATATGCGATAATCGTCGTTATGGAAAGCGATTTGGAGTTACTTTTAAGTCGCTCCGACTAGAGATTTTCACCCGTAAATAAATCCCCCTCAGAAACGAATATTCGAGCTGCAAATTGCTGCGCCGCATCGTAGTAATCACCTGAGCCTGGCTAGGTAAACGAAGCGAGTCGAGCCCTGTCCGCGCGGCGGATGTGTCTGTTTTGGATATTTATGGGTATATTATTGGGTATTTGGCCCAAATAGTTGCATTTATGGGTATTATTGGGTATATTCTTGGGTATGACGCTAAACCTCGATAGCCTGAACATCACTCCCGAAATTCTTTCGCTCATTGCAGAGCTGGATGAGTTTAAGGGTGCGTGGCGGGCGCTGGGAACATTGGCCCCGGAACGCCTCTCGGCGCTGCGTCGCGTCGCCACAATCGAAAGCATCGGTTCATCAACTCGGATCGAAGGCAGCAAGCTCTCTGACCACGAAGTCGAACAACTACTGGCCAGCCTCGAAATCAAAAAGTTTGAGACGCGCGACGAACAGGAAGTTGCCGGTTACGCGGAGACGATGGAAACCGTATTCGTCAGTTCTGATGCAATCGACATCACGGAAAACCATATCAAGCAACTGCACCGCGACCTGCTGAAACACAGCACCAAAGATGAGCGCCATCGCGGCAACTATAAAACCAATCCCAACAACGTCAGCGCGTTCGATGCCGACGGCAAGGAGATCGGCATCGTTTTCGAAACCGCCTCGCCGTTCGACACACCGCGATTAATAAGCGAACTCGTTGAATGGACGCGAACTGCCCTTAATGAAAATCGGCTGCATCCTCTGCTCGTGATTTCAACCTTCATTGTCGTCTTCTTAGAAATCCATCCGTTTCAGGATGGCAATGGGCGGCTGTCGCGCATTCTTACGACGCTATTGCTCCTACGTTGCGGCTACGCCTACGTTCCCTACGCTTCGCTCGAAAGCGTCATCGAACAAAGCAAGGAAAGTTACTACATCGCACTCAGGCGGACGCAAGGCACAATTCGCAGCGACGAGCCGGAATGGCAACCGTGGATCGTCTATTTCCTAGGTGCCTTGCAGCGACAAAAAACAGCCCTCGAAAAAAAGATCAGACGCGAACGCATTGTCATTGATGCCTTACCCGAGTTGTCACTACAAATTCTCGAACTTGGCAAGGAACATGGCCGTCTAAGTAATAGCCAAATCGTCAAACTCACTGGCGCTAATCGCAATACGGTCAAGAAGCACCTAAAAGCCCTGGTCGATGCGGAACATCTCGCCCAACACGGAACAGGCAGGGGAACTTGGTATGGACGGTCATAATATCTGTGTGTGTGCAGAAAACTTCCGTACTGGGACGAACAGCATGACAACTATACATTCAGGCCACGAGGCAACGTAGGCGTCCTTTGGCACAGTGACATTAAGTACAGGTTTGTGGCGGTTTTGCGCAAAAAGACGGCGCAGGCCTTTTCTCCTTATATGCTTCACCAAAATCACAAAATTCTGTGCTAAAATGGATTGAAATTCAGAAGGGACGGAGTAGACACCAACGCGATGAAGTTAGTAGAGCTTTTTTGTGGCAGCGGTGGATTTTCCCTTGGAGCGCACAATGCAGGGTTTCATGTTGCCACCGCCTATGATAACGACGAAACTCTTACGTGCTCATTCCAGCGAAATTTTCCGCAAACGAAGCTTCTACATCGAGATATTACTAAGCTTTCGGGTGTGGAAATACGGGATGATACAGAGGGACAGATAGAAGGAATCTTTGGAGGACCGCCATG
>JAJFJB010000280.1 GCA_021774435.1 Alphaproteobacteria bacterium
CTGATCGCCGTCATTGCACTCATCGCCGGGGTGCGCGCGCCGAACTGCATGATCCCGGTGCCAACATGGATCTTCGTCGTCTGGCACAGTATCCACGCCGCCTTGCTGACCGCATCGCCGCCATAGGACTCCGACGTCCGAACGATGTCGTACCCCAACCGCTCGGCCTCGCCGACCAATTCCATATCGACACTGACCGGGTGATCCCCGCCCGCCGTCGTCAATCCCAATTTCATGAATGTCTCTCCAACATTGCGCCGCTTTTAATCACTACAGCCGCTATGACGCGACAACGCAAATAACTTGCTATAAACCCATCTGAAGAAGCGAACCCGAACCAACCGAACGAGCGACGATGGAAAATGATATCCCCTCCACGATGGAAAAGGCGTTGGCAGTCAATCTCGACCCGCTGATCTATGGCACCATCGTCGAGATCGGCGCCGGGCAGGAGGTGGCACGCTGGTTCTTCCAGGCCGGTGCGGCGGCAGGCACGATCGCCAAAACGATGTCGGCCTATGACATGAAATTCAGCGACGAGATTTATGGCGCGTCCGCCGACCGGCGCTACGTCTCTCGCGGGCGACTAGAGCGTATGCTCGACAAGGAATTCGGTCTGATCATCTCCCGCGTCAAGGAAACCCGCCCCGAAGGTTCGACCTTCTTTGCCTTTGCCAACACGGTCACGGCACAGAGTTTCAGTACGCGCGGCGAATGCCATGGCTGGATGGGCGTGCGGCTGCAACTCACGCCAAACGCCGAACCGGACGACATCATCATTCATGTCCGCATGCTGGACGACACCAACCTGGAGCAACAGGACGCGCTCGGTATTCTCGGCGTAAATCTGATTCACAGCGCCTTCTTTTTCGCCGACGCGCCGGAGCAACTCATGCGCAGTTTGCTCGACAATCTGAAATGGGGCCGGGTCGAAATCGATCTGGTGGAATTTCGGGGGCCCACCTTAGGCGGGGTCGATAACAGCCTGATGGCCCTGGAACTCGTTAAGGCGAGCCTGACGCCGGCCGTCCTGTTCAGCCCCAACGGTAATGTCGCGATACCGGCGGAAGCGCTCTACAAGAAAAGCGTGCTCGGCGTCCGAGGCGACTTCGATCCGGTGACGAATGTCGATATCGAAATGGTCAATCATGCCAAGACCCGCTTTGCCTCGCAGTCCGATGTCGACCCGAATTCAATTTTATGCCTGGCAGAAATCACCATGGCCGCGACCGAGGACAAGGAAAGCATCAACACCGCCGACTACCTGTCGCGGGTAAAGGTGCTTTCCGATCTGGGCTTCCATGTTCTGATTTCGGAATTCTTCCGCTATTTCCGCGTTCGGCAATATCTCGTCAACCACACGGCGCATCCCTTCGGCATCGTGACCAGCACGATCGGCTTCGCGAAGATCATGAACGAGGAATTCTATGAAGGACTGGACGGCGGTATGCTCGAAGGTCTCGGCAAACTCTTCACAGACAATGCAACCATGTATGTCTGCCCCTCGAGCCAGGACGGTAAGACGGTCACGCTCGACCAAATGCAGACAGCAAAACCCCTCGTGCCGCTGGTGGATTTTCTTAGAGGGCGCGGCAAAATCATCACGATCGACGACTTCGATCCGACGGCATGCAGCGACGACATTACAGCGTTCGTTGCGGAATAATTCCTTGTGTCCTGATCGCGAAATTCGAAAGGTTGAATTTCTCGTGAATCAGCACACCAACTATAAAATTATCATGTGATTCAGATTCTAAAATTCCTCGTATTTAACGCGAGGAACTTCAGAATCATCACACTAGCTGAGCATATCGTCCAGACGATCCTTGGCGTCGAGCATTTCGTTGAGCAGTTCGTAAACTGTCTCTTTGACCGATATTTCTTCCTGCATGTCGCCAACAACCTGGCCGACCGGATAGGTTAGGAATTCCTTCGCTCGCACCCGCTCGACACGAGTCCGGCCTTCCTGCCACCACAGGTAATTCTGCGCCGGCGCGGGCAGGGTTTTCGGCGCTCCCGGGGCTTCATAGGCACGTGAGAAGGCATTGTTCAGGGTGCGGCATGGTTTGCCCGTCACCGTTGTGGTCAGGATCGCATCGCTGGCCTCCGCCTCGAACATTTTCTCCTTGATCTCCGGTGTCACCTCGCTCTGCGCCGTCTTCAGCCAGAGCGAACCGGCCCAAACGCCTTCGCAACCCAGTACAAGTGCGGCGGCGAGTTGCCGCCCCCGCCCAACGCCGCCAGCGCCCAACACCGGCATAGGTGCCACGGCATCGACAATGCTGGGCCACAGCACCATGGACGAGACGTCACCGGTATGGCCGCCCGCTTCGGTTCCGACCGCAACAACGAAATCGCAACCGACATCGCGGTGCTTGATCGCGTGGCGCGGTTTCCCGGCCAGCGCACCGACCTTGATCCCCTGCGCATGCGCCCGCTCGACCAGGTCGCGCGGCGGCGAGCCCAGCGCATTCACGATCAGTTTGATCGGATGCTTCATGCAGACCTCGATCATTTCCAGGCTTTCGCGCGGCGTAAAATTCATCCCCTTGACGATCTCGCGCTTCAGCGCCGCCGCCTCTTCTTCCGGTAATTCGGGTATACCCGCATCGTCCAGCATCGTACGCACGAAGTCGATATGCTCCTTCGGCAAGAGCTGGTCCGGGTCATATTTCATCTCGCTGACATCGTCGATACGCTGCGGCATCAACACGTCGATGCCGTAGGGCTTGCCCTCGATATGCTCATCGATCCAGTTCAGATCCGCCTCGACCTGATCCGGACTCATCCGGGCCATGCCCAAAACGCCCATGCCGCCGGCCTTTGAAACTTCCACGACGACATCGCGGCAATGGGAAAAGGCAAAGATCGGTACATCGATCCCAAACATATCGCACATACGGCTTTTCATTTTCGCGTCCTAAGTAATTGTCATATGCACCGGCGACACTACGAAATCCATGCCACAATGCATACCGCCGAAGCAACATTGAGTTGGCCCGCGCAGAGCTTTCGAAAGCTTACTGTTTGACATGTCAGCTACCGGAGGGTTTAGCGTATCGCGCTTAACCGCGGGCAGATCCTTGACATTGATCGTGTCTCTAGTGATCGCGCGCGCGGGACCGGCAAATTACAGATCGCAACGATGTCCATACGTCCTGGAAGAATACTGCGCTGGATGGTTCCCGCGTTTGGCGTAATCGTAGCGCTGACGCTCTTATTCTGGCTCTACCGGGATATTGATTTAGCACGTTTCGCGCACGCGATTTCAAAAAGTGAAGCCGGCTGGCTCGTAATCCTGGTTGGCACGATCCTTATCGAACAGCTCATTCGTGGCTGGAAGTGGCGCCAGATACTGTTTGATTTGGCCCCGGTCTCTTCGCTCAGGCTCTTCGGTGCTGTCCTTGCGGGCTACGGCGCCGCCATTCTTATCCCCCTCGGCATAAGCCCCTTGGTCCGTTCATGGTTGATCGCACGGCTCGAAGGTATACGGATGGCTAGTGTACTCATGACTACTGCAATCGAGCGATTTATCGACGGCATCGTTTTCGCCCTGTTCGCAGCCTTCGTAGCGTTCGCGGGGCAGATCCCAGAAGTTGAAGGCAATGTGCAAACCGGCCTCGTCGTCGCAGGAGGCCTCAATCTCGTCCTGTTTTCGGGTCTACTTTACGGCCTGTTTATGTGGCGTTCGCCCCTTAGCAACGACAATGCACATCTGAGCCGATTGATCGATTGGCTGGCAAGCAAGGTAGGACGGAGGCTGGATGGTCTGAGGGTGGCGATTAAGAACGGCATTATTTGGCCTCAAGAGCGGCACCGGCAAACCGGTGCCGTACTGGCAAGCATTGCAATGAAGTTTATCGCGGCGACACACTTTCTTTGGGCTGGCCTTGCCGTCGGTGTCGTCCTAACCGCGTTGGACTACCTATTCTTGATGGTCTTCGCCGGGTTTGCACTGGTGCTCGCCCGCTTCATTCGGGTGCCCGGCGGTTTCGTGATTGGATCGGGCTTCGCCCTCAAACTTCTCGAGGTGCCCGATGAAAAAGCGCTGGCGATGATCCTTTTCAATCACGTGATAAGCATCGTTCTGATGGTTGGATTAGGCCTGATCTTCATTTGGCGTAGTGGCATCGACATTCGCGAAGCCCGCCACTCAACAAATGTTCGATGAAAAGTATCGAAACCAGAAAATCCGAACGCGGCCCGGCCTTCTGGAAGATCGTCGGTGCCGGCGCTTCATTCCAGGCGGGATCGTCCGCCGTTGACTCGGCGACGGTTGTCGCAAGTCTCGTCAACCATCTGACTGGAAGTGTCTACGCCGTCGGCGCGGCCAGCGCGGTCTTGCGCCTCGGCTGGTTGACGACCCAGCTTGTCGTCGGCTTTCTCGCGCAACGCGCAACGCGCCGCATGCCTTATTATATCGTCGGGGCCTTCGGCCGCGCTTCCTGTCTTGCAATTATTGCCGTACTGCTCGCACTGACGGAAGATGGCGGAGGCATCTGGGTTGCGACAGGCTTCCTGATCATGTGGACGGTATACGCGTTCGTCAGCGGTATCGTCGCGGTGCCATACAACGATATCGTGGCACGTTCCATTCCATCGCAGTCGCGGAGCCGGATGCTGGCGTGGCGCTTCTTTGGCGGCGGCATTATGGCCTTGGGAATCGCTGCGATCGTCCATTATCTGCTCGCCACAGGCCCAGTTCTCAGTGCCTATGCGTGGATATTCGCGCTCGCGTCGACCCTGATGTTCGTCTCATCGGTAGGTTTCGTTTCCGCCGGCGAACCGCCCGTGCCGCTGCGGGACGAGAAGGACGTGTCGGCGCAGAGCTTCCACGCATACTTGCACGGCGGATGGGAGACCTTGAAATCAGACAGCCGATTCCGGATCTTTCTCTACACGCAATGGCTGGCCGGCGCGACATTGATAGCGTTGCCGTTTTACGTCGTTGCAGCGATGGCCGGCGGGCTGGCATTAACCGATATCGGGGTCCTGCTAGGTGCGCAAACAGCGGGCTCACTGATATCGAACGCGCTCTGGGGCTATCTCGGTGACCGATACGGTAAGCTCAGGCTGCTGCAAGCTGTGGGCCTTGTCAGAATCGCGGCGCCAATGGGAATGCTGGCTATTCTCGCAAGCAGCAGTTTCATCAACGCCGCACTGCTCTGGTCTTACGCGGCGCTATTTTTTATCATCGGTGCTCTCGTCAACGGCATGACGATAGGCTATCTCGGATTCCTCATGGAAATCTCCCCCGAAGCGCGACGGCCCGCCTATTCTGCGTATTTCAATACGTTCGCTTCACCTGCGGCGCTGCTACCGCTCGTCGGCGCGGCTATAGCCGATATCCTCACTCTCGAAGCGGTCTTTGCCACGGCGATGATAGCGTCCCTCGTGCAACTCTATCTGCTTATCCGGCTCAATCGGTGGGAATTGAATTGAGACGTATACGCGCGCCCCGCCCCGTCAGACGCCTTTGGGTCCGGGCGGCTGTGCAGGTCTGGCCCCTGGCCCAACTATGGTATCATAGTTGGGGTCTGCGGCTCGACGGTCACCCGAATGACAGGATCTGGTATTTCGCCTATGGCGCCAACATGCATGACAGCGCGTTCCTGGAGCGGCGCGGCATGCGGCCTAGCGAATGGCGTGTCGGCCGCCTGCCCGGTTACCGTCTGCGCTTCAATCTCGACGGCCGGCCCAAGGGAAAAGCCGCGCCCGCCAATATCAGCAGCGATCCCGACGCCGAAGTATGGGGCGTTCTGCATTGCATTACCTTGCGCGAACTGGTTCGCCTCAATGTGACCGAAGGCGTGCCCGGGACGCGCTATCAGCCCGTCGAACTGCCGACGCAAGATCATCAGGGCAACACAGTCATGGCGATCAGTTATATCGCCGACGGAAACCCGGAGGATGGCAAACCCTCGCTGCGCTACATCAACCTTCTACGCGACGGCGCCCGCGATCACGGTCTGCCGGACCATTGGGTTGCGCATCTGAACGGCGTGGAGCAGGCGGAATGACACTTGCAAAACGCCTCAGGTAAAGAAAATTCGCTCTACCGTCCAATAAAGGCCGACGATCGCAATAGCGGCGGAACCGGGATAGACGACCCGGGCGCGGTACCAGGGCCGCGCACTGAACCATAGCCCGGTCGCGAACCAGGCGATGGCGATGACGGAGAGTTGCCCCAGCTCAACCCCGACATTGAAGGAAATTAGCCCGGTCAGAAAATCGTCGCGCGGCAGGCCGATTTCCTGCAACACCCCGGCAAAGCCCAGCCCGTGCAGCAACCCGAATCCAAAGACGACGAACGGCCGCCAGACGGTCAGTTTAGGCGTCAGGATATTCTCCACCGCCACATAGACGATGGAGATGGCGATCAGCGGTTCGACGACCGCCGGCGAGATTTGCACCAACCCGTATAGCCCAAGCGCCAAGGTCACCGTATGCGCGATCGTAAACGATGTCACCTGCACCAGCAGCGGCCGCATCCTCGCGCTCAACAGATACAGGCCGAGCACGAATAGAATATGGTCAATGCCAAGCGGCAGAATGTGCGTATAGCCGAGAATCGTGTATTCGAGAAAAGTCTCGAAAAGCGTTTTCGGCACCATGTTGGCAAGCGGAATGGCGTCGCTCGGCGCGCCATCCTTCAGCCATGCCGTAGTCATGTCACCGGTTCCAGCATGCATCAGGCGCAGGATGCTCGACCCGAATGCCCGGTCATAGCGCCAGGTAAAATTAGTTGCCCCCGACGGCACCTCACCCACCACATTGATGACGGAAATCCGTGCTAAACCAAGATCGCCCGCCGCCGGCACGGCGACACCCTCGACGCGGGGCTGTGCCCGTTTTCCGTCAAAGGCGACATGTACACCCTTCAGCCAACGTGGCGCGAAGGCGGCAAACCGGGACTGCAACTCTTGCGGGGAAAGCGCCCGCAACGCGTTGTATTCGCCGGCTTGCGGCGACGCCTCGGTATCGTCATGGGCCGGGCCGATCTGAGCGATCAACGCCTCGACATTCGTTTTCACCGCGATCCTGTAACCGCCCTTGTCGTCGAACGTCACCGTCGCGGTTGCGGGGAAAACCTTATGGGCCGCAGCAGGACCCGGCAGCACTATCAACAGTCCGAAAAGCGCCAATAGCGCGAATGATCGTAAAGTCATGCGTTATTTACCGTTTGTCCCAACCGGAATATCGTGACACTCGGATTGGTGCCGAGGAGAAACTGCTATGAACTTATATCGGGAGACGGAAGTTGCGTAAATTCACGATGGTTACCCTGCTGCTATTTATCGCGGTGGTCGCGTCACCTGTTGTCGCGCATGAATTCTGGCTGCAGCCGAACACCTACACGCCCGCGCCGGAGAGCAAGGTCTCGATCGATCATAATTACGGTCAGTACTTCAAGGGAGACGGCCTGCCCTATGTCGGCGAGTGGCACCAACGCTATGTCGTATGGGACGCTGGCAAATTGCGCAAGGTCAGCGGCTTTGACGGCGACCTGCCCGCGATCCAGATGGCGTTCGATGACGACGGTCTGAAAATTTTCGGCTATTTCGGCACGCCGGAACCGCAGGTATACGATACACTGGAAAAATATGAGAAATATGTCCGCAAGGTCGGCCTCGACCATATCGTCGATAAACACCGCGAACGCGGCAAACCCAAGACTAAAATCCGGGAACTCTATGCGCGTAACGCTAAATTGCTGCTGGGTGTCGGCAACGCGCAAGGCACGGACAGAGCGCTAGGGCTACCGCTGGAACTCGTTGCCGGGCTTAACCCCTATCGCTTAAAGCCGGGCGAGACATTGCCGGTCAGCCTGCTCTATAAGGGCTCGCCTATTGAGGGTGTTGCGATTTTCACCTTCAGCGCCGCGGATCCCAAAAAACCCGTGAAAGCCGTCACGGACGCGAACGGTCGCGCTGCGATCGCCCTCCCCGCCTCGGGTGCTTACCTTCTCAATGCCGTGCACATGTTCGAACCCGCCACAGGCGAAAAAGCGGATTGGACAAGCCTTTGGGCCTCGCTAACTTTTGCGGTACGATAAATTTTTGGACCAGTAAAGTCATGTAAATCAAGACATAATGGTGCGAAAACGGTCGGCGGCCCTAATTCTGCCCCATTCACCTGCCACGTTCTGAACTATTGAAATTCATTATACAGTGATGTTGTTCATCTATACTGTTCCGTCACTCCCTATACATTATCGGTATATTCGGAGTGACTGACAATATTCTGAATTTGGAGGATTATTATTTTGATGAATATAAGACGATTTATTCAATTACTGGTCGCAACCGGTTTTTCGGCGCTGATCGGGCTCGTTTTATCGCCAACGTCAGCGGATGCCAGCACGAAGGAAGTTCGAGTCAGCCTCGACAAATATTGCAAGTCCAAGAAGCTGCGATATGGCGGCTATTCGAAAAAACGGAAGGCCTTTACCTGTGGCGTGCTCGCGACGGGCTTCAACACCTATTACATGACGAAACTGCGCAACATCAATCTGACGTCCGTCTGCAAGAAGTATCACGGCACCGACAAATGGCGTTTCAGCGGCGAAAAGGTCTGGTGCATCGTCCCGATCGGCGCCAACCTGACGCTCTGCAACCGTCGCGGCGAAGAGATCTGGACCGTGACCGCCCATTACGTGAAACCGAGCCGCCGGGGACGCGAAAGAGGCTGGGTTACGGAAGGTTGGTGGAAACTCAACCCCGGCCAATGCCGCAAGCTTTGGACGAACACCAGCTACACCGGAGACATCTACCTGCACGCCTCGACCCGCAATGGAGACCTGCCGGGCCAAGATGCGCGCCTTTGCGTGCAAAAGGGCAGCGCCTTCAAGATCAGTGACTCCGACAAAACCTGTCAGGGTCAGAACCGTAAGAAGGTCGGCATGAGCAAATTCGTCGTGCGCAGCGGCAACAACACCTGGAATTTTAGATAGGCCAAATGCCGAACGTCAGCGACGCGCTAACTGGCTGCGACATCCCGCGTCGATTGCGGGGCGTCGGCGTTCGGGTCCGCTGCAATGCCGACCCCATAGGCGATGCCGAGCTTATTCACGAAATTAGCCAGGTTCCTGGAGTCTACATTCACCGCGACGAGACTGACCTCTACCTCGTGCCAGACCTTCAGCAAACCCGAAAGCAGCTTGTTACGGTCCGGCAATTTGCTGATATCCCGCAGTAATGTCGCCGATACTTCGACATAGGCCCCTTTAAGGCGACGTGTTTTCGAAATCGCCGTGGAAAAATTTGCGAGCCAGACTGGAACACCGTCCTTAAGTAGCGCGTAGACGTGGCGCGCACCCGTCGAGCGTCGCTGGCTCATGTCGAGTCCGATGGGGCGAAAGCCGACCGTACGGCCGGCAGCAGTCACTTCCCTCGCGATCCGCGCGGCGTCCCCTGATTCCAATGTCGGCAGACAGATATCGACAATGAGCGGAATCGAGGCGTCCGCGTCCGGTTGCTGCGCGAGCACGGCATCAATAACAGCGCGGTCATGCCGGCCACACAGCGCCGCATGATCCGCGACGACAAGAAGGCGGTCGATCGTCGCCGTCTCATCGCCGAAGACAAGCGTGCCATGCGCCAAATAAAGGCTGACATCGCCGGAGTTCAACCGATGGACATCCCGCGCGAAGACGGTGATATTCCCACGTTCCAAGGCCGTTTCAACAAGACTTATCGCCTGCTTGATCTCTTCGGAAACCTCGCTTAGACGGTCCGCTCCAAAGGCCGCGCCATTGCGAACGGACTGATAAAACTTATGGCAGACATGCGAGAGCAAGCCTCTCATGCTCTCAGGGTCGCCGTCGACCGAATCCAATGCGACGTTTTCGGCGCGGGCGCCCAGATCATCGGCGGACACACCAAGTTCGTTTGCGGCGTCGACAACGGACGCCATGACTTCATCGGTATCCAAATCCACGGCACCCAGCACGCCATAGCTGCCCGGTTCAAGTTGACCAATCTGACCATCGACCGCCGCCTCGCTAAGCGCGCCTTCAATACTCAATCGAACACCGCGCACTCCTTCATCGCCTAGCCTGGTCGTCAGTGCCGGATCCCGAAGGCCATCGAAATCGATCAACAGCATTCGCATATCGGCGCTGTCCGGCAGTCCAAGGCGCTCGGCGACGGCGGTCAGGAAGCTCTCCTTCTCTGCCGGTCCCGTCTCGACCACTGTGCCTTCCGACGGCCGGAACCGGACCCAAAACCGATCGGGACCTGCAGGCTCAATCGTGATGTCGAAGAGCGGCGTGTCCTCATTACCCGTCTGAAGGCGCAGCCCGGTAAGCGTTGTTTCAGTCGTACGTGAGGCGGACATCAGCGCCGTTGAAACGGTGCCCTTATCGAGGTCATCGAAAAGTTCAAAAAGCGGTTTTGCACCGATTTCATCGTCGGTCTTGCCAATGATCGGATACGCGCCCTCCGATGCAGAGGAAAGCTTTCCCTCGCGGTTTGTCAAAACCGAAAATGCTTCAGCCATCTGCCTTCCCATTGCCTGATCGCACCGCGCGTGAACCGCGCGTCACTCATACAACACACAAATTCGCCCATCTTGGTTAATTAACCGTTATCACCGACGGTTGCAGTGATCAGGATCACGGCCTACCTCTGGGCAATCGAGACGGCCTGCGCTAGCATTGGGGAAAGGAAGGTGGCTATGGGCGAAGCAGAAACAGCGACGATTAAATATGGCGCGGACGACGACGCGATGCAGGCTTATCTCCGCGAGGGCGAAGCGCGCGCCTACGCTCTGGGCAACCGGGGGCCGGTCCGTTTCACCGCGGACGGCGCGATCCATCCCGATATCCTGGAAGCATATTGGCGCTGCGGTTTCTATATCTTCGAAGGTGTCTTGGGCCGTGAAGAACTCGCCGATATCGAGGCAGACCTGAAGAACATCCTCGGGCGCCTACCGGCCGAAAAAGGCGCCGCCCTTGACGCAAAAGGCCGTCCGGCTCTCGGGGCCGACTGTAAAGCACCGACGCTTTTCTGGTCGAAGCCGCTGGCCGACCCCTTCGGTGGCACAGACCTCGCCAATGGCCGCCATCCGGTAAAGATGACCGAACCGACACCGGCTGCGGGCGCGCCGAAGGAGATCGTCTATCTAATTCTCGGTTCCCTGCAATTCTCCGATTCGTGCCTGCGCGTCTACGGCCACCCGCACCTGCTGGCTGTCGCCGCCGCGGTCAACGGGCCGGACTTCACGCCGTTCAATGAAGCCCTTTTCATCAAGGAACCGGGCCTCGGTGCGTCTGTCGCCTGGCATCGCGACGGTGTCACCCATTGGGACAATGCCAATTGGGATCAAGGCACGCATGGTTTCAACTTCATGGCTCAGCTCTACGGCTGCACCCCGGCAAACGGATTATGGGTCGTGCCGGGATCGCACAAGAAACGCGAGATCGACATCAAGGCTCTGGTCGAGCAAGCCGGGTCCGAGCGATTGCCCGACGCGGTTCCCTTCATTTGTGCGCCTGGCGACGTCGCCATTACGAACCGACAGGCAGTGCACGGCTCCTTCGCCAACACCAGTAAGGATTGGCGGGTCACGGTGAATTTCGGATTCCACCGCCGTAAATCTGTGCTTGGCGTTTCCGGCGGCGGCATCCACAACGCGCCCGGCATCTATGACGACAACCGCATCCAAGCGCGGTCCCGCCTGATCGGCTATGCCATCGATGCACGGCGGCAACGCTTTCCGAAAGAAAGGCAGTTCGATTACGCTCCCTTAGCCGCGATGGATAAACCGTGCAAATGGGATACCGAGGTCAAGGCGAGCCTCAAGGATTACAATCTGATGGATTTGAGCATTTGAACCGACAGGAGTAACGAAGCATGGATGTAGCGGAACTAGTTGCACGCTTTTCGACAGCGCTTGCGTCGACGGAAGGGGAGTATGCGCATAAGGCGGCGGTCGGAGTCATCAACGAACTCAAGGACGATCTTGACGGTGTCGCGGATGCCATGTCCTATCTCACCGGCAGCGGCGGCAATGCGCTGCAGGCGTTCTACCGTTCGCCGAACCTCAGCTTGCTCAAGGTCCGTTTTCCCGATGGCCGCCGCACACCGCCGCATAATCACGGCACCTGGGCCGCGATCCTGGTCCTCTCCGGATCGGAAAAGAACTCGCTCTACACCCGCAATTCTGATGGGTCTTTGACCTATGAGCGGTCGCTCGACCTGAAGCGCGGCTCCGTTATCTTCATGCCGGAAGATGCCGTGCATGTCGCGGAATGCACCAGCGACGAGCCGGCTATCGGTCTGCACGTCTATGGCGGTAATGTGTTGGGCGTGGAACGGCAAATGTGGGACCCGGACACCCTGAAGGAGCAATCGCTGGACTGGTCCAAATATGAGGATCTGGCACAACGCGCCTCGGCCGCTTCTAAAGCCCCTCTGACCTAGCGAATCGAAACGGAACGACAACAGGAACAGCTATCATGGCAGACAGGCCATTGCACGAAGGCAAACTGGACCGGGCACAGGCTCTGCGCAACACGCGTCAGGAAGCGGTCTATGATACGATCTCGGTAACGCCGGTAACCCGCGTCATCGGCGTGGAAGTCGAGGGCGTCGACATGACGCAGCCAGTACCCGAAGTACAGGTCGCCGACCTTACCCAGGCGCTGGCCAATCATAATGTGCTGTTCTTTCGCGATCAGCCGGAATTGACGCCGACGCAGCAGATAGATTTCGCGAAAAACTTCGGTCCGTTGCATATGCATCCCGCTGCCCCCAAGGACGCGGAACATCCGGAACTATTTGTCATCCACACCCATGGCGAGTCACACGTCAATAACGGGGCCGACTGGCACACCGACGTTTCCTGCGACGCGGAACCACCGCTCGGCACCTTATTGCAGATACACCGCACGCCTTCGTCCGGCGGCGACACGCTTTTCGCCAATATGTACGCTGCCTACGATGCCCTTTCGGAGCGCATGAAAACCTATCTGTCGGAATGCGAGGCTTTGCACGAATCCGAGCGCGCCTATCGGGGCCGATATGCCGACAAGGGTGTCGACGATACGGGGAAATCCTTTCCATCGACGGTGCACCCCGTCGTACGCACACATCCAGTCACCAGACGGCAGGCGCTTTACGTGAATGAAAGTTTCACGTCGAAAATCCTCGATATACCCGGTGAAGAGAGCGATGCCATATTAGCTTATCTATACGCGCACATGGCGCGGCCGGAGTTTCAGGTCCGCTACCAATGGCGCGACAACGCCATTGCCTTTTGGGACAATCGTTGCACGCAGCATCTTGCGATGTGGGATTACTGGCCGGATGAACGCTATGGCCACCGCGTGACCGTCAAGGGCGACCGACCGTTTCACCGTCCATAATCACCAGCGGCGCTTCATCTGCCGTGCATCGCTGTTTGGCTTTCCGCGGCAGATGAAGTCAGCGGAACTTTAATGTAGAAGGTTGATCCGTCCCCCGGCGCCGATTCGACACCGATTTCGCCGTTATGCTGCTCGATGATTGCCTGGCAGATGCTGAGACCGAGTCCGGTTCCTGGGACCGGCGCCGTGTTGGCCGCATCGATCTTCGCGAATTTTTGAAATATCAATTCGTGATATTCATCAGAAATTCCCGCGCCCCAATCGCGCACTGAAATGACAGCAACCTCGTCGTCGCGTTCAACCGAAATGACGACACGGCCCCTCTCAGGCGAATACTTCGCCGCATTCGACAGTAAATTTGCAAGGACCTGGAGAAGACCCTGATAATTTCCGGACACGGTAAGGTCGGGGATCGTCTCGGCGGTTTCGAAATTGATCCCCAATTGCGCTCCATAAGCCGTATTTAGTTCAATCGCATCGAAGACCAGGTCGCGCACATCTATCGGTGTCAGCGCATACTCGGTCTCACCCGCCTCGATTTTTTCCATATCCAAAATATCGTTCACGAGTTCGACCAGCCGTTCGCAATTCCTATAGGCAATATCAAGCAACTGACCAGGATCTTTTAGCAACCGTTCCGCCGTTTGATTGCGTGCCAGACCAAGCGACCCGAATATCGATGTCAGAGGCGTACGTAATTCGTGGCTCACGGTCGTGACGAATTCATTCTTCAACGCTTCGAGCTTGCGCCGTTCGGAGATGTCCCTAAAGGTTGCAACCCATCCCTCGCCGCTGTCGATTGGAAATCCACGGTACTCGATCCAGGTTCCGTTATTGAGCTCCTTCTCGAACTGAACACCGTCTTTCGAAAATGCAAAGTCATCTCCCAAAGCGATGTGATCGTCTGTGCGGACATCACCAAAACCGCCAAGGTTGGCGACCCTGCTCCGCATAACCTTGCCGGGGTTTACCGCACCCAGGATCGTGTCTGAACTTAATCCCAATACCGAGAATATCTGATTGTTCCAGGCGGCAAGGTTCAATTCCCTATCAAATACCAGCAATCCATCGGGGATAGTCTTGGTCATCGTTTCAAGAACACTGGCTTTCTCACTCAGCGATTTTTCCGCTTGAATACGCGCCGAAATATCCTCGGTCACACCGTACCAACCAAGAACAGTACCGTCCGGACCGACGTTTGGGGCCGTATAGATTTTCACATCACGGGTTACCCCGTCAGGGTAGGTGATGGAACTTTCAGACACGGTGGTTTGTCCCGCTAGCACAGCCTGGATAATCGGCTTTAAATTTTCGTATCCCTGTCGATGCACATCTTCTATTTTCCGGCCAATCAGTTCCGCTTCCGGCATTGCATACCATTCGCTGGCCAGCTTATTGACCAGCACATAGCGTTCATCCTTGTCGATGTAAGCAATGGCGATCGGTAGCGCGTCGAGCACCAATCGCTTTTCCGCTTCACTTTCTTTCGCGATATCCAGTGCCAAGCGCAACCGATCCTGCGTTGCTTCCAGCTCACACGCCAATGCCAAATGCTTGCGGCTCTCCGCCTGAGCTTCCGCCGTGGCGGCTTCGAGTGCGAGTGTCGTTTTTACCAACTCCCGCTTCTGCGCGTTCATGGACAAAGCAAATCGGATGGAACGCTCCAGTCGGGACGACGTCAGATCGGATTTCACATGGTAGTCCGCAGCTCCCGCCTCGGTCGCAGCAAGATCGATTTTCCGGTCATCCACGCCGGTGAGAAGAATGAAAACCTGATCCTGCCGGGTTGCACGGCATTGACGGATCAAATCCAGGCCGGATTGACCACCAAGCCTGTAATCAATGATATAAACATCATGCTTTCCCGCTTCGATGGCCGGGATTGCATCCTCTAAATCCGACGCCATATCGATCGTCGACGCGCGGCCAAAACCTTCTTCAAGAAACCTCTTGCACATCAAGCGGTCGACTTCATCGTCGTCGACGATGAAAAACCGAGGTGCAGTTCGGGCCGGCTCCAACTTATACTTAGGCGCCACGCGGGATTGCGTCATGGAGGGATTCTCAAAAGGTGCGATGAGAGCCGCAACATGCCATATCGCGTGTTAAAAAAGGCTTATTGCTTTATCACCACAAGTTTCTCTTTAAAAACCGCAAGAAACACCTGCAATATTCTGTTATTAAACAATTTTATATGATTCCGATTGTGGAACCCTCAAACTACTCACCTGCGCTCCGGCTTATCGATTTAGATAATGCGTGGCGCATTCTAAGCCTAACGAAACGGCCCGTTTAGCCGCCTGTCTTGACAAGCCGTGGCCGACAACCTTTGATCGTTCGCCGCAGAGCTGCGCAAAATTGACGCGAAGCGAATACGGCATGCCACAGCCGATGCGAGACCAGCACTATGAACGACGTTGATGTATCCGCCTTAACCGAGCAGCGGACTGCCAGTGACGCTGCTCTTGTAACGCAGTGGCTCGACCGGTTCGAAGCCGCGCTTCGCACGGACGATGCGGCAGCGCTAACATACCTATTTCAGGCGGATAGCCATTGGCGCGACCTCGTTGCCTTTACCTGGCATATCACACCGGTTATCGGCGCCACCAAAATCGGCCCTGCCCTCGCCGCAGCGCAGCAGAACGTGAAGGCAAGTAATTTCACGATCGACGCAAACCGTACACCACCGCGCCGCGTCAAACGACTCGGTGTCGGCGTTATCGAGGCGCTCATCAAATTCGAAACGAAACTCGGACGCGGCAATGGCGTTCTGCGCCTTGTTACGGATAATACGGCGCAATCCGGCACGCAGGCCTGGGTCCTGCTCACGACACTTGAGGAACTGAAGGGATTCGAGGAACATATCGGATCGCAGCGGCCGACAGGCGAAGCATATTCGCGCAATTTCGGCGGCGAAAATTGGCTCGATCAACGGATCAAGAGCCAAGCCTATGAGGATCGTGACCCTACCGTCCTCGTCATTGGCGGCGGTCAGGCGGGTCTCGGTATCGCCGCTCGGCTCAACCAGCTCGACATAGACACCTTGGTCGTCGACCGTCTGCCCCGGGTCGGCGACTGCTGGCGGCTGCGCTATCACTCACTCGCCTTGCACAACGAGATACACGCGAACCACCTACCCTACCTACCCTTTCCGCCAACGATGCCGAAATATATTCCGAAGGACATGCTGGCGAACTGGTTCGAATTCTATGCCGATGCGATGGAGATCAATTTTTGGACTGGCACGGAGTTCATTCGCGGCAGTTACGATGACGATAAGCAACATTGGAACGCAACGGTTCGCCGGGCCGATGGCGGCGAGCGCACGATGCATCCGCGTCACGTCATCTTCGCCAACGGCGTCAGCGGCATCCCCAAAATTCCCGACCTGCCCGGCTTGAAAGATTTCAAGGGCGACGTCATCCATTCGCACAGTTTCACGGAAGGATCGGCTTGGCGTGGCAAGAAAGCCCTTGTTCTCGGCACCGGCAATAGCGGCCATGATGTCGCGCAGGATCTGCACAGCCACGGTGCCGATACGACCATCATTCAACGCGGTTCCGGCACTGTGGTCAGCATCGATCCAAGCGCCAAGTTGAACTACGCCATGTATGATGAAGGACCGCCACTGGAGGATTGCGATTTGGTGGCAAGCGCGGCAACCTATCCACTGATCGTGAAGGGCTATCAATTGGCCGTCAAACATATGGCCGAGTTGGACAAGGAACTGATCGAAGGCCTGAAAGACGCCGGCTTCAAGTACGATCTCGGCCATGACGGCACCGGTCACCAGATGAAATACCGACGGCGCGGCGGCGGCTACTACCTCGATGCCGGCTGTTCGGGCCTGATCATAGGCGGCGAAATCGGTCTGCTGCAATTCGACACCATCGAACGCTTTACCGCCGACGGCGCCCTACTCAAGGACGGCACGACAATCCCGGCCGATCTCCTCATTCTCGCAACCGGCTACTACGCCCAACAGGAACTCGTTCGCCGGCTGATGGGCGACGCCGTCGCGGAAAAGGTGGGCGAAATTTGGGGCATCGACGACGATGGCGAAATGGGCAATATGTGGAAACGCACCGCTCAGGAAGGTCTCTGGTTCATCGCCGGCAGCCTCGCCCAATGCCGCATTTACTCGAAATATCTCGCCTTGCAAATCAAGGCAACGGAAGAAGGCCTGATCGGTCCGCGCTAATTACACGACAGATTACCAAGATTAAGGAGGAGGCCATGCCCGATAGTATCGAAACCCGTTATTCCCCGCTCGTCCCTCCGGATATGCAGGATGAGATCTTCTGGAAAGATGCCCGCGAACCGGAGGACGAACGGATTTGGATTCCAAACGGTCCCGGCCGTTGGTCGCGGCCGTTATGTCTTAATGTCAGCCAAGGCTATTGGGTGCATTTGACCAAGGTAACGGAAGCCGGGATCGTCTCGCGTCATCGCCACCCCGCCCCTGTGCACGGCTTCGTGCTGGAAGGCCAGTGGCGCTATCTGGAACGCAACTGGGTCGCCACTGCGGGCAGCTATCTCTACGAGCCTCCTGGCGACGTGCACACACTGGTGGTGGATGAAGGCGACTACATGATCACGCTGTTCCACAATTCCGGCGCATTGCTCTATTGCGACGAGGAAGGCAAGACCGTCGGCTCTACCGACGTGTTTGACCGGGTCGCGGCGGCGCGCAAACACTACGAGGCTGTGGGACTTGGTACGGATTACGTGAAGCGGTTCATTCGCTAGCAACTTGCTCTCGACTGGTGCCCGCGCAGCGCGTTGCCTGGATCAGTTAGTGGTTTGCTGGAATCGCTTATAGCGCTCCGACAACCGCGTGAATCTAATCTACTTATTGATAATAAAGCACCTTCACAGGATTATATGGAACCGGAAACGGTTCCGTTTAACCTGATTTACTTTAGGCAAGTATCGCTAAGGAACGCAGGCGATCACGCACCATCGTCAATCTATGTGGCGAATGTGACCGGCGAAGCTTAGGCAAGGCACAGAATGCCTCCGTAAAAGCTACTTCGATTTGGCGGCCGCCTTTTCCGCGTCAGCGGCATCTGCCGCCTCCTTTGCAAGCCGAAGAGCACGCAGTTTCGCGGTCTTTTCCGCACTGTCCCGTCGCGCTTTTTCCCGTCGTTTTAACGCATTGTCGGAATCCGTTTGGCTCGCAGCAAATAGCTTCTCGGCCCTCGATTTTGACCCTTTCGCCATTT
>JAJFJB010000029.1 GCA_021774435.1 Alphaproteobacteria bacterium
GGTACGCGGACTCGGTTCGGACGCGTCACGCTTTGGGAACTCTGTTCTATTCTACGGCCCCTTCACCCCCGACGGTCAAGACACGCGGCCCGTGAAGCGCTAGCGACGCACTTAATACTCTCGTTCAAAAAGGAAAGGATATGCGAAAGCCTAGGCTGTTAGATACTCAAGCGGACTTTCGCCTATGTCTATTTACGGAAGTCGCGGCGTTCCGGGCCGACTTCTGCTTTTACCCAGCTTCGGACGTGCAGTAGGTTGGCGCTAGAGCCCGTTCGTGACCCGTGCGGAAGTGTGCATGGTTGCTCTGAAGGTTCGCTGTATCCTCCGAAGCAGACGAAAAGCATCCCCCGGACCCTGACAGGATTGGCGTATGCCACTAGGAGAAGTCACCGTGCGTTTGGGTGATAAAGTATTATCTTCTAGCAATGGGATAATCCTGACGAGGTTATTATGTGTGGTTTTGTCTGCCTCTGGAATATTGACGACCAGGAGCTTGCCCGCCGGATGATCGGCAAGATCGCCCATCGCGGGCCGGACGAGGTACGCGTGCGGCGAGCGGCCAACGTGCCCGCCATTATGGCCCACTGCCGACTGTCGATCATCGGGCCCGAAAATGGCAGTCAGCCTATTTTCAGCGCTGAGGATATCCTTGTCGCCAATGGTGAGATTTATAATTACGCGGATCTGCGCGCGATCCTCGGTGAAAGCGCTTTCGAGACCGAAAGCGACAGCGAGACCATCCTGCACCTGTTCCGCGCGGGCGAATTACGTTGGATCGCCAAGCTGGATGGGATGTTCGCCTTCGTTCTGGCCACCCCGGAGCGGATTATCGCCGCGCGCGATCCGCTTGGCATCAAGCCTTTGTTCATGGCCCGTATTGGCAATGGCCTGGCCTTCGCATCGGAGTTGAAGGCGTACGACGGACTGGGTTTGAGCGAAGTTGAGGCCATTGACCCAGGCGCGATGTTCGACAGCATCGACGGCTTTCGTGAATGGTATCGCATGCCACAGGGCGCGGCCGAACTGGAACCCGGAGAAGATGCCGAACCGATCTGGCGCGAGCTGCGTCTGGTGTTGGACGCAGCGGTACGAAAATGGATGGTTGCCGATGTCGAAGTCGGCGCGTTTTTGTCCGGTGGGCTGGATTCTTCGCTGATTGCGGCTCTTGCGGCAGGCGCTATAGACCGCCCCCTCAAGACCTTCTCGGTCGGTACGACGGCAAGTCCCGATCTCGCCGCCGCGCGCCGCGTGGCGGCGCATATCGGCTCTGATCACCACGAGTTGGTGTTCTCGGCGGACGACTTGGTGGAGATACTGCCGCATGTGATTTACCACCTTGAGAGCGCCGACGTTGATCTGGTGCGTAGCGCTTTGCCGACCCATTTTGCGGCGATCCTTGCGCGTCGTCACGTCAAGGCTGTGCTGACGGGCGAAGGCGCGGACGAGCTGTTCGCCGGTTATGCTTATCATCATGCCTACGCGAGGAAACCCCGGGCCCTGGCGGATGAACTCACCCGTTCGCTTGGCACCATGCACAATATCAACTTGCAGCGGGTCGATCGGATTACGATGGCTCAGGGCTTGGAAGCGCGTACGCCGTTTCTCGACCGTGATCTAATCGACTTTGCACAATCCATCCCGGCTTCCTTGAAGATGAAGGTCGCCGAAGGGGCGACGCAAGAAACGACGGAAAAGTGGATTTTGCGCAAAGCGTGCGAGGAACTATTGCCCGCCGATCTGGTTTGGCGCAAAAAGGCTCAGTTCGACGAAGGCAGCGGAACCGTTGATGTGCTCAACGAGGCGCTGTCGCGACGGCTCGGTGTGACGCCGCCGGTGGACCGCGAGAGCGAAGGCGGGCTTTATGAACGGATTTTGCGTGACCAATACGAGGACCCGGACCTTATTCTGGAAAACGCGGGCATGTGGACCGCCGGTCGTGTCACGGTCTGATCCTCTGAATTACGATCTCGATTTTTTTTCATTAGCATGCGGTCTGGGGGCGTGACGCCGGTTGCGCATGCCGCATTCACACAAGAACCAGTTGGTCGATCGTCGCCGCGGTCGCATTACGCATCGACCGAGAAAGATAGAACTCGGCCAATAGATGTCCCTCGGCTTCCCTGTCCGCCGGGTCGATATCATGGTCGTATAGCCGTTCGAGAACCTGTTTCTATTCGTCAAGGGAGGCGAACTGGCGCTGAACGAAGATGACCCAAAGCAGTCATAGTGGACCGTGCCAATTAGGCTGCGAGCAGATGCCCGATGGATGTCTCCTCTACTTCATCTGCCGGGCGTGACAGGTAAAATTCGGCCAGAAGCTGGCCTTCGCTTTCCTTGCCGGCAGGATCGATGCCGCGCATGTGTAGTTGCTCGAGCACCTGTTCCTGTTCTTCATCCGAAACGAAGTCGCGTTGGGCAAAAATTTGACCTTCGAGCTTCTCCGTTACGTAACCCCATTCGGTCAGTGTGTCCTCGATAGTGTCGAATGGGAACATTCGCAGTACAAAGTTGCCAATCCATGGCGATCGTCCTTGCGTCAAAGCGGGTAATAGGCGCTCGAAGCTCTTTTCGGTCAGATAACCGACGCATCCGGTTGAGGTCACTAGGTCGACCAGTGCCAAATTCTCCGTCGCCGCGCCGGGCAACGGACCCGTTTCGAGATTGATGGCAAGTCCCCCATCCAATAAACCGGATTCCTCGGCGAATGAAATGGCAGACTCGGCCTGGTCGAGGCCCGTCACAGTGATGTCAGCCTGTTCGTCAAGATTGCTGAAATAGCGCAGGTCAGAGGCAATAAGCTCTTCAGTCTCAATTCGGGCAATATCTTCCTCGCTCCAATGGTCATAGAGGTCTGGCATCGATAAATCGTGCTTCAGCAGCGCCGCATTGACACCGTATGAGCAACCCAGATCGAGTATATGTACCGTGTCGTTCCGCAGATGCCGCAGGCGAGAGATCAGCTTCTGGAAAATCGGTTTGGCGGCACCGGGAATGGCATAGCTGAGTTTTCGGAGTTCGTGAAAATAGGCTCTTGGGTCAGGCTGATCATAAATGTGATCCATATTTGCCTTAGCTTCATTAATATCGCCTGAGGCGGTATCGCCTGACACAATCTATCTCCCTGGTTAACTTGCAGACGCGTCAAAGTACCAAGCCTGCAGGCCGTGACGCTTCCGTCCCGCACGTTAAAATTTCTGTTTGTCAGCTCATTTTGCGCAGTCTAACACGGTGATCCCGTTATTTATAACCGGCCTGGGCAGTGAAGGAGGGGACACAAACGTGCCATGACCGATTTTGGCTAAAAAGCGATATTCTCCCGTTTTAGATCGACTTCCGCCCGTACCCGAAAGCCGACTCGTGAAAGTGATGTAAAAACGTCCCTTATAGGCCCAGAACATGCTTGGCGATGATGTTGCGTTGGACCTCGCTGGAGCCTGCGTAAATTGTCGCCGCGCGCTGGTTGAAGTATTTCGCCGACGCAGTCACGCCGTAATCGGGCGCGATGGGCTCGACATTGTTGCCGGGCACATAGGCATCGGGTTGATAGATGGCGCTGTCGTAGCCGATGGCTTTCATAGTCATTTCAAGCATGCGCTGATGCAACTCCGAGCCGCGCAGCTTGAACATGGAGGAAGCGGCGCCGGGGTTCTGCCCCAGACTAAGAGCGCTCATGACCCGCTTCTCGCTCATTTCGTTGGCGGTGATTTCGGTTTCCAGTTTCGCGAGGTCGCGGCGGAAGTCGGGGTCGTCGATCAGCGGGCTACCGCCGCCGGATTCGATCGCGGCAATCTTGCGTAATTTTTCCAAGCCCGCCTTGACCGGCGGTGTGTAGGCGATGCCGCCGCGTTCGAACTCAAGCAGGTACTTGGCAACCGTCCAGCCCTTGTTCTCCGGGCCGACGCGGTTTGCTTGCGGTACGCGTACATCGTCGAAGAAGACCTGGTTCAGATCGTGGTCGCCGGAGAACATGATGATCGGTTTGACCGTGATGCCGGGCAAATCCATATCGAAGAGCAGGAAACTGATGCCCTCCTGCTTTTTGCCCTCGGTAGAAGTGCGCACGAGGCAGAAGATCTTGTCGGCGGTGTGGGCGCCGGTCGTCCAGATCTTGGTGCCGTTGACGATGTAGTCGTCGCCATCCGGCACCGCGCGCGTCTGCAGCGAGGCGAGGTCGGAGCCCGAACCCGGCTCGGAATAGCCCTGGCACCAGGCGAACTCGTCCTTCAGGATGCTGGGCAGCACCTTCGTTTTCTGCGCTTCGGTGCCATACTTCATCACCACCGGGCCGACCATGCGGATGCCCATATTGTTGATCGTCGGTGTGCCCGCCATCGCGCATTCGAATTCGAAGATGTATTTCTGCAGCGTGTTCCAGCCGGGTCCGCCAAATTCCGCTGGCCAGTTATGGCAAAGCCAGCCCTTTTCCGCCAAGATGCCCGCCCAACGCCGCGCAATGACCGCCGGTGTGCGCACGCCGGGGGTCAGCCGCGCCCCTTCGCGGATATCGTCGCTCAGTTTCTCACCGAGAAAAGCGCGTACCTCGTCGCGGAAAGCGAGATCTTCTTTGCTAAGATTGATGTCCACGGTATGGGCCTCCGGCGCTGTAATGATGTGCTTCAGGCGATGATCCCGATCCGATGCGCCCGCGTCAAGGCGGCAAAGGGTCCTATTGCGGGCCTGGATCGTTCTGCGGTAGCAGGTGCTGGCGGGCCTCGTTGTCCCAATTGCCGGTCGGTTTGCCGAACTCGCTGCCGGCCTCGTATCCGCGCCGTAGGGCAGGCCGGGCCTGCAGTGCCTTGTACCATCGCTTCACATTTTGAAAGCGGTCGAGGTCCACGCCGAGCCGCTTATAGGTAATGATCCAGGGCCAGCAGGCCATGTCGGCAATGGAGTACGCGTCGGCGATGAAGTCACGTCCTTCCAGACGCCGGTCGAGCACGCCATAGAGGCGCTCCATTTCCGCCCGGTAGCGCTGTTTGCCGTAGGGCACGTCCTTGGGGGCGTAGAAATGGAAATGTCCGGCCTGTCCCACCATGGGACCGAGGCCGCCCATTTGCCACATTAGCCATTCCTGCACGACGGTTCGTGCCCGCAAGTCCTTCGGCAAGAATTTTCCGGTTTTCTCCGCGAGATACAGCAGAATGGCACCGGACTCGAAGACGGAAAACGCCGCGCCGCCGCCGGGCGGCTCGTGCTCGACGATGGCCGGCATGCGGTTATTGGGACTGATCGCCAGAAAGTCGGGCTCGAATTGCGCGCCGCGGCCGATATTGACCGGAATGATACGGTAGTCGAGGCCCATTTCTTCCAGTGCAATGGTGATCTTCCAGCCGTTCGGTGTCGGCCAGTAATAGACGTCGATCATGCGCGCCGAACCGTCCGCAAATTTTTTCGCTAAATTTTCACGTCGCTGATTTGAATGACCGGTTCGATATCGGTGTAGTTGGGAATATCCGCCATGATGTCCTGCGCATGCGGGCCGAAGGCGGCCTGGAAGCTGTCCACCGACTCAAAATATAAATGCCCCATAGCGGCAAAGGCCGCCGGCGCCCCCGGCGCCCCACCGCCGAGTCCTTCCTCAACAGCGACTTTGATGCAAGCATCGCCCATCTTACCCTGCACCATCGGGATGTGGCTGTTGCAGTAATAGTTCATGTCGAATGACTTACCGTCTTCATTGGCATACATCACGCTTACTTTAATCATGGTTCTGCCCTTCCCTGCTCGTTGAGGTTTACAACGTATCGCGGAAAGTATGGCGGCATTGTTATACCGTCGCAATGGGCTTGTGCCTGTGCTGAGTTCCCAGAAATGTCATCCTCGGGCACCGACCCGAGGATCCATGTCATTGGTAGGCGATTTCGGTGGACATGGATACTCCGGTCAAGCCCAAGTATGACGAATCGGAAAAGTCCGGACGTGCGCCTCGCCTCTAGCCGGCGTCGTAGACCTTGCGCCATTGGCCGATGGCGTCGATGTGCGCGTCGACCGAATCGAAACCCGCCCCCATGGTGACGACCGAGATATGACTGCCGCCGGCATCGCGCCAGGCCGCGATATCACCAGGCCACCGGTTGGCGCCATTGCTGAAGCTCTGGATCGACTCGAAGCCGAAACTGTCGCCCGCCCGCCCGTTGTCGGCGAGCATGCCTTCCATCCGGCCCTTGATTTCCACGGCATCGGCCTGGGTCCGGCCGGAGAACAGGAAGCCGTCGGCAATCCGCGCCGCGCGCTCATAGGCGATCTCCGTCGAGCCGCCGAGCCATATCGGGATCTGCCGGTTCGGCAGAGGCTTGATCCCGGCCCGGTCAATGCGGTGGAAGTCGTCGGTGTGATCGATCAGCGGCGCACCCCACAGTTTGCGCATCAGCGCGATCTGCGCTTCTTGGCGGCGGCCGCGTTTCTTGAAGGTGCCGGGCAGTTCCAGCCCGTCGAACTCGACCCAGTTCCAGCCGACACCGACGCCGAGCCGCAGACGTCCGTTCGAGAATAGATCGACATCGGCGGCCTGCTTGGCGACCAGTGCGGTTTGCCGTTGCGGCAGCACCAGCACGCCGGTGACAAGCTCGATCTTCTCCGTGATCCCGGCCAGATAGGCATAGGTGATGAGTGGCTCGTGGAACGGGTCAGTGTTCTTGTAGGGCCCACGCAACGGCGGCTCGCGTCCCTCATGCTCGGCGCCCAGCACATGGTCGTAAATGACGATATGGTCGTAGCCCATTTCTTCCGCCGCCTGGGCGAAGGCCTTCACCGCCCCCACGTCACCGCCGAGTTCCGTCTGCGGATAAATTACGCCTGCCTTCATGGTCTTGCTCCCTGCCGAATTTGATTGTTGGGCGCATTATGGCGTGAATGAACCGGTGAAGGAACCGGTGGGGGTCGTCTTAAGCGCTTCCAATTCTGTATGCTATGCACCACCACAATTAGCAGGAGACCCGCCATGCAGATCGGTGCCGCGATGTTTTTCACCGATTATTCGATCACCGCGCCGGACCTCGGCCGGGCACTGGAGGAACGTGGCTTCGAGTCGCTGTGGGCGCCGGAGCATTCGCACATTCCGGTGGCGACGAAATCCTCTTTTCCGCTGTGGGATGAAATTCCGAAGAAATATTACGATGTCATGGATCCGTTCGTGACACTGACCGCCGCGGCCGTCGCGACGACGACATTAAAACTCGGCACGGGTATCTGCTTGGTCATGCAGCGCGACCCGATCCAGACGGCGAAGCTGGTCGCCTCGATCGACCAGGTCTCGGGCGGGCGCTTCATCTTTGGCGTCGGCAATGGCTGGAACGCGGAGGAAATGGCGGACCACGGTACGGCATACAAAACCCGCAACAAGCTGGCGCGTGAGCGGATCGAGGCGATGAAGCAGATGTGGACTGAGAGCAAGGCCGAGTATCACGGTGAGATGGTGGATCTGCCGCCGATGATGATGTGGCCCAAGCCGGTACAAGCCCCCTATCCGCCAATCCTCGTCGGCGGCGCCTGGCCCTACGCGGCCCGGCGGGCGGTGGCCTATGGCGACGGCTGGATTCCGCATGCCGCCCTGCCGCCGCATGACGACGTAACCGATTTCCTGCCCGAGTTTCAGCAGATGGCTCGGGATGCCGGCCGCGACCCGGCGGACCTGCCGATGACTGTCTGGGGCGCCAAGCCGGCGCTCGACCAGTTTAAGCACCGCCGCGACCGGGGTGTGGCGCGGGTCGTGATCTCGCTAGAATCGGAACCGCGCGACGACATCCTCAAGCAGCTCGATATGTGGGCGGAACTGAAGGCAAAGCTTGCATGATCGGCGACCGGCCCGGGTGCGTTGGATGGGTGACCGTCCGATCCAGTCGTGGCCGTGCTGCGCCAGCCTGGTGGCTGGATTGAACCATAGTGCGGAAGGCAACCCCTGATCATGACCCACCTCACCATTCAGGCCGGCAGTTTCACCTTCAAGGCGCGCTTCGAAGACACAGCCGCGCCGCGGACCTGCGCCCGCTTCCGCGAATTGCTGCCGTTCCGGAACAAGGTCATCCATTCGCGCTGGAGCGGCGAGGCGGTCTGGGTGCCGTTGGGCGATCTCGACCTCGGGCTGGATTTCGAGAACCACACAAGGTTCCCCTCGCGCGGCGACATTCTGCTCTATCCCGGCGGATTCAGCGAAACGGAAATTCTGTTCGCCTATGGCAGTTCGAGCTTCGCCAGCAAGATGGGCGATCTGGCGGGCAACCATTTTCTATCCGTCGTCGAAGGACAGGAAGCCCTGCCCGACTTCGGTCGCACGGTGCTTTGGGAGGGCGCGCAGGACATCGTCTTTTCGGTGGGTTGAGTATAAGCAAGGCCTGCGGGACCTCTCTAAGCAGCTCTAACCAGCCGCCCTCGAATCGTCTCTCTCGGGCTTGACCTGAGGGCCCATGCATCAACGCGGGCGCCTGCCATAGGCATGGATACTTGGGTCAAGCCCAGTATGATTGGTGGGGAGAGTCACCGATTCCTGTTCCGGTCCCACACCGTGCCCGCCTTCCATTCTTCCATGACGGGTTTGAAGCCGTCCTTCTCCAGCGTGGCGGTCCATTCCTCGCGGGTGTTGGAGAAATGGCCGGAGAGGCTCATTTCGAAGTTGATTTCCATCATCTCGCGGAAGCCCATCTGGTTGGCTGACCGGTTGATCGCCTGCTTCTTCATCATCAGGATTTCCAGCGGCACGCGGGCGATTTCGGCGGCCATGCGGTCGACGGTATCGGCCAGTTCACCGACTGGCACGGCGTGGGTCGCCCAGCCGCACTGCACCGCCTCGATGCCGTTCATCGTGCCATGCAGGAAGGCGAAGTCCTTGGTCTTGCGCAGCCCGACCAGCGGCAGCCAGGACCCCCAGATGAGCCCCTGCACCATGCCGGGTGCGGCCTCCACGGGACCGATCTTGGCGTCGTGGGCGGCGACGACGATGTCGGCCAGCCCGGCCAGCAAGGTGCCCGCCGCGATGCAGGGCCCGTGGACCTGTGCGATGACGGGTTTGGGGATGTCCCACACCCGCATATAGGCGCGCAGGCGCTTGTGGAAGTCGATGCGATGACCCTGCGTATCCGCGCCGGTCTCCCGCTCGCCCGGTACGAAGTGTTCCTTGGAATAGTCATGCCCCGAACAAAACCCCCGCCCGGCGCCCTTCAGCACCACGACCTTGATGTCGTCATCGTCCTCGGCGGCCAGCATCGCCGCTTCGAACTCCCGCGTCAGTTCTTCGTTGAGCGCGTTGATTTTGTCCGGCCGGTTCAGGGTGACGGTGATTCTCGGGCCGGACTTTTCGTAAAGGAGGTGAGTGTAAGGCATGGTCCTGTGCTCTTGTGGCGGGTTCGGCCAGTATAAGGCAGGGCGGCTCCCTGCGGATACCGGGTGCAAGACGCCGCCGCGTAAACCCGCTATCCTGAAAGTCATCGTGTTTGGGAGGGAGATAGCGAATGGACTACACAACACTGGGCAGGACCGGGCTAAAGGTCAGCGTCGCGGGCCTCGGCTGCGGCGGCAATAGCCGCGTGGGACTGGGTGCGGGGCGCTCGATGGAAGAGGCCGCCACCGTCATCCGCACGGCCATCGACCAGGGCGTGACCTATATCGACACGGCGCGCAACTACGGCACCGAGCCGGCCGTCGGCATGGCCATCAAAGGCGTGCCACGCGACTCCGTGGTGATCTCGACCAAATCCATCATCCGGGAGAAGGGCGAACTGATCACGCCGGAACAGCTCGCGATCCATCTCGATGAGTCGCTCCAGCACCTCGGCACGGATTATACCGATGTCTATTTCCTGCACGGCGTCGCTCTGCGCGATTACGAATATGCGCGCGACGTGCTGGCCCCGGCGATGCTGAAGGAGCGCGACAAGGGCAAGTTCCGCCATCTCGGCATCACCGAGCCCGCCGCGAGCGACCCGGAACAAGCCTCGATGCGCCGCGCCGTGGACGACCCCGACGCCTGGGCGGTGATGATGCTGGCCTTCCACATGATGCACCAGACGGCACGCGAACATATCTTCCCGAAGACACAGGCGGGCGGCATCGGCACCATGATGATGTATGTCGTGCGCAACGTCTTCAGCAAGCCGGGCCTGCTGCAGGAGACGGTGCGCGGCCTGATCGACAGCGGCGCCCTGCTGCCGGACGGCATCGATACCGACGACCCGCTGGGCTTCCTGGTGCATGAGGGCGGCGCCGAAAGCATCATCGACGCCGCCTACCGCTTCGCCCGTCACCAGCCCGGCGCCGACACCGTCCTGTTCGGTACCGGCAACGTGGATCACCTGGCGGCGAACATCGAATCGATCCTGCGGCCGGCGCTGCCGGCGGATGATGTGGCGCGGCTGCACGGTTTGTTCGGCACGCTCACAGGCGTGGGTCTGGATATGCCGGATCATATGCGCGCGCCGTAAGGAGGCGATGCGGCCGGAAACGCAGGGCGACGGGAGGTAGCGCGCTCGATGCACTACGGGTGGGTGATTGTCGCCGCAGGGGTGGTCGCGGGCGCGTGTGGGTACGGGACCTACTACGCCTTTACCCTGTTCTACATCGAACTGGTGGCCGAATTCGGCTGGAGCGGCACGGCGGTTTCGGGGGCGATGTCGCTCGGCATGATGGCCTACGGGTTCTTCGGTCTGCCAATGGGCTGGTGCGTCGACCGGTTCGGGCCGCGCGGGACGGTGTTCGCCGGCGGGCTTCTTTTCGGAACCGGCACGGCGCTCGGCGCCTGGATCGAGGAGCTGTGGCATCTCTACGCGCTCTATGGCGGGATTACCGCGGCGGGGATGGGCGCGGCCTGGGCACCGTTGGTCGCCACCGTGTCGCGCTGGTTCGAGGCGCGGCGCGGCCTGGCGGTCGGGATCACGGTGCTGGGCGGCAGCATCGGGGTGTTTCTGATCGCGCCGCTGGCCGAGGCGCTGATCGCCGCCCGCGGCTGGCGCGAGGCCTATCTCTGGCTCGGCCTGATCTCCGGCGGGCTGATGGCGGGATCGGCCCTGTTGCTCTATCGCGATCCGGCCGACCGCGGGCGGCACCCCTACGGCGCTGGCGCAGGCGCCGCGCCGCAGGCCGCTGTCACAACCGGCCTGTCGCCGCCTGCCGGGTTCGGCGCGATCGCCCGTCGCCGCCTGTTCTGGCATATGAGCTTCGCCTTCGGCCTGTGGTGGTTCGCGGGCGCCATCGTCTATATCCAGATCGCACCCTTTTTGGTGGAGAAAGGCTTCGATACAGGCTTTGCCGCGCGCGCCCTGATGCTGTTCGGGGCCGGCAACTGCGTCGGACGCATCGCCATGGGGCTCTTCTCAGACCGCGTCGGCGGCGCGCACGCCTTCCGCCTGTCGATGCTGATCGCCGCCGTCGCGATGAGCTTCCTGGCGCTCGCCGAGGGCCCGGTGGGACTGCTCGCCGCCGCGTTCGCCGTCGGTTTCGGCTTCGGGGGCGCGCTGCCGCAGATCACCACGATCGCCGTGGAACTGTTCGGCACCGCCGCGATCGGCGTGCTGATGGGCGCGGTGCTGGCGCTGGTCGGCTTGGTCGGCGCGGGCGGCCCGCTGGCCGGCGGCCTGATCTACGACGCGGTACAGAGCTACGCCCCGGCCTTCCATTTGGGCGCGGCGGTATTCCTGTTGTCGCTGGTCATGTCCTACGGTCTGCGGCGATGAGGGGTGTTCGGTTGCCGAGGTGGCCCTGCGCGAGAGTAGAGGACGGGCCGCGCTTGTCCTTGCCAATCGCAAGAGCCCGCGCCTAGGCTGTCTCCAACCACACAACACAGGGAAGGGAGTTTCCGATGATCCATGAATTGCGCACCTACACCACGAAGCCCGGCCAGGCTATGGTCCATGTGAATAATTCCGGCACGCTCGGCCGAGAGATCCGCGGCGACAATTACGGCAAGCTCGTCGGCCACTGGGTGACGGAGATCGGGCCGCTGAACCAAAGCATGCATATGTGGGAATATGAAAGCCTCGACGACCGTGCGGCAAAGCGCGCGGCGCTCGCCAAGCTCGACCGTTGGCAGAACGAGTACCGCCCGGCCAACGGCGACGCCATCATCCGCCAGGACGTCCGCCTGATGAACGCCGTCGTCGCGCCGAAGGCGCCGGAGAGCGAAGGCAACATCTACGAATTCCGCAACTACCGCCTGCGGCCGGGCGCCATGGGCAAATGGTGCGCCGCCTTTACCGGGGCGCTCGCGGTGCGGGAGAAATACTCCAAGATCGTCGGGCTGTGGCAGAGCGAGGCCGGCCAGCCGAACGAGGTCTGCCACATCTGGGCGTACAAGGACATGAACGCCAGAGCCGAGGCCCGCGCCGGTTCCGCCGGGGATCCGGGCTGGCAGGCCTTCCTGAAGGAGGGCGGCCCGCTGATCGAGGAAATGTGGTCGACCCTGATGCTCCCGGCGGACCACTCGCCGCTTAAATAGCGGGGGCGCAAACCCCTTCAGCTGTCACCCTTGGGCTTGACCCGAGGGTCCATGCAATAAGGAAGGCGCCCGCCATCGGCATGGATGCTCGGGTCAAGCCCAAGCATGACAAGAGGAGGGGGCGCCCCCCTTGGCCCCCTCACCGTTCCGTACCGAAGGCCACCGCATGACCCTCATCATCGAACACACCATTCAAACCGGGGGACACCGGACCTTCTATCTGGCCGCCGGGCCGGAGAGCGGGCCGCCGGTGATCCTGTGCCATGGCTGGCCGGAACTCTCGATCAGTTGGCGGCATCAGCTGGACTGCCTGGGCAATCTGGGTTTCCGG
Source organism: Alphaproteobacteria bacterium (assembly GCA_021774435.1). Lineage (GTDB taxonomy): Bacteria > Pseudomonadota > Alphaproteobacteria > UBA8366. The sequence continues at coordinate 12,753 of JAJFJB010000029.1, forward strand.
GCGATGGCGCCGGATATGCGGGGCTATGGCCGCTCCACCGTTTACGGGCGGCACGAGGATTATGCGCTGGAGCACATCGTCGGCGACATGGTCGGGCTCGCCGATGCGCTGGGTATCGAAAAGGCGGTATGGGTCGGCCATGACTGGGGCGCGCCGGCGGTCTGGAGTATCGCCAGTCACCACCCGGACCGGTGTCTTGGCGTGGCCAATCTTTGCGTGCCGTACGCCACCTTGGAGCGCGGTCTGGAGGCCTGCCTGCCGTTGCTCGACCGGGAGACCTATCCGGAAGACGAATTCCCCTATGGCCAGTGGGACTATCAGCGCTTCTATGAGGAGAATTTTACCAGGGCCATCGCCCCGTTCGACGCCAATCCCTATAACGCGGTCAAGGCGTTGTTCCGCAAGGGCGTGCCCGGCGCGGACCGCCGGAAATGGCGCACCGCGCATACCCGCAAGGAGGGCGGCTGGTTCGGCGGCGCAAAGCAAGCGCCCGACCTGCCGCGCGACGATGACGTGGTGGGCGAGGGGGAATTGCGAACTTATGCCGAATCCCTGACGCGGAACGGCATGTTCGGGCCCAGTTCCTGGTACATGAACCACCAGTCGAATGCCGCCTATGCCGAAACGGCGGTGAACGGCGGCCGGTTGGAGATGCCGGTGCTGTTTCTGGCCGCCGCGTATGACTACACCTGCGACTGCATCACCTCGCACCTGGCCGAGCCGATGCGGCCCCTGTGCCCGAACCTGACCGAGCACACGATCGAAAGCGGGCATTGGATGGCCCAGGAAAAGCCGGCCGAGGTCAATGCCGCGCTGGTCCGCTGGCTGGCGCGGGATGTGTCGGCGGCATGGCCCCGGTAACGCTGGCGGTGTCACGTTGATTAAAGGCAGGACATCCTCTGGCTTTACCGGCGCATGGTCGGGGACCCATGCGCCGGTGAAAGCCATTGGCAGTTTGAATTAAAAATTGTGTCCCTTTTATTCCAAAAAAAAAATTTTTACAAAGGATAATTGTTAAAACGCTGTCGTTTGCGGGAATCTAAAACGCGTTTGTTGATCTGTAATGTGCCAAAAATAATTGTTTGAAATGGCTAGTGAGACCGATACAGTCAAACTCCAATTCAACTTTACTCCGAGGAATAATAAAGCCTCATTTGCGATTTAGTATGACTTATTGTTAGCTATGAATACTAGGGTTACTATAGCTGTTTAAGATGTCTCATTGTATCTGTTTAAAAGACGCAGTAAAATAGAGAGATAGGTTTAGAATCATCAAAACCAAGATGAACGATTCAAGTGACACTGCTCCAAAGAACGGCCCGGAGCGAACGGTGGGTCGCAGTTGGCCTGATGTAGCTGCAGAAGCGTTAATTGCATTAGGCAAATTGGGGCCAGCGGTAATTCTCGCAGCCTTGGTAGGTTTTGCTATAATTAAGTTCTTCGAGTTGTATTCTGCGGAGCGAGCTGAAGCCCGGAGAGATATTGAATCTGCCAACAAAGTTCTAAACGAAACTTATACGAACCAGTCGTCTATTTTTGGTTCCCAGATCACCGCGCTAGATAACGCATTTAAACTGCAAGTAAGGTTGCAAGAGGAAATAGAAAAGGCAAGGCAAAAAATTAAAGATGCTGATGAAACTAAGGAGGAGGCAGTTCGAACAGTATTGTCTGTAGAAAACACCTCGTATATGCCTGATGCAAATACAGATGTGTTGCGTCAATTCATTAAAGTATCACCTGAAAACCGTGCTGCTCTAGTAACCTGGATGAAATCCAATAAAGTTAATGCGAGGTTCATTGAAACCTTCCTCGTTGGAAGTAAATATAAGGAGTCGCGGGTAAGAGCGATGCGTGAGTTTGGTCTTCTTGATTAACATCTCATTCCCAATCAGCCGCATTAGAACATGAAATCAAATTGAGCTGATCTGGGTTAGCACATTACAATGCTCAGATTTTGATCAGTGTTATTCTTAAGCCGCGCGATATCCAGATAGTCTGAGCCATTAATTCGCCCGCCATCGGAAAATGCCTTATCGAAGAGTTCGACAACAGTGAAATTCGTTACAAGGACGGAAAGTGCAAGACCAAAGCTTGCTATAAGTATGGCAGCAAGGCAGTTCATTGTCCCCGCTCCACAGAATATTAATAAGCAAAGACAACGCAGTTCTTTGTAAGAAAAACTTTGAAACTAGGCATTACTAGAATGAGACTAAACTGAGCGTTGACTTTACGACTATCTCCGCCCCCACGGTATCAGCTTGCGCCGGGGCATCACGTGAATCTTTTCCCGCCCCAGCATGTGCACCGTAAACGCCCGCCGGAACAGCCCGGCGACCGCCGAGTCGAGGACGTCCAGCCCGCCCGTATAGGCCCCGAAGGACGGCAGGATGGCCCGGCTTCCGTCGGTGACGAAGCAGCGCGCCGTCTGGCGTCGGAGGCGTGTTGCGACTGTGGCCTTGGGATGGAAGTGGCCGGAGATTTCGCCGGGGGCGGGGCCGGGGGCGAGCGCCTGATGGCGGAAGACGAGTGGGCCGAGGGTGAGGTCGTCGGCGATCGCGCCGCCGAGGATGGCGGGCGGGTCGGGGTCGTGGTTGCCGGCGATCCAGGTCCAGCGGTGGGTCGATGTCAGGCGGCGGATCGTGGCGACTTCGGCGTCGGACAGGCGCGCGGCGGCTTCCGTATCGTGGAAGCTGTCGCCGAGGCAGATGACGTGCTCGACCTCGTGGCGCGCCAGCACGGTTTCCAGGGCGGCGAGGGTGGCGCGGCTGTCATAGGGCGGCAGCAGCAACCCGCGCCGAGTGAAGCTTGAGCCCTTTTCCAAATGCAGGTCGGCGAAGATGGCGATGCGCCGGTCCGGCCAGATCAGCGCGCCCGCCGGGTCGGGGCGCAGGGTGGCGCCGTTGACGACTAATGGCGTCGCTGGCGCGACGGACTGTTGTTGGGTGGCGTTCGCCACGTTTTTTGGTGTGGCGGTCATGTGGTAACGTTCCGGGAAGGGGCAGAGGGAGTCGTCGTCCACCCGCGCCTTCTTTTTTTCGTTGTCATACTTGGGCTTGACCCGAGTATCCATGTCGATGGCGGGCGCCCTCCTTGATGCATGGACCCTCGGGTCAAGCCCAAGGGTGACGAGGTGGGTTGTTGAGGGTGACGAGAATGGGAAACCGTTCCGTCCCATGCCAACGCCCCGCGAGAGCAACGCGTAATCGGCACGAAGTGTCTCACAGCGGCAGCTCCGCTGTCTCCGTCGGCGCCGCCATGGCTTCGGCGATGAGGTCTTCGGCGGCTTCGTCGAGCAGATCGTCGAAGGCGTTGCCGTAGACGCTTTCCCGCCCGATCTCGAGCAGCACGGGCACCGCCAGCGGGCTGACCCGTTCCAGGCGACGGTGCGTGATCCGCCCTTTCACCCGCGCCAGCATGTCGCCGAGGCGTCTTATGTCGGTCAGGCCTTGCGCCGCGTCGGCGCGGGTGGCGCGGAGCAGGATGTGGTCCGGCTCGTGCGCGCGCAGCACGTCGTAGATCAGATCGGAACTCACGGTCACCTGGCGGCCACTCTTCTCCTGCCCCGGATAGCGCCGCTCGATCAGCCCGGCGATCACCGCGACGTTGCGGAAGGTCCGGCGCAGCATGGATGATTCGTCCATCCATGTCTCCAGGTCGTCGCCCAGCATGTCCTCGTCGAACAGCGCGGCGATATCGCCGACCGGATGCACCGACCACGCCGCCAGCACATAGTCCGTGGCGACGAAGCCAAGCGGACCGTACCCCGCGCGCTCCATGCGCTTGGTCAGCAGCATGCCGAGCGTCTGGTGCGCGTTGCGGCCCTCGAAGCA
>JAJFJB010000281.1 GCA_021774435.1 Alphaproteobacteria bacterium
TTGCCTTGCGCGAAGGCATTTCGAGTACGGCAACCCTCGAGCGGCTGGCAGCTCTGTCCGAACGGAAATTAATAGAAGCCGACGAGAAGGACTATTTGCAAGGTGCCTACCATCACATCACGCAATTGTTGTTACGTCAGCAAATTGTCGATTTCAAATCGGGTGCAAAAGTGAGTAATTATGTTCATCCCGATCGCCTCAGCCAGCGTGAGAAAGATATTCTAGTCGATTCCTTCAAGGCGATTAATCGGTTACGCGCCCGGGTGCGGAGCGATTTCACCGGCGACATATTCTAAGCGATGGCACGATGACCACCCCAGGCGCTGTGCTGATATCGTCGACCGCTTCTTTAATTGGTTTGTTGACCTTGGCGATATCCTTTTTCATTCGTCCGTTACTGCCAGAAACTGAACCAGCATTATCCTGGCTCGTCGCTCTTGGCGGTCTTGCGGCTATTTGTGGCATTAGTGCGCTAATTCATATCTTGCACCGCCATTTCTCCGCACTGAACCGGTTGCGCGACGGCGTCATCATGCTGCTTGTCGAGAGCGCAAATGGACTTCCTCACGATGACGAAGCCGCAACCGACGTGAGACGCCTGCGCGATGCAATCGGAACTTTGGTGTCGCGGCGGCTCAAACAGCAAGGTGCCCCGGACGAACGTCTCGCCGCCGTGCTCGGTTCCATTGCCGAAGCCATCGTCGTAACCACTGAGTCGGGTCAAGTCAGCCTCGTCAACAACGCCGCCCGAATGTTGCTGGGCGGCGAACGCGTCGCGCTCGGCACGAGCCTCTATGCCGCGCTCAGCCGCGGCACCGTGGAAGAAGCTGCCGCAGCATCACGCAAATCCGGCCGGCCAGTCGAAGCGCTCTTGCGAACCGTTGACGGCGAAATCCTTCCAGCGAAGATTGCCGATCTAGGGGCATTTGGCGGCGCTGTCATCACATTCCCGCCCGCATCGCTGGAGAGCCATGCTGATTTCGAGCACGATCTCGCGCTGCACGAAATTTCGCCGACACCTGTGCCGGTTACAATGGATACGCCGTTGGATGAATTGCCGGTCCTGGTTTTCGATTGCGAGACAACGGGGCTGGACGTGAAGCACGACGAAATCATTGCCATCGGTGGCGTACGAATGCACGGAGCACGGCTCTTTCGCAGCGAAACAATCGATCAATTGGTTGAACCGGGACAGTCTATTCCAAGACGGTCGACCGCCATTCACGGCATTACAGACACCATGGTCGCGGAGGCGGGACCATTCGACAGACACTGGTCGTGTCTCGAGGCCCTTATGCGGGGTACCGTGCTCGTTGGACACAATATCGCGTTCGATATTGCTCAATTACGATCGGCGACAAGCCGGTACGGTATAGTATGGCGGCCACCATTTTCACTCGATACATTGTTGCTAGTCGCGGCGTTAGAGCCGGGCGCGTCAGGTTACGACCTCGAAGCTGTCGCGGAGCGATTCGATGTCAGTATACATGGGCGGCATACGGCGCTGGGTGACAGCCTGGTAACGGCTGAAATCTATGCGCGCCTCATACCGCGCCTTGCCGAACGGAAAATAACGACACTCGGTGAGGCCATTTCCTTCGGGCAGCGCGCCAAAGCAATAGTGAAGCGTCAGCGGGAATCTGGCTGGTTTGATAATCCCATGGATTGATAGTGCGCGCCGGTTTCGCTACAAACGCTTCCCATTCCTGACAGGACAACGGTTTTCAAATGGCAAGTTATCAATACGTCTACACCATGCAATCCCTCAGCAAGACCTACCCCGGCGGACGGGAGGTATTGAAGGATGTTACACTGGCATTCCTGCCGGGTGCCAAGATTGGCGTTCTCGGGTACAACGGCGCCGGCAAATCGACTCTGCTGCGGATCATGGCGGGGCAGGAAACCGAATTTACCGGCGAAGCATGGGCCGCCGAAGGTGCGACCGTCGGTTACTTGCCCCAAGAGCCCGAGCTGGACAGCGGAAAAACGGTGTACGAAAACGTGCTGGAAGGCTTGGCGGAACAAAAATCCGTCGTCGACCGCTTCGAAGAAGTCAGTATGAAACTCGGTGAAGTCACTGATCCCGATGAAATGACTGCGTTGATCGACGAACAGGCGGAGCTGCAGGAAAAAATCGATGCCGCCGATGCTTGGGATCTATCCCGTACGGTTGAAATTGCGATGGATGCGCTGCGCTGTCCCGATGGCGAAAGCGACGTCGCCAAATTGTCGGGCGGCGAACGGCGCCGGGTCGCGCTGTGCCAATTGCTATTGCAGAAGCCATCCTTGCTGCTGCTCGACGAACCGACCAACCATCTCGACGCCGAGTCGGTTGCGTGGCTCGAGCGCCACCTTCGAGAGTACGAAGGCACTGTCGTTATGGTGACTCACGACCGGTATTTTCTCGATAACGTCACGGGTTGGATACTCGAACTGGATCGAGGTCGCGGCATTCCCTACGAGGGAAACTATTCGGCCTGGGTCGACCAAAAACAAAAACGGCTTGAACACGAAGAGCGTGTTGATCAGGCGCGACTACGCACGCTTTCCAATGAGCAGGAATGGATCGCTGCCAGTCCCCGGGCACGGCAAGCAAAATCAAAAGCACGCATTACAGCCTATGAAAAAATGTTGGCGGACAGCCGGGACAAAGGACCTGGGAACGCGCAGATAGTGATCCCGTCCGGGCCGCGGCTTGGTGATGTTGTCATTACGGCGGAAGGACTGCGCAAAGGCTTTGGCAACGTTCTCTTGATTGAGGATCTCGATTTTATCATACCGCCTGGCGCAATCGTCGGCATTATCGGACCCAACGGTGCCGGCAAAACGACGCTCTTCCGCATGATAACAGGCGATGAAACGCCTGACGCCGGCACCCTTAAGATCGGCGATACGGTTGAACTCGGCTATGTCGACCAATCGCGCGACGCGCTTGCCGGCGACAAGACGGTGTGGGAGGAAATCAGCCAGGGTGAAGAGGAAATTCTACTCGGCGAGCGCAAGACCCAAAGCCGTGCCTATGTCGGTTCCTTTAATTTCCGCGGTCCCGATCAGCAAAAAAAGGTCGGGCAGTTATCCGGCGGCGAGCGTAACAGGGTTCACCTGGCGAAGATGTTGCGCACTGGCGCCAATGTTCTGTTGCTCGACGAGCCGACAATCGATCTCGATGTCGACACGCTGCGTGCGCTGGAAACGGCGCTCGCCGACTTCGCCGGCTGCGCTGTCATTATCAGTCATGACCGTTGGTTCCTAGATCGGATTTGCACACACATGCTCGCCTTTGAAGGTGATAGCCAAGTCGTCTGGTTCGAAGGCAATTACCAGGACTACGAAGCTGACAGGCGACAGCGTCTCGGTGCAATCGCGGATCAGCCGCACCGAATTAAATACAAACCGCTGACACGCTAGAAGTCTCACCGTGTTTTCGGCTTCGCTGGAATTATCAGCGAAGCGATGATCGCGAGAATGGCACATCCGGGCAGCGTAACAAGCGCGGCATCGAAAGCCGCCAACGAATAAAGGCGCGCACCATTCACGATCGTCCCGTCCCAATTGTTGTCTAACAGATAGCCAATTGCCGGCTGCATCAGGGCACCGGCACCAACCATTGCCATATTGATGAAGCCTGTCGTTGCGCCGCTTACCTCCGCAGGCGCACGTTCTCGCGCCGCGGCAATGCAAATCACCATGCCGCCGCTTGTCGCGCCGATAAAAAACAACAAGAGCCTGTCCAGTGCAAGCGAAAGCTCCGGCGTATTAAGCAGAATGATCCAGCCCAATAGAGACAACGTCGCTGCGCCCGTCATGGGCAGGCGCCGACGTCCGAGCTGATCCGAAACCCAACCTCCGGCCGGCGCACCAACCGCCCACCCGATTAGCATAAGTGAATTCGACCCGGCAGCCGCGACTCTATCGAGACCGAACAATTGCATCTGATGGGTTACGCCCCACAAACCGGCATAGGCAAGGAACGGTGCCGTCATGGCGCCACCATATATAGCAATGATCCAGTTCTGGGGGCCGGCGAGGACACGCACCAAACTTGTCGATATTGGTATTTGGGATCCATCGCCATGGACCTGCCGGTCCTCGTCTGGTGGGAGATCGCGGACAAACAACCATGTCGCGACAGCCAGGAACGCAGCGAATACCGCCGCTATCAACATGGACTCTCGCCAGCCAACGGCCCCGACCAAGGCTGCAAGCGGAGCCTGGCCCGCGATCGCACCCAACATTGCGACGAACATCGTCAAACCGGAAACAAACGCGAAGCGGTTTGTTGGAAACCAATGGGTAGCGAGTTTCAAGGCGCCGACAAAGCCTACTGCACACCCAATTCCCACCAATAAACGTCCAAAATAGGCAAGGCTGATATTTTCAGAGATAGCGAAAAAGGTGCTGCCGAAGGCAGCTATTACGGCAGCACCCGTAAGCATCCGGCGCGGTCCCCAGCGATCAAGCGCAAGTCCTATCGGAATTTGCAGCCCCGCATAGGCATAAAGATAAATTGCGGAGAGATTTCCGAGAATTGCCGCGCCGACCGCAAAATCCCGCATAAGATCAACGACCATGACGCTTGGTGCGACACGTTGGAAGAATGCATAACTAAAGGAAAGCGCGCCGAATGCCCAAACCACCCATGCGCGGTATGCGATGTTCATGCCGCCAATCATTTCATGGCGAGCCGACTACGCGAAGATCTAAATTTCTATCGTTTGGATTTTAGTCCTTCGGTCTTTTTCCGAAGTACCGTCAGCAACGCATCAACCTTGCCGCCGTTCTTGCGAATAACTGCCGTGAACTCTTCTCGCTGCGTGACGCTCATGCTCACGCCTTCAACGCGTACATCAACTATTTTGTAGGCGTCTTTTTGGCCATGAACCTGCCAATCTACCCGAATTGATGGACCACCATCGCTCGGGCGGATTTCTGTCATGACGATCGAATCGCCTCTATTTTTCGGTTTCGCGACGCGCTTAATGACAAACTGCTGCCCCGAATATTCAGCGAACCGCGCGGCGTAGGTTGCAACGATCAAATCTTCAAACAGACCATTATATTCGTCGATGGCTTCCGGTTTTACACGCCGCGCATAACGGCCCAGAACAAACCGGCCGATCCGTTCAACATCGAAACCCTGTCGGAGAAGTGTGCGAAATCGGTTTTCACGCTCTAGTGCCGTAACGTCCTTTCCCGTTAGGACGCGAATGGCGTGATCGCCAAGATTCTTTACAAACGCACCGGCATCAGTTTGTGCCGCTAGCGAGAACTGCACCGTGAAAACAGTAAGGAAAAGCGTCGAGCAAACGACTAGCGCACTACTTCGCATACGCATAACGTTACCGGATAAGCTGTGCACGCGGACCCGCGATGACTGGGTCTTCATCCAATGAAATGCTCGGTGACGGAATCGTATCACCCGAATCGCCATTTCGAATTTCGTCATCGCGAATTTGCCGATACAAACTTCGAACCGTCGCATAGAAATCAAGTGATGACTTTTCCAAATCATCCAGCGTTTTCAGGTTGCGTGCACGTCGGTCGATACCCCGAACCAGGGTCCGTGTAATGGGGATTGCGTCGCGATCTGTATTGTTCGCCCACATATTGATCGGGTCTGCAACCGTATCTACAACCAGCCCGACGACATCGCGCGGATTGGAGGGGCCAAATATTGGCAACATAAGGTAGGGGCCTTCGCCCACGCCCCACGTCGCGAGGGTCTGTCCGAAATCTTCATTGCGAAACTTAACCCCTAAATCACCCGCGGGATCACCGAACCCCCCAAATCCCACAATTGTATTGACCGTGAATCGTGCGATCGTATCCCGAACGCCATCGGGATCCCCTTGCATTACATTGTTCGCCAGAATTATCGGCGTGCGAAGGTTGTTCAAAAAATTACGGATACCGTCCTGCAACGTTTGCGAAAAGATGGTGTGATAGATCGTCGCGAGCGGTTTGAAGATTACCGAGTCGAGGCCCTGATTAATTCGGAACACTGTCCGGTTGAAAGGCTCTATCGGATCATTTGTCTCGTAATACGCCTCCCGGTCAGCCGGGTCGGATGGCACGCCGGCGCACCCTCCCAGTAACAATACCGCGAGAAGCGCCATCGAAAACGCAACCTTAGTCCTAAAAAGCATTTCTTTTAATTTGGAAATCACGCCACAGCCTCAAACGTTAACCCAGCGCCAACAATCAAACAGTCAGCAATGCGCCTACGAAATCTTCGAAAAGCCGCTACTTCCTTTTCCGACATAGCGGCTTCGACCCTCAAGCACAGACCCAACAAATATTCTCTCAGAGCTTAAAGAAACCCTTAATTGACGTGCGCTTCTGCACCCGATCCAACCGGTTCGCTAGCAGGCTGCCGCAGAACTGGTAAGCTTGAATGAGGTATCACAAGACAACCGACAACACCACATATGATCGTAGTTGCCTATGTGCTTGGTCACAATACTGTTGCAAAAATGTCTCGGCCCGATTGTCGCTAAAACGAAAACAAGCTTGCCTTACATAACAATATCTTTATATGTTTATTAATCATTTTAGTTCGATATCAGTTTAATTCGCAGTAGCACAGTCAGGCGGTCAGCTTTGAATACGCTTTTACAAGGGATGCGTGCAGTGGCGGAACCGACCAGATTGCGGTTGCTCGCCTTGTGTGCGCATGCGGAACTGACGGTTACGGAATTGACGCAAATATTAGGTCAAAGCCAACCTCGGGTGTCGCGTCACTTGAAGCTGCTCGTGGAAGCCGGATTGCTTGATCGGTTCCGCGAAGGAACTTGGGCATTCTACCGCATGTCGGAAACACAGTCCTGCGCAACGCTCGGGCGAACGGTGGTCGACCTTATACCAATGGACGACCCAACCCTGACGCTCGATCTCGAACGGCTGGAATCGGTAAAACTGACCCGCGCCAAACAGGCCGCCGACTATTTTCGATTAAATGCCGAGCATTGGGATCAAATTCGCTCGCTGCATATCGACGAAGCTGAAATCGAAAAGACGATGCTCCAGCTCTTGGGCCCGGAATCCGTCGGAGATCTGCTGGATATCGGCACCGGAACAGGACGTATGCTCGTGGTATACGGTGCAACGGCGTCCCGCGCGGTGGGGATTGACCTTTCACACGAAATGCTCGCTGTTGCGCGCGTAAACCTGGAGAAGGCGGGCCTGCGCAATTGCCAGGTCAGGCTCGGCGACATGTATCAGCTTCCCGTTCCAAGTGAATCCTTTGATTCCATTACGATTCATCAAGTCCTGCATTACGCGGACTCGCCGGCTGATGTGATCGCGGAGGCCGCGCGCGCATTGCGTCCTGGCGGTCGATTGATCGTTACAGATTTCGCACCCCACCAAGAAGAAACGCTACGAAATGAGCATGCCCACCGTCGACTTGGATTTTCGAATGACGAGCTTGGCGGTTGGTTGCGCCGCGCTAACCTTATTCCGGAGGATGCCACCTATCTGCAAGGTGAACCACTTACAGTGGGTCTCTGGCCCGCGCACCGGCCAGCAAATGATCAACCAAACGAAGTGCGGCGCGTAAGCGCCTAATAAAGTCTAAAGTTTTGAACATTATAACGATGCAAACGCATCATGTGAGGGGACCTATTGTGGCCAATGCACCCTTAGTCAGTTTTGAATTCTTCCCGCCGCACGACGATGCCGGGGAGGCGCGCCTGTGGAATGTCATGGCACGCCTGGCACCGCTTGATCCCTCCTTTGTTTCGGTCACATATGGTGCGGGGGGCTCGACACGGAAAAGAACCGACCGAGTCGTCCGCCGGATACATGATGAAACTAGCATATCGGTGGCGGCGCACTTGACCTGCGTAGGCGCCAGCCGTAACGAAGTGAATACCATCGCCACCGGCTGGTGGGATGCCGGCATTCGCCACATTGTCGCCCTACGCGGTGACATGCCGGACGACGATACGCCCTACGCCCCACATCCGGATGGTTATAATAATGCCGCCGACTTAGTCGGCGGACTGCACGGCCTCGCGGCATTCGATATTTCCGTTGCCGCCTATCCGGAAGCTCACCCCGATTCGACTTCCCTGGAAGCCGATCTCGAAAACCTAAAGCGAAAGGTGGATGCCGGCGCCTCACAAGCGATTACGCAGTATTTTTTCAATACCGAAGACTTTTTGAGGTTTCGCGACAGGATAGACACGGCTGGGATCAGCGTCCCTATTATCCCCGGCATTTTGCCCGTCACGAATTTCGCTAAGGTCGTCGAATTCAGCGCGCGCTGCGGCGCGACAGTCCCGGACTGGATGGCGAGTCTCTTCGATGGACTCGACGACGACCCGGAAACACGTAAGCTCGTTGCCGTCTCCGTCGCCGTGGATCAATGCCGTGCCTTGCAAGCCGAAGGCGTTCAACAGTTTCATTTTTACACGTTGAACCGGGCCGAGTTGACTTATGCAATCTGTTGGCGTCTGGGACTTCGTCCTCTTGATGCGGCGGCTTGATCGATGAGCCGTTTTCTCGACGCGCTTCAAGAGCGTGTGCTGCTCTGTGACGGCGGCATGGGCAGCCGTGTCCAAGCAATCGATCTTGATATCGAAGCCGACTATCGCGGCGCGGAGAATTGCACCGAAGTGCTCAATCTCTCGCGTCCCGATATTGTGCTTGATATTCATAAAGGCTATCTCGCCGCGGGTTCCGATATCGTTCAAACCAATAGTTTCGGTGGGTCGCCGATTACGCTTGGCGAGTTCGATCTCGCCGAACAAGCACATGATATCAATCGTATAGCAGGCGAACTGGCGCGCGCAGCCGTCGACGCAATGGCGGAAGATGGCCGGGAACGCTTCGTCCTCGGGTCGATTGGACCGGGAACCCGATTACCGAGCCTGGGGCACATCGATTATGACAGCCTCGAAGAAGCGTATTACATACAGGCCGCCGGGCTGATCGCAGGCGTGGTCGACGCAATTCTCATCGAGACCTGCCAAGATACTTTGCAAATTAAGGCCGCGGTAAACGGCACGAAACGCGCCAAAGTCGAAGCCGGTACCGAGACGCCGATCATGGTACAGGTTACCGTGGAAACGACGGGCACATTGCTCGTTGGCGCCGACATTGCCGCCGCTGCAACAGTCGTCCATGCGCTGGACGTTGATATGCTCGGTTTGAACTGCGCGACCGGCCCACAGGAAATGGCGGAACACGTCAAATGGCTTGGCGAAAATTGGACAAGGCCGATCTCGCTTCAACCGAATGCCGGCCTACCCGAGTTGGTGGATGGTGCGCCACACTATCCGCTAGGCGGGCCGGAAATGGCCGACTGGCTGCGCCGCTTCGTAACCGAAGACGGTGTCAATCTAATCGGCGGTTGCTGCGGCACGGATATTCCGCACATCGAAGCGCTCGACGCCATGCTACGGGCCGCTGCTGAAGACGGATACCGGCCCGTTCCGCAAAGCCGCACAGCGCAGTGGACGCCCACCCTTGCGTCGGCTTACGGCGCCGTTCCCTATCGTCAGGAAAACGCCATCCTATCGATCGGCGAACGATGCAATGCCAACGGCAGCAAAAAATTCCGCGAGCTCCAGGAGGCGGAAAACTGGGACGCGTGCGTCGAAATGGGGCGCGATCAGGTGCGCGAAGGCAGCCATGCGATCGACGTCTGCACCGCATTTGTCGGCCGCGACGAGATTTCGGAAATGAACGAGGTCGTCACCCGCATGCGCGGGTCGGTGAACGCACCGCTGGTGATCGACTCAACCGAATTGCCCGTGCTGGAATCTGCCATGCGGCTTTATGGCGGGAAGCCGATCATCAATTCGATCAATTTCGAGGATGGCGAGGAACCGGCGGACAAACGTTTGCGCCTGGCCCGAACCTTCGGTGCCGGCGTCATCGCCCTAACGATTGATGAAGACGGCATGGCGAAGACGGCGGAAGAAAAGCTGCGAATTGCCAAGCGACTGTATGAATTTGCCGTGGAAAAGCACGGTTTGCCGGCTTGCGATCTCCTGTTTGATCCGTTGACCTTTACGATCTGCACCGGCAATTCCGACGATCGTTTGCTGGGTGTTCATACGCTCGATGCGATCGAAATGATCGCCAAAGAAATGCCGGAGTGCCAAATTGTCCTTGGCCTTTCGAACATTTCCTTCGGCCTGAATGCTGCGGCACGGCACGTTCTCAATTCAGTTTTCCTCGATCACGCGGTGCGGCGCGGCATGAATGGAGCCATCCTTCATGTCAGTAAAATCGTGCCGCTGCATGCGATTCCCGAAAAAGAGGTCAAAATCGCCGAGGACCTGATCTTCGACCGGCGCCGCGATGGCTACGATCCGCTAACTGAATTTCTTGGCCTGTTCGAAGGCCGGTCCGCGAAAAAGGATGTCGAAAAGGCCCGCCCCGAAAACGTTGAGGAGCGGCTATCGCAACGAATTATCGATGGCGACAAGCAGGGCCTTGAAGAGGACCTTGATGAAGCGATGGAAACGCATCCGCCGCTCGACATCATCAACACCTATCTACTCGACGGCATGAAAGTTGTTGGCGAGTTGTTTGGTGCGGGAAAGATGCAGCTTCCGTTTGTCTTGAAATCCGCCGAGACGATGAAAGCCGCGGTCGCATTTCTCGAGCCACATATGGAACGCGTTGAGGGGCAGCACAAAGGTACAATTGTTCTCGCAACGGTCAAGGGCGACGTGCATGATATCGGCAAGAACCTGGTCGATATTATCTTGACGAACAACGGTTACAACGTCGTCAATCTAGGCATCAAACAGCCCATCAACAATATTCTGGCCGCCGTCGAAGAACATGCCGCGCAAGCGATCGGGCTATCCGGATTGCTCGTCAAATCGACCGTCGTCATGCGGGAAAACCTGAACGAAATGAGCCGTGCGGGTCTCAAGGTACCGGTAATACTTGGTGGCGCCGCCTTGACCCGTGCCTACGTCGAAGAGGATTGCGTACAGGCGTACGCGTGCGGCCGTGTCGCTTACGCGCGCGATGCTTTCGATGGGTTGGGGCTCATGGACAAGGTCGTGAACGATCAGTTCGACGGCCACATAAAAACCGTCTCGGACAAACGCTCGAATCGGCCATCGAACAAGAAAAAAGCGCTTGGCCGCGCGAAAACGACCGTCGCACCAGACCCGGCAGTATCCGCGGCCAAGCGACAGGCGCTGATATCGGACGATGCCACGCCAGCACCGCCGTTCTGGGGACCGCGGATCATTGCCCGTGTTCCGGTGCCGGCGTTGCTGCCCTATTTAAACGAGCGGATGCTATATCAGTTTCAATGGGGATACCGGAAGGATGGCCGCAGCCTCGACGAATATATGGAGTGGTCGAAAGGCGAGTTACGGCCGATCCTGAAACGGATGGTCGACGTCGCCATCCAACAAGATATCCTCATTCCTCAAGCTGCATATGGCTATTGGAAAGCGGCCGGCGACGCAGACGATCTCGTTCTTTTCGATGAGGACGGGATTACTGAGGTCGCCCGATTTCCATTGCCTCGGCAGGCGGAAGGCGACGGCAAATGCATCGCCGATTATGTTCTCGACGCGTCTCTTGGACCGGACCAGCGCGACGTCGTCGCGCTTCAAGTCGTCACGATGGGACAACATGCTTCCGACACAGCGCGGGAATGGTTCGGGGAAGACCGCTACCAAGACTACTTGTACCTGCATGGACTCGGCGTCGAAATGGCGGAAGCGATGGCGGAATACACACATAAGCGCATTCGCGCAGAATTGGGTTTCGCTGCCGAAGAGTCGCGCGATTTGGAAAAGCTGCTGCAACAGGAATATCGCGGCAGCCGCTACTCGTTCGGCTACCCGGCCTGCCCCAATGTCGAAGACCAATCGATGATTTTGGATTTGTTGGGCGCTGGCCGCATCGGTATCGAGCTATCGGATGAATTTCAGCTCCATCCAGAGCAGTCGACGAGCGCCATCGTCCTTCTGCACAAGGAAGCGAAATATTTTTCCGTTTAGTCTTTTGCGAAAAGCTTCCTGGAAACACCGTTGAAGTTCGCTTGTCTTGCCAATCGTTCAGCACCGGATTAGGGTCCGCGCCATAATGGAAAATGGCCCCCTTGAACTGCATCAAGACATCGTGCGTCCGGAGTGGATTGACTATAATGGACACATGAACGTCGCCTATTATGTGTTAGCGTTCGACCTCGCAACAGACGCGTTTCTGGATCATATCGGCCTGGATCACGCCTATAAAAATGAAGCAAACTGCACAACATTCGTCGTTGATATGAATGTTTGTTACCTCGGAGAAGTTCTGGAAGGCGACCAGCTTCGTTTTTCAACCCAACTTATCAACGCCGATGAAAAGCGACTCCATTATTTTCATCGTATGTACCACGCCGATAAAGGTTACCTGGCGGCAACAAACGAACTGATGACGGTCCATATTAGTTTGGAGACGCGGCGGGTCGCACCCATGCGAAATGACATACAACAACGCATTGCTACATTGCGTGATAGCCACGCCATACTGCCAATGCCCGAACAGGCGGGCAGATTAATCGCCATTAGATCGAAAACCACAGCATCGTAGGCGTTTCTTAATAATCACAGTTATAATCTGGTTGAAGCGCCGAGGCGGTCTGACTACCTTCCGGTCAAATACACTGTTTTGTCTATTGTAAGCGGTTTCAAATATGGAACATGTCGACGGTCCGGCTCAGGCAAAGGAATACGCTGAAACGGCTCTTGAGCACATGCGTCAGCATGAAGTGCCGACGACTCCCGTAAATTTCGAAGTATGGTACACCTACGCCAGCGGTCGCGATTCCGAATTGAACGAGGCGCTCGATCTTCTCGTCTCAAACAACCAGCCGTTTACGAAAGATCAAAACCAGGCAGTCGCGCAACAATATCTTAACGTCTCGGACGCAGCCAATACCGTACAGGAAACCAGCCAAAAAATAGCGGAGTCGGTCAATACGGTTTTGGGCTTCATGAACGAGGCCAGCGATGGTGCCACGACCTATGGCGAGTCATTGGAATCCAATCTTGGTGCGATGGCAAATGCAGAGAATCTCGAGAGTCTGCGTCGCGCCGTGGAAACGCTGGTTTCCGATACAAAGGGCATGGCGACGCAGAACGCGCTCTTGAAAGGCCGGCTCGAAACTTCATCGAATGAAATAAATTCACTCCGCAACCATCTGGAGAGTGTTCAGAAGGAAGCGATGACTGACGGACTGACGGGCATCGCAAACCGCAAGTCGTTCGATACATCGCTACGGCAGGAAGCCGCGGAAGCGATGGAATCGGGGAGCGAACTTTGTCTATTGCTCGGTGATATCGACCATTTCAAAAAGTTCAACGACAATTACGGCCACCAAGTGGGCGATCAGGTGCTCAAACTTGTGGGTATGATTCTCAGGGACTCTTCCAAGGACGGCGCGATCGCCGCGCGGTATGGCGGCGAAGAATTCGCAATCATCGCGCCGAAGTCAGGCATGGTCTCCGCAGAAAGCCTGGCGGAAACAGTCCGCACAACGGTGGCCTCGAAACGGATTCGCAAGCGCTCGACCGGTGAAGACTTCGGCAATATCACGATGTCGATTGGAATTTCCTTGTTCAAACCCGGCGAACCGATAGCCGATCTAATACAGCGCGCGGACGAAAGCCTCTATTTTGCAAAGAACGCCGGTCGGAATCGCGTCGCGACAGAACGTGAACTCGAAGCGGTTGCATCCGAATAGAGTTCGCAAATACCCGATCCTTATCGAATTCTTCAGATTTCGGTGTAATATCCAGGCGTAACTTTCAATTTTCCCGGCGCAACCGTGCGTTTTCGTGCCCCTGAGCAATTCCTGCGGCGGCTTGGCCGGCTCGTCAAAAGCGAGCAAGTCATTCTCACCATACTCGCAGCCTTGGTTGGCCTGCTGGGTGGTGCCTGCGCGATCGCCTTTCGGGAAGGGATCGCATTAGCCCAAACCATCGCGCTCGGCTTCGGGTCGGAATCGGTCTATTCCCTCGCCGGCACGCTGCCTTGGTGGCGTACCCTCACAGCGACCGTCGGCGGCGGGCTCCTGATTGGTCTCATGGTTCAGTTTCTTTTGCCGACTCGCCGTCTACACAGCGTCGCTGAGGTCATAGAAGCGGCAACCTTGCGCGAAGGTAAAATGAACCTCCGGACGGGCCTTGTATCCGCCGCCGCAAGTGCAATTTCGCTTGGCGCAGGGGCATCAACTGGCCGGGAAGGGCCTGTTGTTCACCTTGGCGCGACCCTCAGCGCTTTCGTCGCAGAAAAGCTCAAGCTGGGCCGCTCCCTCGCACGGCTGCTGCTCGGCTGCGGCGTCGCCGCCGCTGTTGCGGCGTCCTTCAACGCGCCGATCGCCGGCGTTTTTTTCGCGTTGGAAGTGGTTATCGGTCACTACGCGCTGAAGGCATTTGCGCCAATCGTCATCGCGTCCGTCGCCGGCACGATCGTCAGCCGCACCCATTTCGGCGATTTTCCTGCCTTCACCCTGCCGCCGAATCAAATCGTCTCGTTTCTGGAGTTCCCCGCGTTTGCGTTATTGGGCCTCGTCAGTGCGGTCATGGCGATTGTCTTCATGCATTCCGTTGCCTTCACGCAAAACACGGTGAAAAAGCTCCCCATACCTCTTTGGGCGCAACCGGCTTGTGGTGGCTTGCTTGTCGGCATCATCGCAATTGTATTCCCGCACGTTTTGGGTGTCGGGTATGAAGCAACTAACGATGCACTGCATGAGCGGTTCGAACTCTGGATGCTGATATCCCTGCTGGTTGCCAAAACAGCGGCGACGGTCATCAGTCTTGGGTTTGGATTTGGCGCCGGTGTCTTTTCACCCAGCCTGTTCATCGGGGCCATGCTGGGGGGTACGTTCGGCATTATCGCGACGCACGCCTTTCCCGCGCTGTCTTCGGGATATGACGCCTATACGATTGTCGGTATGGGCGCCGTCGCCGGCGCAGTTCTAGGAGCGCCGATTTCCACGATCCTCGTCGTTTTCGAACTGACCGGCGATTATGCGATCACCGTTGCCGTTATGATCGGCACGGTCGCAGCCTCATCGGTCACACAGCAAGTCTTCGGCGACTCCTTCTTTACCTGGCAATTGGCACGACGAGGCCTCGAGCTTAAGGGAGGGCGATCACGAAACCTGTTGCGGTCGATACGGGTCGAGGCCGTTATGAAATCAGACTACGATGCCGTCGCGCCGGCGGCGCTGATGATTGAAGTCCGCGATGCCTTACAACGGTCCCGCTATGGCGAAATCTTCGTGATCGACGAAGATAACCGGCTGCATGGCACGATCACGCTGGCCGATCTCTCCGATACCGCCTTCGACACAGAACTGGATGCAGTGATCAATGCCGAGGACGTGGCACGCCGCAACCCACCAGTGCTGACACCCAACGACACCCTCGACAAGGCCATGTCGGTGATGGATGCGGTCGACGAAGAACATATTGCCGTCGTACACGAGGCAAAGGACATGATTGTCGTCGGCTTCGTCCACCAGCTCGATGTCGTCACAACTTATAACCAGGCCGTTCTGGAAGCGCGGGCCGAAGAGCAGGGCGAAAGCTGACGCCCGCCAAACAGATCAATCGGGACGCAACATTTCGAAAGTGCTGTCGACCGCCGCATAATCCATATAGCCCAGCCGCGCCAACGGATGGTAGGCGGCAACGTCAATCATCCCATCGTCGATGATTCTATCATCGATGTGAATGCCAACAACCCGGCCGATCACCATATTGTTCTCGATCTTCGGGTTCGTGCTCGGCAATCTCAGCCGCGTTATGAACTCGCACTCCAAGCTCGCGGGCGCTTCCTTGACCCGCGGTGTCTTAACATGAACCGAAGGTGCCGGCGTCAGGCCTGCAAGCTCGAACTCATCAACCTCTGGATCGACATGCGCCGAGCTCTTGTTCATTTCGTCGCGGAGCTCCCAACTGCAGAGATTGACGACGAATTCATTCGTCTTCTCGATGTTCGACAGCGTGTCCTTGGTCCCACCGCCAGGTCGCGGCCCGTTCGGCGCAAAAACTATTGTCGGCGGCTGATCGGCAACGGCATTGAAGAAGCTATAAGGCGCCAAGTTCAAAACGCCGTCGAGATCCATACTGCTGACCCAGGCGATCGGCCGGGGCGCGACGAGCGCCTTGAAAGGGTTGTGTTTCAGGCCATGCCCGTTGTTATCTGTTTTGTAGAACACCAAGACTTCTCCAATTTTCGCACCAAAACGCGCTCACATTTCAATCCTTGTCCCCGGAAGTCCAAAAGACAGTTATATCATCCAG
>JAJFJB010000282.1 GCA_021774435.1 Alphaproteobacteria bacterium
GACACCCGCTTTGGACGACAGCGCCAGAACAACCGCTGTTGCCGTCAGCATGGCAACAAGCGTCATCGTCAGCAGCTTGGGTGGCAGGATCGTCATCGCCCATTCGGAGATGCCATGACCGAAATCGTAGTTCATGAACCCGATTTCGATCAGCCATTCGTCCTGCATGATCATCCACGCGTCGCTCAGCGACGGCGTGCTCACGAGGATTTCGTAAATATTACCGGAGTAGTCGTACCAGGTGACGTAGTTCGGGGTATTGTCGAACCGAATGACCATGGTGACGAGCAGACCGCCGTAATAAATCGCTAGGAACCCAAGCGTAATAGCGACCCAAGCACCCCGGCGCTCCACGATCGCGCTCGTGACTTGTCGAAGCATGGCGCGCATCAGTTCTTCTCCAGCGTTTGCCACCGCAAGAAAGGCTTTGTCGCCAGTCGCACCAAGTATGTGGACGTTGTGCCCAGGCCGCCGATCGCCAGCATGCCGACGATGATGTCGGGATATTGAATGAGCGAATACGCGTCCCAGGTGAAATATCCGATCCCGTATTGGCCGCTGATAATTTCCCCGGCCAACAGGGAGAACCACGACACGCCCATGCCGATCGCAAGACCCGCCGCGATACTGGGCAGGGCGGCTGGGATGACCACGTGCCAGAAAATTTCGACGCGACTGGCGCCGAGGGATTGCGCGGCGCGCACCAAAACTTGCGGAGTCTGTTCGGCGCCGTGAACGGTATTCAGAATGATGGGAAACAAGGCGCCCAAAAAAGTGATGAATATGATGCTCGATTCTTCAGTCGGCCACATGAGGATCGCCAAGGGAATCCAGGCAACAGCCGGAATAGGTCGCAGCACTTCGATATAGGGAATAAAAAAATCTTCGGCGAGTTTGGAGCGCCCCATGAGAAGGCCGATGACAATCCCCAAAACGACCGCGAAGCCGTAGCCGATGAGAATACGTTTCATGCTGACGAGGACATGAATGTAAAATTCAGACGTCTTAAGGTGCTCAATAAAATTTCCGAAAACGAGCGCCGGTTCCGGCACGTTTTCGAAGTTCATGACGTAATTAAAGTCGGTTTCAGTGAGGTAGTGCCAGAGCACGAGCGCAATGATGAACGCGAACACGCGTATCGACCATCGTATAACGGCTTCTGGTAGTCGCCCGGGAATCATCGTCTTTGCTGAACTGCCGTGCGCCGGTCGCGCCTTAGAAGCGTTCATGTCGTTGCCGTTCACCGGAGTAGTCGCGCTGCCATGAACCCGGCCGGCTGTTTTCGAAATGCGGGGCTCGTCCACGGCGATTGGATCGGGCACCTTTTCTTGAACAGACATCTGTTGCTTTCCCTCTGTCGCTCAATGCAAAACAGTGGATCGGAAGTGCACTGCGCCATTCCGATCCACGGCGTCACAAAAGTGCTAACTGGCGACGCTGGCGATGGCTTCTTCGAAGCCAATTACCGTGCCGCCTGTTTCACTGGCGAACTTGTCCGCATCTTGCTTTCGCAGGAACGTTGTCGTGACGCCGGACTTGCCTTTGACGTAGAACGCCATCTTTCCGAACAGCTTCAATCCGGTCGATTCGTCATAGACGTAAGTAGCGTTCAGTTTTTGAGCGACTTTGCGGAAATCGCGTATCGCACTCAGAAAATCCGCCATGGACTTGTAGCTCTTGATGCCGTCCTTGGCGTGCCAGATTTCCATCGGCATGCCGGCATGCGCGACCTTCGGATCGTGTATTTTCTTCAGGTCCGCTTCATAGTCCAAGCCGGTTTCGGCATAAGCGGCTCGGATGTACTTGTCGGTAATCCATTCCTTGAAATCCAAGGGCGGAATTTTCTTTTCGCGCGCAAGCACACCGTGGTTCAGCTTCAGCGCATCGATCCATTTATCCTTAATCGACGGTTCAAGCGTCAGGTGTCCTCCAGACGAGAAGTACAGGTACTGAACCTCTTTTTCGACACCAGTCCATTTTTCGAGCATTTCAGCCGCGCGCATTGAATCCTCACGGACCCAGTCGCCGGCCTGCACAACCGCTTTCAGAAAGGCAACGACCACTTCGGGATTGTCTTTCGCGAGTTCCTGCCGGACGACGACGCCGTGCAAATAGGGAACCTTTGTTTCGCTGCCGTCATAGATCTTCCGCCCTGTTCCGCGGAACTCCATGAGTTCCGACCAGGGGCAAAAATCCGCATGCGCGTCAATTTTTCCTTGCGCGATGTTCGCCGCCCCAACTGCCGGGCTTTGGTTTTTTATGGAAACGCCGGTAACACCGTTATCCTGCAACGCCTTTAGCATCATGCCCCAGGCCGCGCTGCCAACGGGCACGGATACCGATTTGTCTTTTAGATCTTCGAACTTATAGATCGGCGATTTGACGGGTACGACAACCGCGTTGCCGGACCCTTTTAGGTTATAACCCGTTCCTGCGACATAGAGCGTGCGCAGGCTTTTTGTCGCCTGAAATTTTGCCCCGTTGACGATCAACGGATAATCGCCCATCACGCCGATGTTCAGCTTGTTTGCCAGCATCTGGTTTGTGATGGGACCGCCGGAACTGTAATCCGCCCAGCGAACTTTGAATTCCGTGTCTTTGTATTTGTCGGTCTTTTTCAGGCTCGCCAACTGTTTGTCGAAAAGCCCTAATTCCTTGACGATAATTCCGGCCGTATAAGTATCGGTGCACATACTTTGGTGTCCGATTCCAACTTTCACGACATCTTTAGCGTAAACCGCCAGTCCAGTGCTCGTAATGCCCAGCACACAGGCCGCAGCGGTCGCAATGCGTAACGTTTTCATCTGCTGTCGCCTCCAAGTCCACTACATCGGCATACAGGTGCTTGTATTGCCTCTATGCCCTAGAGGAGCAAACGCTGTGCCAGAACTTCGGAAAACCGACAGAACGCAACCTATCTAATTGATAAAAAACCTTTTAATTTTGTTGCATCGCAACATTCATTCGCCACGAATTCGAGAATCTGTCTAAATGCTGTGCACCGGATGCATGCTTATATGGCAAAGGCCCACGCGATCTCCGCGCGAAGTAATACAAGTCAACCGAGTCTTATTTCAGGGAATGAGGCGGCGGATCTGATCGCGAATTTTAGCACTATCCCAATCACGGTCGCCGATCGCGCCATATCGAATTTTGCCATCTGCCGTGATGACATAGGTCGTCGGCAAACCTTGTAGTTGCCATGGTTTGAAAAGCGATGATTTTCGATCGGTCAAAACCGGAAACGCGACCGGCGTGTGTTCAAGAAAGCTTTTAAGCAGGCTTGGCTTCGCCCCCTGATTTACGGCCAGAAATATTACGCCATCGGCTTTCAGCGCATGCCAAGCGCGCTGAAGTGCGGGCAATTCCTTTCGACAGGGCGCACACCAAGTCGCCCAAAAATTTACGACGACGACACGTCCACGGTATTCTGCCAAATCGTGAATTTCGGCGTCCAGCGTGCTGAGACGCAACGCCGGTGCTGCCGGCATTCCCGGAACTTCGATGAGCGGCAAATCCGAACCGCCGGCAGTCGGTAGCTGCACGACCAAACCAACAGCGACAAACATACCCAAGAGTGCAGCACGCAGCGCACGTCTTAACATCGCGCAACCGTCACCCTGAACTGATACGCATCACTCCGGCCATAGAGGTACTCAAAATCTATCGGGTCACCATCCGTCGTCGATGTCAGACGCGTCAAATGCAGAACAGGTTCCATCTCGCCGATCTGGAGCGCTGCCGCAATGCTTTTTTCGGCTGATGCCATTCGAATTTTTATGTCCGCCAATCCCAGCTCAACGCCAAGCCTCGTCTCCAAGAGGACGAAAACATCGGTGTTGTCGAGATCGCATTCTTCGAGCCTTCTTCCCAATTCAACAGGAAAATAGCTGATATCAACGGATAGCGGATTGTCGTTCAGATAGCGCAACCGTCTCAACTCAAAGACATCGGCACCAACGGAAAGACGAAGCGCAGAAGCGACATCCGCGCTGGCGGCAACAGTCCTGCCGGACAGCACATCGGAGCGAATGCGTAAGCCGCTACTTTCCGCTATCTCGCCAAGACCGAGGAGCCGCGTAAGCGGCTGCACCATGACGGGACAAGAAACGAAGTGACCTTTGCCACGGTGGCTGACGATCAATCGTTCTTTCCGAAGCTCCGACAACGCATGACGAACGGTTACACGGCTCGCGCCAAATTTTTTAGTCAAAGAGTGTTCGGACGGCAAGGCCTCCGAAACTTTAAATTCGCCGTCGGCAATCGATTGGCGAATTGCTTCCTTAATCTCGACATACCGGGGCCGCGACCCAACACGCGCGCAGCTTTCCTGAACTCTTTTTGCGATTTCCATGCCCAGAACCCGTCCCAAAATCGATGGGTTTGCCGTTTGCAAGAATACCGTCGCGGGCCAT
>JAJFJB010000283.1 GCA_021774435.1 Alphaproteobacteria bacterium
ATCCGGTAAGTGCGACTGCGAGTGCTAAAAGGAACGGTGCTCGGACGTGGCGCACCGTCCGGTTTGCTTTGACCAAATGACGCAGGTTCAGCATACGCGGTACAGCGACATTTATATTGATATACATTAAGTCGTGGGTCCTGCGGATAGTGTAAAAATAGAGCTGATCGGAAGACCATATTCAGTCGCGATCAAGATGTCATCGACATGTGGAGGGATAACATGTCTGCACGATTTGTGAGATCTGGCGCCATTTGGTTCAGCGCACCGTTATTTGCAATCCTGGCGGCCATATCGTTCCTGACACCGATATCGGTAAGAGGGCAATCGGAAACGAACCTGACTGAGATTAAGCCTGATGTGCGTTGGTCCTGCGAGGATAGAAAAACAGGGAACGAACGGTTTGGATGCAGCCTGAATTTTTTCTTGTTCGGCAAAGTGAGTGGCGTTCGGGAGAACGTAAGCCGGCTTGAATTCTTTAGTGTCGACGGCAGCGATACCGGACGTTTCGCAGCCGTTCAATACAAGGACAGCAAGGTCGAATTGGATCTGTTGTACCTTGGCTCTAACGTGACGCTGATCATGAAGGGGGACAGTACCTATATTCCGAGGTTCGAAGAGCCACAGCATTAAAGCAAGCCCCGCACCTTTAGCGATGGGGATTAATGGAAATGGCACTCATGGGACGGACGCAGAAAATCAAGTCAATGCAGAAGGCGGGCGTGCAGGTTTGATATTGAGAGAATGGCGTGAGGATCACGGCGAATGACCAGATATAGCTCCTTAATTTGCATGACAATGATGTTCTTCATTATCGGGTTAAGTCCGGGCGCGATAGCGGGCAATGAGGACGCTACCAAATTGGTGCGCGCGGGGCAGTCGTGCGTAATGTGCGATCTCCGTTATGAGAATTTCAACGGTGCGGACCTTTCCGGCATCGACCTCAAAGGAGCGTACTTGTTCAATGCACAGCTCGAACGATCGTCTCTGGTCGAGACTAATCTAAAGAGTGCAGTAATGGTTCTGGCCCATTTGGAAAATGCGGATCTAACCGGTGCGGTTTTAACGGGGGTTGATCTTCATCGCGCGGAGCTCGTTGGCGCTACATTGGTAAACGCCAATCTGCGGTTCGCGAGGCTGGTCGAAACCGAGCTCGACGCGACCAAGCTGGCTGGCGCCGATTTTACTTCCGCAGATATGGAAAGCGCCGATCTCACCAACGCGTCTGCAAAAAACACCAATTTCCAAAGCGCCACGCTGCGTAATGCCAAGCTTAAGGCTACCAACCTCGAAAGCGCCAATCTGGAAGACACCGATTTACGCGGTGCTGATCTCAGAGGCGCGAATTTGACGAACGCAAATCTTTCGGGTGCCGATCTCTCAGGTGCCAACCTCTCCGGTGCCACAATAAAGTTTGCCAACCTTACAGGTACCGATTTTTCAGGGGCAAATCTTGTCAAGGCGGTTATCGACGGCGCCGACTTCAAGCGCGCGCAATTTCGAGGCGCAAATTTGAAAGACGCTAAAATCAGCGATTCCCTCCTGCGCCAAGGCAACTTCTGCAAGGCGACCATGCCTGCCGGAGATCTGGGCGTCTGTAAAAAATAGAGCCTCCTGCGCCGACAGGGACAGATTACGATTTGTCGAATTACCATGATGGGTTCGAAAGCACTCGTGAAAATGCTTAATGTGCTCTAGTGTCCTGATCGAGAAATTCAAGGGGTTGAATTTCGCGTGAACCATCACGCTAACTATGTGAAGCTAGTGTGAGTCAGATCCCAAAATTCGTCCCATTCAATGCGACTAATCTCAGAATCATCGCACAAGGTCGGATCGGAGCTTGTTAAAATCCCCTGCGGGCGATTCAACGGCCGCGTCAATTTGATTTGACGTATGAGTAAAAATGGATTCACGGGACAATCCGATTCCAGAAGAATGAATTCGGCTAAACTTGAACGGCTCTAGAAAAACAGAAATTCCAGCGCCTGTTTCAGTCGGGCATCGCGGCTTTCCATACTTTCCCACTCCTCCAATGAGACATCGCCGGTTCGAAACTCTCGATAAAGGGAATTCGTGTCCAAGTGTCTGAAGACCGACGCCCAGTTCGGATAGGGGAGAAACCAGTCGCTGTACCGGGCCTGAAGTTTGTTGAGGACACGATCTGATGCACTCAGGTTTTTCCGCTTTTTTTTCCGTGTACGCTCGGATTGGTAGACATATTGGGTGGGGCGCGGCGTCAATAGAATTAGAACGGATTTGTGGAAGTCGAGTGTGTCTCGCTGCGAGAATAAATACTGTAGTAACGGTGTATCCTGAAGACCAGGGACTCCGTCACGCCTATTCTCCGTTTCCTTCTCGCTGAGTCCGCTAAGGATCAATGTGTCGCCAAAATCCATTGCAACGTTGGCGGTGACGGCAGTTTTCGCCGTATCGA
Source organism: Alphaproteobacteria bacterium (assembly GCA_021774435.1). Classification (GTDB taxonomy): domain Bacteria; phylum Pseudomonadota; class Alphaproteobacteria; order UBA8366. Next base: position 2,435 of record JAJFJB010000283.1, read on the forward strand.
TCCGCAATGCAAAGGTAATTGATGCTGTATTGGGCGCAGCCAGAAAAGTGCGTTCGGCGAAGACCTGTAGTTTTATCCGACCGTCTTCCAGCACTTCAGGGGTCACTTTCAGCGTGACTCCAATATTCTGATCAACATCGATGGAATCGCCTTCATTGGCACCGACTGCGGCCGCCCGAATATTGGTGCCGGAGAAAAATTCCGATTCCGCTCCATTAAGGGCGACAAGCGTCGGTCTCGCGAGAATTTCGTTCCGTGTATTGTTCGAGTTGGCAATGTTGAGCGAATAGGTGATAGCAGGGATCGTCAGACGCCGTACAACGCTTCGCGTAATGTCCTGGTCGGTCGACGTACGCTCATGCGAGTAAGAGAAGCCGGCGGTATCCGCATTCGCCCCACCGAATTGAATTGTGAGCCCATTCAGCAGATTTACACCTTTGCGCGTGGTGAGCCTTTCCTCCGTGCGGATGATCACGACATCGACAATGACCATCTTGTTCGACGTATCTTCCGGTTCCTGTTCGCTGGTATCGGAGGTATTTTCGTCGGCCTCTTCATTGCCTCTCACACTCTCGTCCGCTTGAGCAAGTTGCTTGTTGGAAACGCGTTCGTGGAACCCAGCCCAATCTCGAATGCGAAAAGCGAGACGAGACGCGGCACGGCTGTCGCCGGACACTTCACGATATTTCTGCAAAAACTCTTGTGCTTCATTCTGTTTGTTGAGCGACGCCATTACGATCGAGGACGCTTGCAGGACCTTGGGGTTTTCTTTTTGCCTGTCGAGTTCGCGAAGCCGCAGCAATGCCCCGGCCGCAGTCTCGGGATCGTGCGCATGATAGGAGGCGACCGCGAGATTGTAGAAAATTCCAGGCTGTCCACTATTCAGTAAGGCGGCTTGCGAGAAATACGACTGCGCGACTTTGAATTTGCGTTGCTCCAGATGCAAAAGCCCGCGGTGATAAATCGGAATCCAATTTGACGGATCGAATTTGCTTGAAAGTTCGTAGCCCTGTTCGGCGAACTGCAGCTTGGTACGGTCTCCCTGTTTCGCTTGCTCATGATAGATGAGGCCATTCAAAAACTGGAGGCCGGCATTGGTGATGTCCAAACGCAGGGCACTATTGGCGAACCGCGATGCATCCTCCAGGCGCCCCTCTTCAAGCGCCTGAATCGCTGAAGCGGCCAATTTTCGCGGTTCCGAGTTTACTTTTTGTTGTGGAATTGACTTGTAGACGGACGCCACCGGTTGCTCATTCCGTCCAAGCGTCTCGCAACCGCCGATTAGCAATAGCATTGTCATGCTAACCGGGATGAAGGATCTCATTAGTATTAATGGGCGTCGATCGATCGACGAACTTCCATCAGTTGCTGGGCGCACAGGCCCTGGTTTGTTTTTTCCACGCTTTACAAGCAAATCGAAAACCCACGCTTCTGTTGGCAATCGCAGAAAGTTGAGTTTCAGCACAGGTTCCAATACCGGTATCATCAGGAAGGCGGGACTAATCTAAACCGCTGTTGTGGGGCGGGGGGAATCCGGCATAGCCACTGATGCGCTTTTCCACTCTTCGGATCGATATCGACACAATGTAGCATCGCTGACGTTGGGTTAAGTGCGACAATCGGCTGCTTCTTGTCCATAGGCCTGAGCCAAAATCGCTGGTTCAAGCCGGCTAAATTTGCGTCGCCCTTGCATTTAGCAAGCCGCAAAGGCGCCCCATTGTGAATGCTGTAAAAAATGCCGGTCATTTTCATATCCCAACACAGATTTGACGCACGGTGGCGCAACTTGACAGCCTTCAATGCTTTGTATTCAAACCGCCATTGCTGGTTTGGGTTGCGCGGGTCGCAATTGGCGTGAGTGATCCGCGTGCCCGGTTTTCTGGCGTTGCGCTCGGGTGCGACGCATTTCTTGCTGCGCTGCGCCTGGAGCATGACCCAGTCGGACTGGCCACCGCCGCCGAATACCCTGTCCAGCCAGGTGCCAAACTTTTCTGCTTCTTTATGGACCACGTGTGTCGCATCGCGGATCAATATTGCGACAACATGGCCGATCAGGCCCGCTGACGCTTTTGCTGTGGCTGCGGCATGGCCAAGCCCGACTTTCGGGTTAGGATGCAAGGCATATATGGGAATCGTTCCAGTGATGGTTTTAGTCTTTCTCTTGTCATAGCCGAGCACGCGCACTGTGACCTTCAAGTTGGCTGGCTTATGCTTGAAAAAGAACGACTCGACGTCGCCTTGAAACGTTCCGCTAGTGATGGTTACGATGTCGAGCTTCTTGATATCGCGCTTTATTTTTTCTCCGACTTTGCCTTTGATAATTTTGCCGACAACTTTCTCGCGGAACCATTCGTTGAGATCGCCGCTGGCAGCCGCAGTGAATGGTAGTTTGTGCGGCACGCCCTGTTTTAAGCTGCCCACCGCGTGAAAGCGGGTTCGGACAAGGCCATTCAGGATATTGTCGGTGAAGTGCACGTCGACACGCTGGTCTTTACGGAACAGTAAATGGGCACGTGGATGCGAGACCAGAGTACGAAGACCACCGGACAGCATGACACCCTTATTGGTCAGTCTTTCGATGTTGGAATTGTCTTGAGACGATAAGGTCCCACACCGGCGTTGTATTGTCGCCGGTTTGGAGCCTTTGGACTCAAACGCTGCCCGGCATGCCAAGATTCGCACCAACCGATTGCAGACGCGTCTGTCCTCGGCGGAGAGGTTCTTTGGTTTGCAAACGCGCGTGGCCCGAAGCTCGCCGGAATCGAACCCGAGTAAGGGGCCGAGATTGACGGCTTTGGTTTTCTGCGGATGGGCTTGCACATAGTCGGCAATGGCTGCACCGGCAACATCGTAAATTCGTGCATCCGTTGCGGCTGGCCCCGCAAGGGGTTTAAGTCCCTTTCCCAAGTCTTCCTTGAATTTCGTGCTGCCATGATTGTCGAGTAACGCCTTGACGAAATTTTTTGAAGCGGGTGTCGCATTCGGATAATCGACGACCGTGCCCATATGCCTTCCAACCAGCGCAACCAGATCTAGTTGCCGCTTCAGATTGACGAGTTGCGTGTTCTTGCCCTTGGGTTTGTACTCGTGGGCGGCGCCGGGCGCGTTGACGGTAATGGCCGGAATCTTGAATTCATTCGAAATGACTTGGGCGAGAAACCCGCCGAGCGAGTGTCCCGTAAGCCACATATTCTTGAGTTTTATTGGCCGGCCCTTCGAATCCTTCTTCTTGGGCAGTGCCGAAACATATTTCCGCGCGGCCTCTACCTGCCGGGCGAATTTCGGACTGACCTTGATCAAGGCATCGATAACCACCTTTGGCACTCCGAGCATCGGCAGGAATTCTTGCAGCCCGATGCCGAGATCCGCGATGATGTCTCTCGGGTCAGTTTTCTGGGTGCCGACGAAGGCCAAAATGGTCTGCTGGTCCGACTTGCGCTCGAAAAGCACCATGCCCGCACCCGATTTCTCCAACCAATTTAGGCCCGGTTTGTTTGGCCATTTATCGAGAACGGTGAATCCAGAGAGTTGGCCCCCTTTCTTTTTAAAAACCGTATAGGAGAATTCAGCGAGATTTGCTGCTTCGGCCCGACTCACGGTCTTCGCATCAACAGACGCGCTGGAAAAAACTACGAACGCCGCTACCGATGCCGCGCAAAAGAACGACTTACAAAATTTTTCCAATTGCATCATGGGTTTCATGTTCGTCTCCCGACCACATCGTTAGCAGTATCCGTTACGTTCCAACTGCGCTTTGACCTATCGCAATCTCATGCCCCGCCTATTTAGTTTGGCGGAACGACCTTGAACCGCTGGTTCTGCGCGGGCGGAAGCCGGCACAGCCACTGATGGGTTTTCCCTGTCTTGGGATTGACATCAACGCAGTGCAGCATGGCCGACGTCGGGTAGAGCGCGACAATCGCATGCTTCCGGTCCATGGGCCTAAGCCAGAACCGCTGGTTAAGACCGGAAATGTGCGCATTCCCCTTACAGTGCGCGAGTTGCAGCGGCGCACCGTTGTGAATGCTGTAGAAAATACCAGTCATTCTCATATCCCAGCACAGGTTCGAGGCGCGGTGCCGCAATTTGACGGCCTTGAGGGCTTTGTATTCGAACCGCCATTGCTGGTTTTGGTTCGCGGGGTCGCAATTGGTGCGCACGATCCGCGTTCCCGGTTTTCTCGCGTTGCGCTCCGGAGCGACGCACTTCTTGCTACCCTGGTCTTGCAGTACGAACCAGCCAGTCTTGCCACCGCCGCCCAGCAATCGGTCCAAATCGCCGGCGACCCTGTCTGCGACCATGCCGATGTCATGAATTGCGTTACGCCACAAAATTGAGACGACATGGCCGACCAGACCGACCGATCCTGCTATCGTCTTGCCGACATATTTCGGGTGATCGTAAATAGGAATAGTCCCCTTGACGATTTTGGTTCTTTTCTTGTCGTAGCCGAGAACGCGAACCGTGACGTTCAAGTTGGCCGGCTGATGCTTGATGAAGAAGGATTCGAAATCGCCATGAAAGGTGCCTTTGGTCACCGTTACCAGGTCGATCTCCTTAATTTTCTTTTTCAGGTATTCACCGACTGGGCCCTTAATGAGCTTGCCAATGACTTGGTCCCGGAACCACTTATTCAGGTCGCCGGTGACGACCGCGTCAAAGGTCAGCTTTTTGGGAACACCATTTTGCGTCGTACCGACGGCATGAAAATCCGATTTGATCAGACCGTTGAGGACATCGTCGGTGAAACGCAAATCCATCTTTCCGCGCAAGAATTCAGCTCTCGCCCGGGGTTTGGACAGAACGGAATGAATGCCACCGGTTAGCAGAAAACCCTTGTCGGTGACGCTTGTGATGGCAGTCTTTTCCTTCGCGCCTAGCCCGCCGCATTTTGCAGCGATTTCCGCTTTTGATGCAGTTCGTTTAGCAATCCTGTAGACGTCCCGGCAAATCTGGAATTTCCGTTCCTTCGCTACCAGGCGCTTGCAACTCAGGAGCGCTCCGCCGGACAGCCCCCGTCGGCATACCCTGAACCCGCCGAGATAGCCTGAGTCGAACGCGAGTAGCGGCCCGAGCTTGAAGGCGGGGGTCTGTTTGGGGTTGTCGACCAGATAATTAATCATCGACACCGCAACGGCACCCGTCACTTCGTGACCCAGCAAAATATTGCGCTCTGGATGTTTCCAGTCGATGCCTTTGACTTTGGCGGAAATCGGTTTGACTTCATCACCGAAAAAGACCGGAGTCATGTTCACACTAACCTTGTCAGTGCCCGAGACAAATGCGGCCATGTCTCCTTTGACGCTGAGTTTTCGAACGACGAGCGGATTGCTGCGTTCCAGCAAACCGATGATCGGGCCGGGAACGCCGACGCGCGGCAATACCTGATCCTTGACGAAGGTATCGACATTGTTCGCGACCTTCGCGTTAAGCAAAAACTTGCGGCTGGATAAGACGTCCTTGCCTTCCGTATGGGCGTCGAACTCGAAATCGAAGATGTTTCCGAGCTTCTTCTTGAAGTGGAATGCGATGCGATCCTTGGAAAGCTCGATATCGGTCTCGTCCTTCAAAATAGGTGGAAGTTCGAGATAGCCCTTCATTTTAAAGTGAGATCCGGCCAAGCTAGCCTTAACGTCAACCTCTGGTTTGAGGCCCGACCGCCCGATTTGCAGAGGGCCGACCTTGAACGGCTCGACTTGGCCGTAAAGACGGAACCCGTCGGTCGCGGTCAAAGTCAGATCGGTCTCGCCGAACTTCTGTTCCTTTCCCAGAAACCTGAGGCTCGCCGCACCCGCGACGGAGAAACCAAGCCCCTTAAGACCGGACTCTTCCCGCCCGGGGATTTCCGCACCTGGTGTCTGGAAATAAATCCGCACCTTTTTCGTTCCCCGCGCCGGCTTCAACACCACCAACGGGAGGGGTAGGGAATCCAACTTAAGTAGGTCCGGCAACGACGCTTTGTTTATTTCTTTTTGCAGGTTTGCAATTCCCTTTCGGAGATTTGCGGGAAGCGGTTTGAAGGGCGGCGGCGGATTGAGAATGGTTTTCGCCATCGGCCCCGTTAAAACGCCTTTAATGAGTGCATCCGCGACCCTGATCGTCTTATCCGGCGAGAGTTCATCAGCCGCGAAGTTTATCCCGAGTTTCGTCGGCACGACCCACGGCGGCGAAGGGGTGATCCCAACGCCGACAAGCAGATCGGTGTCCATGGTTAGCCTTTTGGCTTTGCCCTTCTCGTCCTTGATGTCAAAGATCGTGGTGCCGCCAAAGCCGACGTCGACCGAAGCCGCCGCCGCCAAGACACCGATGCTCGTGGTCGCTGCGACATTCTTATAGGCGAGATTCCCGATACCCATCGGGTTCTTCCATTCACCTTTCATTTGACCGGCCATCTGAATGGCAATCTCGCCGGCACTGCTCGCCTTGAGGAAAAGCCGTCCGGCGAGATCAAGCGGGTCTGCCTTGCCGCCGCCGATGGGTGGCATTTTAAGGCCAAGCTTACCCTTGACCCCGAGCTCGACTTTCGGGGCATCGGCTGCAACCAGGTTCAAGAAAAAGTCGACGCCTTTCGGTTCGAACAAAAGGCCTATCGGATTGACGATGCCGCCCGGCAGCTTCTCCGGGATTTTGAACCCCGGCAACATTGCCGCCATAGACAGGGACAGCTTCCCGCTTTGTAAACCGCCGACGGATGCCGCCGCGAGTAACGGGCCCTGTGGACCGAAGGAACTGAAACCGAGTTGCGAAAAACCCCGTTTTATTGCGGCGTTTTCGGTCGCCGTAAAATCCAGCGCGGTAACGACAGTGAGCCCATCGCCGAAGATGGGTACACGCGGATCGGTCGTGCTGACCAGACCGGTGAACATGGCATGCAGGGGTTTCGGAATTTCGTTCTGCTTAATTTCCGCATCACTGCCTTTGAAGGTCGTGAACATTAGCAGCGTTTTCGGCATTTTAAGCGCTGTCAGGACACCGCGCGCCGGGTCGAACTTCTTGTCCTTGGGTAACAACCCCGCCAAGGTGAAATCATTGGCGCGTGTGAAGATGAAAAACTCTTCCTTGCCCTTGAGTTTCTTCTTCATAACCGCCAATTGGCCGCCCATGTTCGTGCGCGTCCAGGTGCCGCCACCCGTGATATAGAAGTCTGGGATGCCTTTCGTCGGCGTGATCCCGACGACGCCTTTCTCGAGAACCAGTTCGTTGACCAAGGGAATTTTGCCCAATAAGCCCATTTCGGCGAGGCGTATTTTCCCATCCTTCCCGGCGCCATGCAGGCTGAGGCGAATTTCTTCCAATGCGATCTTGGCACCCTTTTTTGCAACGATCATGTCGAAGGTGGAGGTCAGTGTTTCACCAGCAACGACAAGTTCGGACGCCAATTTGGCGCTCAGAGTATCCTTCGCCGAGACGTCTTTCGCCGTTTTGGTGTCTTTCTTTTTGTCTTCATGCGTGAGAGCACCGCCAACCCGCAGTTTTGTTAGATGCACGCCGGGAATAAATTTTAGCGGATTATCCTCTTTCTTGATCGCGTACAAACCATTGATGGCGCCCGCGACCTTACCGCTTTCAAAGGTGATATTGCCCTGGCTCTCGATCGGGAATGCCTTGCTGCCGAAAATCCAGTATTTCGCCCAGCTCTTTGCCGAAAGCTGCAGTTTCTTCGTCGCGCCTTTTTTCGTCTTGCTCTTGGACAGGTCGAAGACGAATTGCGCTTTTGATATTTCCCCGTGAACCGCCTTCTTGTTGTTGATGAGGTTATAGGGGAACGGCAAATAGCCCGGCAGCCAGATTTCCGCGCGCAACGCCTTCTTGTCCGAATAGGTCGGTGGCACGACCCGTTCGAAGGACGAAATTTTGCTTAAAAGCTTTTGCATGAAATCAGTGCCGAGGACACCCGCGAGTTTCCACGGCTCGTCGCTGCGCGTGCTGCCGGGTAGCGCTGCTTCAGACAACACCGCCAGCGGGCCTTTCTTCGGTCCCGCGACTTCGCCGAACAGGTTTACTCCCTGCTGCAGCGTGATTGTCCCTTTCTTCTGCTGCGTGCTGCTGAAAACCCCGGGGATTTCGATGCTGTTTTGGTGTTCGTCGAGATGTTTCGAGAGCGCATCGCCGAGGTCGCTGAGTTTGACGGTCGCCTTGTCTTCGCTCAGCACGACGACGAATTTGGTGAGTTTCAGTCCGCCCGTGACTTCCTTGATGGCGGGGAGAGCCCGCGTCAGTGGATTGTCGTTGATTGTCTTGTTGCCCGCCATAAGCGCGATGTTCCAAAGTGGTAGCTCGTGCCCCTTTTCGCGCGCGTAGAAGACTTTCATGCCGAGATCGGTTTTCGGTAGCGTGATCGCCAGCTTGAGCTTGCCGCAGGACTGGTACTTGTCGATTTTCGCCCAAACCTTCTTTAAGGCAGCTTTGACCTTGCTATCTTTTTTGGCTTTGTCCTTCCCTGCGGCATCCGCTTCATCGGCCTCCTTCGGAATATCGACCTTGGCCAAGTCCTGGGCGCAGGCCTTGGGTTCGACTTGAACGATGGATTTCTTTTTTTCTCCGGGTTTGCCGAACAGTTTTTCTGCTACGCTGGTGCCGAACGCCTTTGTGATAATCGTCTTGGCAATCCATGTTCCGGCCTTCTTTGCGCCGGATGACGCTAAATCCTTGGCCTTGGAAGCGAGCGGTTTGTCGAGCTTGGTGACTTTAAATAGATCCGTCTTGCTTTTTTTGTTGGTGCCGACCTTGACGTCCGCGCCGCCTGAACCGGAGGCGACGATGTATTTACGATCATGGGTGAGAAAAGCGATCCCGTCGTTCTTTGCCAGTTTCGACTTTGGTTTAACGCGTTTTTCAATGGTGAAAACTTCGCGTGTCGCATATTTGAGACGATCGGCAACGAGCTGGCCGCTTTTATCGAGCCCGAGTAACAGGCCGTGTGGTCCTTTGAGGACGACTTGGTCACCGTGTTCCAGGATTCCCTTGTTCAAATCGTACAGTGTAAAGGTGTGCCCTTTGGCGGGCGCGCCAACTTTGTCGCAAGCGATCAGTGCGAATTGATGTTTCCCGCTAGGGGCAGCAAGGTTTATGAGATAAGCCGTTCCCGGCACCGCGACGGATTTATTTTTTAAGGCAGTGAGCTTCTTGCCGGCCGTAGTATTTTTACAAGATTTTGCGTCGATACGCTGAGCAGCCGCCGCAATCATAATACGATCAGTTTTTGCTGCTTGAGCGCTTTCAATGATCCCAAAGTTGAATGCTGAGAGCACTATTAGAATTGTAGGAAAAAGAACCTTCCCCGGGTTTTCGAAATTGAACATTCGCTTTCTCGAAAGGAACTTTGACCGAAAATTTTTCCGGTGGACTTGGTTTTTGAGTTTGCTCACAACCGCCTCCTCGCGACAATTCTTGGCTATCATTCCTCATTTTTAGGCGCCACAAGGGCGTAAATCATTGCGCCAGATCAACGGAATCCGAGGTCTGTCTTTGCTCAGCCTTCGTCGTTACTGTCCGATTTCGCTTCGCACACTTTGTCTTAGAGGGCCAATTCCAGGTCAGCGGCTTGATGGGAATTTGGGTGCTTTTGGTTGGGTTTTACCTCCTTCTGCCACCGGGTATGCCGGCGCGTGGATGCCTCATATTGCTCAAGCGCACCGGCCTGTTCCGCATACATGCGAAGTGTCTGCAGATCTACGTCACACCAGATGATCACGCCGTTTTAATAATTTTCCAACGCCGAGGTATATGAAATCGAATTCATTCATTTTAATACTTAAATATAAATATAATAAAAATTAATTTTATTAATATTTTTTATTTAAATTTCCAGTAATCAATATTTATATTACTTGTGAAAAAATGAAATATTACTATATATATCCTGATAATTAAATTAGGCGGATCGTGCGATACGGTTTGTTGATCCGCCGGGGCTTCAAGGGCGGAACATGCGCTGCATCGTCGCTAGAGTGCTGTCAGCAGTGACCAGCTTGCTCGCAGCCGGTTGCGGTACGCAACTCGATCTCTCGTACCATTTGGTTCCGGACGAAACGCCCGGAGTATCCGGGAATCAGGCGTTGGCCAGCAGCGATTTATCCGAAGGCTATACACTGGCACCGGCATCTGGCCGTGCAGCCTCCGATCATGAGAATGGGCTTCGCGCCGAGACGCAGCGACCGCGCCCCGGGCTGAAACCGCAGAGCTTCATTCAGGATTTGTTACCTGAATTATCCACCAAGGGGCCAGACATAGCACCATCGACGCTGGTCGGCCTCAACTTCGGTGAAACGAGGCGGCTGCTCGGCCCTCCCGACACGCAGGAAGATGGCCAACCTTCCAGGATCTGGCAGTATGCCGATTCAGACTGCCAGTTCCGGCTTCACTTCTATTATGACCTGAAGGCGCAACGCTACCGCCTGCTTCATTTCGAAGCGCGTCCATATTCCGGGGCGAAGGTGATTGCGCAAGCGTTCAATTTTGCGTCGGAACACTGCCTCCGTGCTTTCCGGCAGCGACTGGCCGCAAATGACGAGCGGTGACCCATGGGACATCGAACACAAACCAATCATTCGGCAGAGCCCAAGGTTTGGTGGCGAAAACGGTTCAAATCATGGTGGTCTGGTGTCCGTCCGGCAATTGCGGGCACTTGGACCGCTTTTCGCGGGGAACCGGGTGCCGCGCAATCGGCTTTGAGCCGTTGGCGGCGCAGCCTGGTAGCAAAGACCGCTGTCACCTTGATAATGTTCTCGGTAATTCCAGCTTTCATTTATCTGGAGCTTTCATCAGCCGATCGCGAGCGCAACCTCCTGTTGCTCGAAGCGGGACAGGAGCATGGTCGTGTACTTGCCGCCGCGTTGGCGCCATACCTGCGGGCGGGATTGTCGGAACAACCGGCGTTGAATGGAGTGCTGGAACAACTTGCCAGCACCAATCTTAACGTCCGCGTCATATTCCGCCCAAATGGCGACCCGAAGGAAGGCTTCTATTACATCGCTGCCTTTCCTGCTATTGCGCCGGATATCATGGAGTCCGAACGCCGCCGCATCTCGGACTTGGGCATTTTGAACCGCCTCGACCTGTCCTGCAAAAGCGATAAGATCGCGGCAATACGTCACCGCCATGGCGATGGAAACGAGTATCTGATTACCTCCATTACGCCGCTGCGGACCGACGCCGGCTGCTGGGCGGTGATCGCCTCCTATACCAACGAAACCTATCTTCAATCATCGCTTGGCATGTCCTACTGGCAGACGCCGCAGATTCAAATCGCGGCTGTCCTATACTTGGCAGTGGCTGCCGTTGCCGTTTTCCTTTTGCTGCGCGTCCGGGACCAACTCCTCAAATTTCGCGGGATCGCTGTCAATGTCGGTCCTCACGCGGGTGCCATGTCGCTTGCCGAGCAAAATGTCACGCCAGAATTGGACGACGTGGCGGCAGAGTTCGATCGCATTGTGGAGAGGCTGGCGATGTTGTCCTTCGCCGTAGAAAACAGTCCGGTCGCCATCGTCGTGGCAGCGGATGACTGGCGTATTGAATATGCGAACCCGGCGTTCAGCGATCTGACCGGCTATGTGGAAGCGGACACGATCGGGCGTACCCCGGCGGTGTTGCTGGCGACGGAGAATGACGCATCGCGCTGGGAAGCGATTTGCAGGACTGTCGAAAAAGGTGAAGTATGGCATGGCGACATTGCTGCACACCGTGTCGATGGTGGCGCCTATTGGGCGGACATGTCCGTCTATCCGCTGTCTCACGCCCACTCGGGCATACGCCGCTTCGTCGTTATCCAGCAGGATGTCTCCGAACGCCGCGCAATTCTGGCGAAGCTGACTGCCGCGCGTGGCCATGCGGAAGAAGCGAACCGATCCAAATCTGAATTCCTGGCGCAGATGAGCCATGAGTTACGGACGCCGCTCAACGCCATTATGGGATTTTCCGAAGTCCTCGCGGACCCTGATTTGTACGCCGGCAAGCCGCACCGGATTGTGGAATACGCGCGTCACATTCATGAAAGCGGTGCGCACCTGCTCGCCGTGATTAATGATCTGCTCGACCTCGCGAAGCTTGAAGCGGGGAAGACGAAACTGCATCGTGAGCTTCTCGATCTGACAAATCTCATCGGGTCGACCGTTGCCCTGGTCGCTCCCCAGGCGCAGGCTGCCGGTGTCCGCCTGGACTGGGAGGATAATACGATGGATGTCGGAATGGCATCGTTCGACGAGCGTGCGATGCGGCAGATTCTCCTAAATCTCTTGTCGAACGCCATTAAGTTTACGCCGCCTCAGGGCGTCGTCACCGTTGGCCTACGCCGAGAGAACAGTTTGATCGAACTGAGGATCGCCGATACTGGCTGTGGAATCCGGGCCGAGGACGTGCCGCGGATCCTGGAGCCTTATGCGCAGGTGGATGACGCAGCGCGAACCCGGGAAGGGACGGGCCTCGGGCTACCGATTGTCAAGGGGTTGGTTGAGCTGCACGGCGCCGATATGGCTATCGAGAGCGAAGTGGGCGTCGGCACAATAATATGTCTGTACTTTCCAACGGACGGGAATCCAGCCGCGTCTTGAGGTCATTTCTCGTCGCGTCAAATTTGATTTACAACTATCTGGTCCTGGGAACTCAATGATTAATCGTAAAACTTGGTTGCGGGGACATGACCTGTGCTTTGTATTCTTTCGTAGGCGATTGCGCTAAACCGGGCCAAACTGTTTCTGATGGAAAAATTTCAATAAGCGCCCTTGCGATGTCACAGCAAGAAATAGTGGTGTCAAACACAGTTCTCTTCAATTTTGAATTTCATCTGCGTGCACGAAAAAATTTTTAGACGATTCAGGGTTTTTAAAAGTCACAACTGGCTTATGACTTTAGCCATCATGAGGACGGATTGAACGCCTGTGGAAGGATATGAGCATGCAGCATGTAAATTTTTGGAATTCAGTATCCAACGAGTACCGAGTTCTACACCTGCAGATTAACCTTGTCTGAGGTCGGCTGTCAGGCCCGTTTCGATACTCGCTAGGCAGGATCAGACTTTCTATGCTTCGCCTCGTTTTCCTATACCGAAAAACATTTGCAGGACCTTATCGCGCCCGACCAGGCGGGCGAGCTCATGGATGGACGCGTAGGTAAAGAATAGAACCATCAGCCATATCTGAACCGACCAGAACCGAGGCCAGACAACCTCGTTCATGAGGTGTTGGTGGGCCGCGCCGATATTGCCAAGTTCTCGCAAGAAGGGGATCAAATGTTCGACATAGCGGACAAGGAACACAGCTGCGATATAGATGACCGTTTTCCAGACCACGTTGTAGACCAGCGGCTTTTCGGGGAACCGGTTGACGATCGGCAGCTTGTCCGCGACGAGCACGACCTTGCCCACCAGCAAAGCGCCGACTGTCGCAGCAGCAAAGCCCGAAAAATCGATGCCATGCTCTCTCAGCATCAGAGCCTTGGTTATTGAAATCACATTGAAGGCGACAAAAAAGAAGATCGTCGGCGGCAGAACCTGAATGAACTCATGCCGAATTGTCTGGAGTATTTTTGACATGGGGTCCTCTAGCTTCGGTTAGGGCTTGGCGTATAGCCATATATTTCCATCGGTCGCTCGATACCGCGAACAGTCTCGGCGCCTAACGGTTTGAAGCGGGAATCTTTTGTTGAATTCGCGAAGATTTCCGAGGTCAGAACACAATTATATCCGACCTCCTTGGCTTTTTGTTCCATGCGTGCGGCGATGTTGATCGTGTCGCCATAAAATCCAATGTCGCGACGATTGTCGCCCTCTTCGCTGCCCACAATGTCTCCGCCATGGATGCCAATACGAAACTCCGGTGCGAGACCAAAGGTCTCTTCGTAGACCGGTCTCTCCAGTGCAATCATCGCGTACAAATCATCGACGGCCTGAAAGATGCTTCCGGCCAGAAATGCGCGCTCCCAGTCCCACATCGCGACGAATCCATCGCCGGTAAATCGGTAAATTTCACCGCCATTGTCGGTAATGGGTTTGGAGGCGTCGAAAAGAAATTTCCCGACCAGCGCCTTCATGCGGATGGCGCCAAGCCTGTCGACCAGATTTGTCGAACCTTTCATGTCGAGAAACAGGAAGACCTTCTTCTCGACAACCGGCCGGTGATATTTGCCGATCAGCAAATAGAAAATATTCCGGCCGCCGACATACCCGACGATGCGAAGCGAGACCAAGGCAATCGCCGAAATGACGAACAACAGAGGGATAACGACAGGCAGTTTTGCATAAACTAACGGCAATTTATCCCAGCGATCGAAAGCCCAGTGATTAAAGTACATGACGGCGAACATCATGACTAAAATAGCCAAATTATAAAGCAGCAGTGACTTGAGTGGATGCATGACGCGCAGCCAGCGCCCAGCTTGGCCTTGGACATAAAAAACTTCGAACAAACTGATCATAAGGCCTAAGAGGAAAGCCCCGACAATCGCTTGATCGGCCTTGAGTTTGACGAGAAAGATAGCACCAATAGCCAGCCCGACGAACACGCCGGTCGAAATGGCAACCGAGACGAGCTTATTCCTGGTAGAAATTTTCATCCGGCCATTCTCTCAGTAGATCACACCGGGACATACGCCCGGCGCCGGATTTTGCCTGCATTGGGTTAGTCTACGCGCAACGGCACGATCCGATGCGGACTGCGGCGCGCCGAAACCATGGCATTATTTTTTTGCAAACGCCTTAAGCTCGTCTAACGATATCGAGCCATCTTTATTTTTATCGATATCACTATGTCTAACGGTACGCCGGTCCGTCCATTCACTCGCCGCAATTCTGCCATCACCGTTCATATCGATCTGCGCAAAAAGCGTATCGCTAATGCCTGGAATATCTTTCCTGTCGAGGAAACCGTCTTCGTCGCCATCCTTCTTGAAGAAAATCGTCAAAATTCGAAGGCGCCACTCCACGCTACTGATCGCCCCATTCCCATTTTGGTCGAGAATTTTGAACGCTTCGTTCGGCTTGTTTCCCGCCAAATCGATATCGAGCACATCAAGCATCGAAGTCGTTTGAGCGTACGCTGACGACATTGATACCGCCAAAGCGACAAGAATTGTGCCCATGTAGTATTTTACACGCATGTTGTTTTTCCTTGATGGTGCGTTAGTCGGCGATAGCCTCAGAGGAATAGAATACAGGCTTGCGTCGGACTTGTGACCCCTTCTTGGGCCCTAATCAACAGATTACGGCAAATTTACCCAGCCTGCATGAACGGCATCGCGAGAAAGGTCTTAATCACCAAAGCGTTTACCAAATCCAGGAAGAACGCTCCGACAAGGGGCACGACCAGGAACGCCTTCGGTGATGGTCCATATTTGGACGTCACGGCATTCATGTTCGCGATACCGACGGGTGTTGCTCCCATGCCAAGGCCCGTAATTCCGGCAACAATGACGCTTGCATCGTAATCCCGTCCCATGAAACGGAAAACCACCCAAACGGCAAATAGAGTGATCACGACCATCTGGGCAAAGAGAACGACAAGGATTGGACCCACCGCACCCGCCAGAACCCACAGCTGCATGCTCATCAAGCTCATCGCGAGGAAAAGCTGAAGGCTGATTTCCGATGCCCGGTCGCGGGCGACAGGATCAAGTTCGACTTTCAGGAGGCTTGTCGCGTTCACAATGACGATGCCGACCATCATGGCGGTCAGGAAGCCTGGCAAAGTTACGCCCTTTGAAAAAAGGAACTGGTTTACCAAATCACCCACCTGGACACAGATTGCCAAAACCATCAACGTACCAAGTGTCGAGGAAATAGGTGGCAACGTCGCCGGTTTGTCGTTCGCCAAGGCCCAAGCGGCCATGCTGCCTTCCGCATCGCCGCCGCTACGGCTTTCTTTCAACTTATTCTGCCGGATCAGCCGCTCTGCGACCGGACCGCCAATGATACCCCCGGCGATAAGCCCAAACGTCGCAAAGGCGATACCGATTTCCTTGGCGCTCTTGAGCCCTGCCTCCTCCGCGACACCGCCCCAGGCGATAGCTGTACCGTGCCCACCCGCAAGCGATACGCTGCCGCCGAAAAGTCCGTAGCCGGGATGGGCTCCGAAGGCCATCGCAAGAAGAACGCCGGTGGCGTCTTGCAGGATTAGCAATACTGCCGCCGCGATCAAAAGAATGACAAGGGCCTTCCCGCCTTGCTTCAAGAGACTGAATTTCGCCGACAAGCCGATAGTGGAGAAGAAGGTGAGGAGCAGTAGGTCGCGCAGCCGTGTATCGAAATTCACGGTGATATCAAACCCGAAATGGATCGCCGTGACGATTAGGCTGCAAATGAGCCCGCCGGTTACAGCAACGGGGATGCTGTACCGCTCGAGAAATGGAATTTTCTTATTGATGAAGGTGCCGAGGAACCAAACTGCGACGGCCAGGACAACGATGTTCGCGCCACCAAGAGTGTATTCCAAGTTCTATGCTCCCTATTTGTCGTCCATATGCGAATCGCGCGCCCATCGAGGCTGCAGAAAAAACACGGTAAACGCGCCGGACCAAGCGATCATCATCAATCCCACGAGCGCTTCAATCCCGGCCATGGTGCGAATGGCCCCCGTCGGATGAATGTCGCCATAACCGACTGTCGTATAGGTCATTGATGAATAATAGACATATTCGATGATTTCACCGTCGAAGTTTCCTCGTAAATCACCGATGTCCAGCCAAAGATCCGCCACAATATAGCCGCCGGCGAAGAGCCATATTTCCGCGCCATGCGTCAGAAAAAGGAGGATGACGCCGAGCACGACCCAGCGTCTTCGCTCGTCGGCGACTTGCCCGATACGCAGTGCGATCTGATGCAGGGCTTCGTAGTGAATTACGATGCTAACGACCGCGAGGATCAATCCTATTGTCCAGGCCGCGAGCATCCGCCTCAGACCGCAGCGGTTGCCGGTTTGATCCGGAAGAAGATCGCGTACAGCACCGGGATCAATACCATCGTCAGGATTGAGCCGAAAGTGAGCCCTGCCATGATGGTGACCGCCAGGCCGACCCAGAATACGTCCTGCAGCAAGGGAATCACACCCAAGACCGTCGTGCCGGCCGCCAGCATGACCGGACGCAAGCGCGACAGAGCCGATTTGACGATAGCCTCATACGGCGTCTCTCCAGCATCGAGTTCAATATTGACTTGATCCAGCAATACGATCGCGTTTTTGATCATCATGCCGGCAAGGCTCATGGCGCCGAGTAGCGCCATGAACCCGAAGGGCACATCGAAGACCAGCAGGCCGACGACAATGCCAATCAGGGCGAACGGGATCGTGCACAGAATGATCAATGGCGGACGGAAAGCGTTGAACAGCGATACGATGATCAGGGCCATGATCGCAAGCGCCGGAATAATCCCCGGAATGAGCGACTTGTTTGCGTCCTGGCTCGACTCGAGGTCTCCGCCCCATTCGAGGGTATAACCGGGCGGCAGTTCGACGGCTTCGATCTTCGCCGCGACCCGCTGTTGCAGTGACGGGGCCGTCACACCCAAGATGGGGTTCGCCTGCACGGTGACCGTACGCCGCCGGTCACGGCGCCAGATCAATGGATCTTCCCACGCCGTCCCGACACCGTCGACGATCTGAGCTACGGGGACCGATTTCGTTGACAGGGCCGGCTGTATCTGTAATACGTCGATGCCCGCCACGTTTTGCCGTTCTTCCTCCACATGGCGCAGGATGATCGGAATAAGATCATCGCCGTCTCGATATAGTCCGACCTTTCGACCGTCGAAGGCCCGTTTGGTAGTGGCCGCCAGGTCTTCGCGTGTCACCGAGGCCCATCGACCACGTTCCTGATTATACGCCGGCACGACTTTTTGAACCCGCGTCCGCCAATCGGTTTGCGAGTATGCCGCCAGCGGTTCATCGTCAATTATGGCAGTCATCTTGCTGGCGACTTGGCGCAAAAGATTAGGATCGGCTTCCGCCGGGCCGCTCAGACGCGCTTCGATTTTCCAGGTGTTCGAGGGACCGACGCCATATTTTCGAAGTATGGGCAACGCATGCGGATAGGTTTCCTGGAACCAAGGCGTCAGTTCCGTAATCAAAGCGTCGATGTCCTTGAAGTCGTGAACATTGACGATCAATTGGCCATACGATGAATACGGGAGTTCCGGCTCCACTGGCAGGTAAAAGCGAGGTGGCCCCGACCCAATGAAAGTTGCGACACCTTCGATACGTTTATCCGCGAGCAATTTCTTTTCCGCGACCGTAAGATCTCCGGCAACACGCTGAATGCGGGTCCCTTCCGGTGTCCAAAAATCGATCATGAACTTGGTCATGGAAGAGTCAGGGAAGAAAAGCTGGCGGACATGGCCAAAACCGACGACGGATACGACGAGTAGGGCGACCATGACGCCGACAGTAAGCCATCGTGCTTTGATCGCGCCGCCAAGAAAGCTACGGTACATTCCGAAAAACTTGGTATCGTATGGATCCGCGTCTCCATCCGAGCCCGTTGTCTTCAGCATATCGATGCAAGTCAGCGGCGTAAGCGTCATCGAGACGACCCAGCTGACTAGGAGCGAAATGGCAATCACGGTGAAAAGAGTCCCGCAATATTCACCTACGCTATCGGTCGATGCGAATATTGGATAGAACGCCATGACCGCGACAACGGTCGCACCGAGAAGCGGCATTCCGGGCAGTTTCGCCGACTCGATTGCGGCTTTCTCCTTATTCATACCCTGTTGCGTTCGCACGTAATAACCGTCGGCGACCACAATCGCGTTGTCCACCATCATGCCGAGGGCCACGACCAGCGCGCCCAAGGACATGCGTTGCAAGTCGATGCCAAGCAAGGACATCAGGATGAAGCTGCCCAGGATCGTAAAGACCAGCGCAAGGCCAATGATCATGCTCATGCGCCAGCCCATGAAGATCGTCAGGACGACAATGACGATGGCAACGGCCTCGGCGAAACTAATCAAGAATCCTTGCACCGCTTCGTCGACGACATCGGACTGCCAGTGCACTTTCAAGACTTCGATGCCAACGGGCAGGTTGGCGTACAGCTCTTCAAGCCGTTTCTCAACGGCCACGCCCATATCGACGATGTTGATACCTTGCTCATTGGAAATCGACAGGCCGATTGAGCGGGTACCATTAAAACGCATGAGTTGCGATGGCGGATCCACATAACCTTCGCGGACAGTGCCGATATCGCGTATCCGGATAAGCTCGCCTACCGACGCGGCGGCTCCTGACGCCGCTGCCGTTTGGAGCCGCTCGAGTTCATTTGATTGAACGGTCAAATTTCCGATATCCGCAGGTGTTTTGAAAGCGCCTGTCGGCGCAATGCGCAGACGCCTGTTCGCCAAGTCGACACTTCCCGCATCGACGACCGCATTCTGAATCTTTAGGGTCGCCGCGATGTTCTCGCCGGTCAGACCGAGTTGGGTCAATTGTGTTTCCGAGACGTCCAGATAGACGACTTTTCGTTGCGCACCCCACAGTTCGACGCGTGCGACACCCTCGACCAGGCTAATTTCTTTCTTTAACTGCTTCGCGAAATCTTCCAACTCGGCATAGCTGTAGCCATCGCCGATGAGCGCCAACTGGAAGCCGAATACGTCGCCGAAATCGTCGCCGACATCCGGCCGGCCGACACCAGGGGGTAAGGTGCCCTCGACATCCCTGATCTTGCGGCGAAGCTGATCCCAAACCTGCGGCAGGCGATCGGACCAATATTCCGCCTTAATTTCTACCTTCACCAAAGACAGGCCCGCTCTCGAGAAAGACTCGACGATGTCGACTTCGGGCATTTCCTGGATCGCCAATTCAATGCGGTCGGTGACTTCCAGTTCGACCTCGGCAGGGCTGGCGCCAGGATAGGGGGTAAATATGCTTGCTGTTTTTACGGTAAAGGCAGGATCTTCGAGTTGGCCAAGCTTGAAGAAACTGGCGACTCCACCGATTACCAACAATGCGGCAATGAAGTAGGTGACGGTTCGGTTCTTGATGGCGATTGCGGCGAGGTTCATCGAGCCGTTTCCTTCCGTTTGGGGCGCTTTATTGCTCGAGGAGCCGAACTTTTTGGCCGTCGCGTAAATAGTTGACGCCTGCCGTGACGATCCATTCGCCCGGCGTCAAACCACCGGAAACGCTATATCCCTGGTTGGTCAGATTGCCGGTCTTAACCTCTCGTGCCGACACCGTTTTCTTGGCTTCATCGACGATCCAAACGTAGGTTTTGGAAACATCGCCTTTGGTCAAAATTGCCGTTTCGGGCACAATGATCTGTGCCTTGTCGCCCTGTTGTAACGGGCCTTTCTTTCGGGTCGACTTGCCCGCCATACCTGGGAGTATTTTTACATCTTTTGGCTGGTCCATGATTATTGTTACCGGATAGGTGCGCGTGGTTTCGGAGGCCTCGGTTCCTATTTCCTTTACCGTCGCGGGTATCTTTAAATCAGGGAAGGGGTCGAAGATAACAACGACTTCTTTCACCAAATGGGCTTGTGATATCAAATTTTCCGGAATGTCGACGACCATTTCGATGCGTGAGTTGTCGACCAGCCGCACAATTGATTGCTTGGGTCGGACGTCCTCGAAATTCTCCGCATAGGTTTTCACGATAACACCGGTGAACGGTGCGCGGAGCGTGGTATAGCCAAGGTCCAGGCGTTTTCGCTTGAGCTGCGCCGTCGTGGCCGCGACGGAAGCCCTTGCTTCCTTTTCGATCGCATCGAAACGGTCGAGCACCGCCTTCGCTTCATGACCCTTGGCAACAAGGATTTTCTTACGCTTCAACTGTTCAACCGCATTGGCAAGCGCAGCCTTGGCGCGCGCCACATCCGCCTGCGCACGATCCGCATCGGCCTTGAATGTTGCCGGATCAATTCGGGCGATCACATCACCTTTCTTAACCTCTGATCCGACATCGACCTTGCGTTGTGTCAGAGGACCGGAGACTCGAAAGGAAAGATCGAGTTCCTTCGTTCCCTTGGCCCGGCCGGAAAACCATCGACGCTCGAAATTGGATGCATCCGCAACCTTGATCGCCCGAACCGGTCGGATCACCTCGGCCTTCTCTACCTGTTCTTCCTCGCATGCCGCGAGACCGACCAACAGCAAGGTCATTGTAAGGGCGCTTGCCGCCCGACTTGTCACCTTCTTACCGAAACAGTTCATCGGCGATCTCCTCATTTACACGGACGGCAACGAATGCTGCCAATTATGGCTATCTCTGCGGTTCCTGTCTGTAGGCGAAACGACCCATTGTATTCTTATCGGCTAAACGCGGCGATGCTCGTCGAAATTTCCCGACTGAACTGGCCCAGATTTTCGCTCATCACCTCGACAACCTGTTCGACATCTTGTCCTGCTGCCTGAACTGCGAATGTCGATGTCTGGGAGTAGAGCAATTCGCGACCGTCCCCTTTGATTATATTCCAACGCGCGCTAAGTACGCTCTCGCCTTGCGCGTTTGTATCGAATTGCACGACCTGAATGCTCACCTGATAATCGACGACGATGGGACGCCGCCAGGGAAATTCAAAAAAGCGATCCGTGGGAAGCAAGGCGGAAAGATTTTTGACGAGGATTCTCGTAAACCCGTCTTTTAGAGGCTCAGCCCATTGGTCAAGGTCTTTCAAATCCAGCCGATGCCGTGACGTCAGCATTACAATTTGCGTTCGATCCAGATGGGCGGGAAGCTGAACCGGACCAATTCCGATAGTCAACCGTTTTCCCGGCGTAGACGGAGAGGCTGCGGTACTCAATTCGGGGGATGACGACAATACGTAATAACGTGCCGGTTCCGAGGGGCCGACACCGCAACCTATTAAGAGACCGCTTACGAGAAACGCACCCACAGCCAGCCGAAGCCATCGACAACAATTGTTCATTGCGCCGGTCTCCCCCCTTTGCCGTAGATCAAGGCGTTTGGATTGCTTTCCAGATATTCGGCGAGCAGTCGAATGGATCGTGCTGCGGATGCCAGCTCCTCCAGCGTCGTCTCCAAATTATAGCGTAATGGCGAACCGGTCGTGACGGCTTCGCGAACGGTGCGCAGCGTTTGGTCGGCTTCACCCAGCGCGCTTTCGAGCTTCGGCGCAATATCGTTATCAACACTGTTCAAGACCCGGTTTACCGTTGATAGGGCTTGGTCGAAGCTCTGAAGTGTGCGCGGTATTTCTTGCGAGCCAACCAACTTTTCCGCACTTTTCATTGTGCGCGTAGCGCTCCGGGTCAACTCATCCAGCGGTAGTCCTTGAATTTTGTTGAGCAACGCCGTTAGGGATTGTGTGATTTCTTCGATGCTGCTGGGGATTGTCGGAATTTCAGGATAAGAACCATCGCCGCGCAGCGCCACTTTAGTGTCGGGATGGAAGTCCAGATCAACCAGAAGCTGGCCGGTAATCAAATTGCCGGATTTGACCCTGGCCCGGAGTCCGGCGGCGACGAGCTGCTTGATCGACGCGATATGCATCTTCCTGGAGATGACCCGGTCGCCGCCGCCTTCGCCCCTGACGCTGACACGTTCGGGTTCGATATCGATGAGAACGGGGATGCGGAATGTTTGGTCGCGATCAAACTCGAGTCGGACGGATACGACATTGCCGACCCTAAGTCCCTTGAACTCGACAGGAGCCCCTTCGACAAGACCCCGCACGGATCCCTCGAAGTTGAGCAGCCAGCGGAATTTTTGTGTGAACTGTGCTTCTTCAATCGCTTCTTCGGAATCATACAGACGAAACCGCGTTCCTGCTTTGCTCGGAATTCCGCTGGTCAAATCGCTTGGTGTGTCGAACGCAATACCGCCCAGTGCCAACGCTTGCAGGGATTCCATGTTTAACTTCATGCCGTCTGCGCCGAGTGAAACGCTTAAGCCGCTGGCATTCCAAAATCGGGTGTCGTCCCGAATGAGTTGATCATGGGGTTCATGAATAAAAACCCGAACCGTAATGTCGATCCGGTTATCCGCGAGTTTTTGACCGAGGACTTCGCCGACTTCGATGCCCCGATAATATAGGGGCGAACCCGTCGTGTAGGAGCCAAGCTTGTTCGTAACGAGGGTGAATTCCTTGCCCGGCTCATCGATCGTAACCGAGGGTGGTTCTTCAAGTCCGATGAACTCGCGCTCCGTTTCGCCTGCCTTGCCGGGACTGATCTCTATAAAGGCACCCGAGACAAGGGTGCCAAGACCCGAAACGCCTTTTAGACCGAGACGCGGACGGACGACCCAAAACTTCGTCGTATCCTTTAGATGCGCTTCGGCTTCCTGGCTTAACTCCGCAGTGACAATTACGCCGGAGAGATCCTTCTTCAGATCAACGGCGGTCACGATGCCAATCTCGACCTCACGGAATTTGAGTTTCGTTTTCGTCGCTTCGATCCCGTCGGCCGTCTTAAAGGATATGGTGATTTTAGGACCCTGCTGACTCAGCGTCTGGTAGACCAGCCATCCGCCTATGAGCAGCGCGACAAAAGGAAATATCCATATCGGCGAGATCGAAAAGCCGCTGCTGACCTTTGGCGTAGAAAGAGCTGATGTGTTCGGTTCGGACGGGTCAGCCATGACTGTCCTCAACTTGGTCCCAAATCAGGCGTGGATCGAAACTCATCGCCGATACCATTGTCAGGATCACGACAGCGGCAAAGGCGACGGCCCCGGGGCCCGCCTCAATCGTTGCCACCGCGTCGAGCTTTACCAGCGCGACCAGGATTGAGATCATGAAAATATCGATCATCGACCAGCGGCCGATAAATTCGGTGACCCGATACGCCGCGGTGCGTTCCCGCGGCCGCCAGTTTGAGCCTATTTGTACGGAAATTAGCAGAAAACCAAGTATACCAATTTTCAGAATCGGCACGAATACACTGGCGAAAAAGACCAGGATCGCGATAGGCCATTGGTTCGCCTCGATCAAGTGAATTACACCCGAAAGGATGGTATCCGGCGTCCCTTGACCAAAGGAGATGACGGTCATGATGGGGTATATGTTCGCGGGCACGTAAAAGATCGCCGCCGCGATAAGCACCGCCCAGGTTCGGGTTAGACTTTCGGGTTTGCGATGATGCATTGCCGCATCGCATCGCGGGCAATTTTGGCCGTGCGCTTCCAAATTGCCCGGCAACACATGTCCGCAGGCATGGCAGCCTACCACTGTCTGCGCGTCGACAGCCTCTTGTCCGGTCGCGCGCCCGGCGCTCACGCGTTGCCAAAGAGCCTCGGGATGAAGCGCCGCGTTGGTCGCCGACAGGACGAGGATCAAAGCCACGAACGCATAGAAACCGGGCTCAAGCGTGATGTCGGCAAAGTCGGTCAGCTTCACGATCGCGACCAGTGCGCCCAGCATATAGACTTCCATCATCGCCCAAGGCCGTAGCGAGACGACCCAGCGTAATACGCGCGCTGCCCAAACGGGTGTGATACCAAGCCTCAGAGGTACGAGCAGGTAAAGCATCAAGGCAAGGCTGCAAAAGGGGAGAAAAACACTTGAGAGAAAAACCAGAAGCGCGAGTTCCCAATAGCCGGCGCGCCAGAATTCGATCGAGCCCGAAACCAAACTGTTGGCCTGCTCGCGGCCTTCCATCTCGAAGGTCATAAAGATAAACATATTGGCCACCAGAAACAGGATCATCCCCGCCACTGCCAATGCCAACGGACGATCCAATTCGTCTGTCATGGCGCCATATAGATGCGCGCTACAACGCGCGCATTTTGCCTTTCGTCCTCGAGGCACAGCTTCGAAGGCATGCGGCAAATCGCATTCGTGGCACAGCACCATGGCTGGATGAGATGAAACGTGAGCCGCTGGCATCAGTCGAACGTGCGCCTAAGGCGTATCCATCGTCATCTTGTAAGAGAAGCTGCCGCCATTGTCCGTTGTCGCAATTCTTTCGAACGTCACCGTCCCGATCGCGCCCTTCCAAATTCCGCTCCCACCGATGATTTGGCCTTCACCGCCTTTTTCATTGCCTTCGCCTAGGATATCGAAACTGTCTTCGGCGTTTCGCCGGAACGTGCAAAAGACTCTGGAACCGAAATGCTTGTCTTCGTTCATCAAACCAAGGCCCAGGCATTTGACCGCGAGCAATTCCGGGGGCTCCGTGGAAATGGTTGCTGCGCCTTCTGTCCGCGCGCTGAACACCGTTTTGCCGTTTCCAAGTTTCATTGTCAGGTCATTGGTGGTGTAATTTCCCATGCCCGTATAACTTTTCGTATCAGCGTCCGCGGTTGAAGCGAAAAACGTCGCGACAACAAGGGCGGTAAAGAACCTCGATATAGTTTTCATCATCCTGTTCCGTAAAAAAACGGCGCACCCCTGGATCATCGGGTAAGCCTCTATTGAACCTGGTAGTTGCGCGCATTCATGCAAGCGGCAAAGGCACGATTGAACAGCGCGGCACCTTGCTGCTGCTGTGCTGCCGCTTGTTGCTGCTGCTGAATAATCTGCTGTTGGCGCTGATGTTCCCAAGCTTGCCGCTCTTGTTCTCTAGAGCGGCGCTTAATACCTCCAAATAGCGCACCGGCGGCACTGCCGATTGCGGCACCTTTGCCGGCATCACCGGCAATGGCGCCGCCAATCGCGCCGAGACCAGCGCCCTTTGCGGCATCGCCGAACACCCCGCCCTGGCCAACAGACCTGCGTCCAAAAAATCCGCTTGAGGTGCTAGGTGGTGGCGGCGCCACCTCATATCCCGTGACCGGCGGCGGGGCGAACGGGTTGAAGCCGGATTGCTGCATCGCCCATTGCTGGCACTCCCCCTTATCCCGGTTTTGCTGTTCCAGTGATTGACTTGCCTTTGGATAGGCAAAAACACCCTGCGCGGCGGCATCATTTCCGTAACCGGCAAACGCCAAAATCACGGCAATCAACAAAGCCGGGCGCAGGTTCTTTAAGTTCCGTTTCACAGATTTACCTCTCAAAATTTTCATCGCCACCTCGAACTGCTGCGTCCAATTTTTTCTTCAAAGGTGACTTACCGATATGAAATGCGTTCTTTTGCGCCTTCAATTTCTCCAAGCAAAGCGATCTCCTGGCCGTCGACGATCTTCCATCCTGCCGCCTCGATGTTGCGTCGCGCCATCGGCGAAAGGCCGCCTGCTAGCCAGAGTTCCTTTCCCGTAACACCCGGAACGGCATCGGCTGCCCGGTCAAGGCCGCCAAAAACCGTGGCCATGGGTTCGGTCCATGCGAGATAGTCGAGTGGTGCCAGAAAGACAACCGCGCCTGCCTTGTTTTGCGCCAAGCCGGCGCCCTTGACGGGTGCGTCTGGCCCCATTGACAGGAACCGTCGAACAGGTGTGACACTCTTATGGTACGCCGCGTACATTTGCGCCATGCGTTGCCGAAAGAACACGATATCTTCATCATTGGCGTTGACCGCGAATTTTACCAATACGTGCCGGCCTGCCACTTCCGCCATATCCTCGAGCGCAAACACAAAATCCGTTTGCTGGCGCGGCGTGAATACGACGTTGTCGATAAACACATCGGCGAGGTCTTCGTTCACGCCCATCGCAAGAAGCTTGTCGCGGTTAAAGCGGCGAAGGTCGGTTGGAGCCGTTGTCTTGTAAACCTCGTTCATGAGACGCGACCCACCGGTTACCGAGGTCGCGATACCAGCGCCCCCGGGTACGGCGGACATCAGTCCGGCAACGGTCAGGCCACCCGTGTAGCCCGCCCAGGCGATGCTGTCGAGTTGATCCTGGACGACCTTATTCGTCGTGTAGACATCGACACCGAAATCATAGGCGTATTCTCGCTTGGTTTTGGAAAAGCCTATTATCGATTTCCAACGTCTGTCTTCCGCTTCACTGCGTTTCGATCCGAAAAGATTTTCCCCCAGTCGCGTGAATGCCTTGCCGACCCCGGAAACAGCGCCTTTGACGGTATCGACAGGCGCCGTTGCAAACATTTTTACGCCGTGTAAGACATCGCCGCCGGCTTCGGTAACGGATTCGCGGAAGACTTTCGTTTTGCGGATCTCCGCCATAGCGTGCAGGGCTTCGATCTCGCGGATCCTTTTGCGCAACTTGGCCGACGTCACGCCCGCGAACGTTCCAAATTCGGATTCGACCGTATAGCGGTTTATATAACCATCGTTGGTAATTTTTTCCTGCACACGATGATGCGGACCGCTGAGAAGCGCCGGCGGCAAGATCTCAGATGCCTGGAAAACAGGCGGTGATTCATAATCTTGCGCGAAGACAGCGGCGGGAAAGGTCAGAATACCGACTGAGACGGCACGCCCTATCATTCTGGAAAATTTCGTTGCGAACAATTTCATTGTTTTTCCCTAATTCTGTCTCCGTTGTCCTAAAACGCATAGTAAGTATTGGCTATAGAATCACCACGGTGCCTTGATAGATTAATAGTTGATCAGTTCAACGTAATGGCGATCCAGTATGGCAAATACTCCCAACGCCACAATTGCTCTCAGGGGAACAAAAGCTTGAAGGCAAGATCAGCGCCTTCGCCGCGAGTCAAAGATCGGTCGTGGTCCTTGTCCAATTGATCGAACACGGTTTGCAGACTCGATGGATCAAAATATTCAGCCTTCGAAATTAGTCCGTCCTTGTTGCGATCAAGTCGATGCACACGGAGGATCGCTGTAATCGCCTGTGACAGCGAAGGTCGGAACTGACTAGCGGCAACGCGCCGCTCGGTTTGTTCGAGACCACCGTCTAGGTTGCTGTCAATCTGTTCGAACAGCGAGGCGGCAAAAGCACGAAACTCCGTATAGCTTATGCGATTGTCGCCGTTTGCGTCGAAAGGGCTTTGTATCGGCGGTGTCAGAAGATACCAAAGTACCGCAACGGAAGCCGCACCGAGTGCTACGCCGCTCAAGATTTCGACGGTACGCCGTAGCACGGATTTCTACCTCCGCTTAATTCAGTACGAGTTGCGAGCCGACATTGTCTCGCACGATCCAGTTTTGCGCTTCGAGGGTTTTCCGCGCCAACTCGCTGACGGTGCCTTCGAACCACATTTCCCCACCAGTGACATCTTTGCGCGCGGCGATTCCTTGAAGCGCCGTATTGTCCGCATGCGCGATTTCGGTCGTCCAGGCAAGGTGATCGATCGGGAAGACACCGATGACCACGCCGTCGCGGCGCATCATGAACGGAACCTGTCCCAGTTTGACGACGCGCGCGACCTTGGCGACGTTTTCGTGATAGGCGGCCATCATGATAGCCTGTCGCTGGCGAAAAAAGACGGTGTGTTCGTCCTGATCGAGGGTCGCCCGCTGAATAAAGTTATCTCGGTCGTCGACGTTTTCCATGCGTTCTAGGGCGCCTGCGATATAGGTTTTGTGGCTCGGTGAGTATTTAGGGTGCTCCAGAAAGACCTCGGCCAAAGAGCTATGCACGCCCATATTGGCGAGGATGCGGCCGTTGATTTCCTTCAACTCGGCTGGCGTTTTGTCGCGCAGGAGTTGGTTCATGCCGTTTGCAAAGGCCGGGATTTTCACCGCGGCTTTCGCGGGGCCGGGTATCGCCGCTGTCGCCACCCGCACGGTCAACCCGCCGGCCGTCGCCGACCAGGCGATCTCGTCGAGCCGCTCCCGTACCGGTGCGAAGCTCGTATAGGGATCAACGGCAAACCGGAAGGCGAGCTGCCGTTTCATCGTGTCGAATCCAAGGGTTCGCTTGAGC
>JAJFJB010000284.1 GCA_021774435.1 Alphaproteobacteria bacterium
AATGGCCGGTCGTGCAGCGCGAATGGCGACTGATTGCGATTCTCGGTCTCCTTGGCGTTTCGGTATTTCATACTTTCCTTTACATCGCGGTGAACACGACGACCGCGATCAACGCGGCGTTGATCTATGCGGCGACACCGGCCCTGGTTCCGTTGTTGGCGCTGTTGATATTGGGGGACCGGCTTAGCCTTCGCCAAGCCACAGGTATCGTGCTGTCCTTGCTGGGGATTGCCATTGTTGTCACGCGAGGCGACCCGGCGATGGTCGGCAGCCTTCAATTTGCAACGGGCGATTTGTGGATGATCGCGGCGGTGATCGCGTGGAGCCTCTATTCGGTGCTGGTCAAACGGCGGCCGCCGGATTTGCACCCGAACGTAATGCTCGCCGGCATGATGGCCTTCGGCATGGCGATGACGTTTCCCTTCTATCTTTGGGAAACACTGGGGGGGCATCCAATGCCCGTGAATGCGACCGCGTTCTGGACAGTAGGCTATGTCGCGGTGTTTGCGTCGATCGTTGCATATATTTGCTACAATCGTGGCATCGAGTTGATCGGGCCCAGCCGCGCGTCCCTGACGGCGCATATGCTGCCGATATTTGCGGCCGGTCTATCTGTCTTCTTTCTCGGCGAAACATTGCATTTGTTTCATCTCGCCGGGGCCGCGGCTGTGGTTATCGGCATCCTGTTGACCAGCGGTTCGGCTGGTACCGGCTCAGCGAGGACGACATAACGAAGCGGTCCGCCCGTCTCGATGGCATCGAACGGGTAGCAGGTCACGAGGGCCAAGCCTGACGTGTCCATCGCCAAACGCGTATCGCTTTCGTGGACGACATGCCGCTCACGAACGATAAATTTGTGTGCCTGGGCCGTGCGGTCGGTGAGGCGAATCTCATCACCCGGCAATAGGTCGCGCAGAAACCGGAAATGCGTATCGCGGTGACCGATGACAACGGACATGCCGGCGGCGCCCGGTTTGGCTGATCCGTCGACATGGCCGGGACCGAACGCCAGGGTCCGGCCGCTGCCGCCGGCCAGTACCAGCATGTCGGCATCGACGCGCGGGACTTGCAGCCGCGCAATGGGCCAGGTGTCGGCCCAGGGCCAGGGACGCGCCGTCTCCTCGCCGTACTGGATCCGGGTCCAGCTGGAGGCAAGCAGGGCCTGTGCCAGTGCTGCCTTAGCGTGGATCCAGCCGCCGGCACCGACTTGCCAAATGCCAAACGCGGCGATGGCAAAGGTGCTTACCGTTAAGATCCTACGGCGCCTCATGCCGTCCGCCGCCGCGCCAGAAGTAGAAGGGCGCAAAGGAACAGCGCGGCCAGCCCTGTCAGTATTTGCAAGGTCGCCGGTGTTGCGGTTCTGCCGCCGAAGACGGCAGCGTAATTCCATCCCGCGGGCAATTCGACGGGAACCGCGCGGCGTTGCAGGGAGGCGGTTTCGGGCCGGACTGGCGTGCGGTCGATGCTGATCAGGCTCGTGTATTTGCTGAGCAATCCATGCGCCAGAGCGAGCTTGAGGACCTCTTGGCGCACTGTGTCCGAATTGGCGCCCAGCACCAGGCTGTCCATCTGCGCTGCGATACCGTCTCGCGCCCACATCTTCGCGATGCCTTTTCCTTCTCGGACGGAAGCGGCCGCAAAAACACGAGACCATACCTGACTGCCGCGCCTACCTGTGAGCTCGATATTGTCGACGGGGCCGTTGAGCTTCGCTGTCAGGACCAACGGCTCGCCATGATACAAATCGGGGAGCATCGACGGCCATTGACGGAGGAACGGCACACCGTTCGTCGTTGCTGCAATGTCGGTCATCGCGGGGCGTTCAAGCTTTTCGAACAATGCCGACATGGTCTCGGAGACGTCGCTTGTGTTGCCAATATGGGTAAAGGTGCCACGGCCGAACGCGGCCGAGCGGCGCATGAAATGGCTGTTCGGCGCGCTCCCGATGCCGATGGTGAAGAGGCGGCTGTCACCAATATCGCGGCGGATATGGCGGAAAAGTGCGGCTTCGTTGCCGACCGATCCATCGGTGATCAAGACGATTTGCCGCAATTCCTTGCCGCCAATTTGGCCGTCGAGCGCAAGTCTCAGGGCGGCGGCGATGTTCGTCCCGCCATCGGCGTTCAAGTTTTGCACGAAATGTTTCGCGCGATGGACATGACTGGGATCAGCGGGTTTTGCACTGGCGAACAATGTGTCGGCGCCGTTGGAAAACCGAACGATATTAAAACGGTCATCAGGGTGCATGCGATCCAGTGCGAATTTTAGGGCGGCCTGCGCCTGGACGATCGAATCGCCGTGCATCGATCCCGAGGTATCGATAATGAAGATGACTTCGCGCGGGATGCGAGGTTGGTCGGGCATTTTACCCGTCGGCGGCGCGACGATGGCCATCAGATACGCCTCGCCATTTTTGACTTCGCTAAACAGTGCGGCAAAGGGCGTGTCGCCCGTCTCCGGATACCAATGCAGAACGAAGTCACGGTTCGCCGGCGCATCGCCGCCCTTGAGCGCTATTTCGTAGCGGCCGTTTTCCTGTATGGCGGCATCGATCGCGTGGCTGGGGCTGCGCAGCATGCCGACCGGCATACCGGGATTTAGCCGAACATTGATCGTGAGCGGGTTCGCGGAGCCGAGGTTGGGGTGACGGACCGGTGGGGTAATCCGTTCGGCATCCGGGACCCGGTCGGAGTTCGCGGCCCAACCCGTGCCACCGACACCAGCTACAGGCCTATTGCCCGGTATGAAGCGCGGTCCCACGACGGAAGGAAATCGCAAGGAGATAATGCCGTCGGCAAACCGGAGGCGCTGCTGATAGCCGATCTCGACCGTGATATCGCCCTTCGGCGGAATGTTGGCGACCGACGCGGTGAAGATGTTGGCACGTTCCTGCTCGATCAGACTGGCGCGCTTTCCTGACCGTCGCGCCTTGTCGTAGGCGGCCTTCGCCTGTTTGCGCTCGCGGATTTCACCTTCGATGACCCGGTCGCCGATCCGCATGCGCATTTCGTCGACGGCTGCTTTCTCCGGCAGCGGAAAGATATAGACGCCCTCGACCCAGGCGTTGTCCGGATTTTTGAATGTTTGCCGGATACGGATCTTCGCAATGATCCCTGTGACATCGATGGCGACATCGGTCTTCAGGGCCGGCGCCGTCTGCGATGGGGCATCAGGTGCTTTCCCGCGTAACGTGATGCCTGCTTCGGGGGTCGAACGTCGCAAAGGTTCTGCCGGTGCGCTCCACGCGTTAGGGACGACAAAGATTGTTGCAATAACGGCAAACGCTGCGATCCGTACCATGATATTCTCCCAATCCGCATTTCTTGCTGACTGGGAGAAAACCGCAGGAAAGCGGCAGGGCTAGGACCGGTGGAAGCCGTTTACAGGGCAAAACTACGGCGAAGTTGCGGCGTCGTCGGAGGTGTTTAGCCGCTTGCTTTCGCGCGTACGGGGTCTTTGAGCACGTTCACCAGCGCGTCGGCGGCTTCGGCGCCTTTGATTTTGAAATGCTCTTGGAAGAAACGGACATGCTCGCTGTGGCCGTGAAATTGCTGCGGCGTCAGGACCATGGAAAGGATTGGGACCTCGGTTTCGAGCTGCACCTTCATGAGACCGTTGAGCACGGCGCGGGCGACGAATTCATGGCGGTAGATGCCGCCGTCGACGACAAAGCCGGCGGCCACGATGGCGGCATAGTCGCCGGATTTCGCAAGCAGTTTTGCCTGCAGCGGTATTTCATAGCTGCCGGGTACGTCGAAGACATCGACACGGTCACGCGAGCCGCCCTGAGCTTCAAAACTTTCCAGGAAGGATTCGCGTCCCTGATCGACGATTTCCTTGTGCCAGTTCGCTTGCACGAAAGCGATGCGGCCGGCACCTAGTCCGATCGCGAGACGTTCGACATTGTCGCTCTGTACCTGGTCGCGCTGGCTCATTGCATTCCTCCTGTTTGATCCGAAGCCAGTCTGTCAGACGGAGACCGAAATCGACAAACGATGAATAAGATATTATATTATGAGAAAATCTCATGAATTGTAAAAGATGCCCGTAGAGAAGCCGTTCCGGACCCCGCTGAATGCCGTGCGCGCCTTTGAATGCGCTGCGCGCGCCTTGAGTTATACCCGCGCGGCGGAAGAGCTGGGTGTTACGCAAGGCGCAGTGAGCCGCCAGATCGCCACGCTGGAAGGTTATATCGGCCAGCCTCTGTTCCGCCGTGTCGGGCGCGGTATCGCGCTGACCTTCGCCGGTGAGCGGTACGCGTCGGAAGTCCGCGACGCGCTGGCGAGCCTAGAATCGGCATCGGCGCGTATCA
Organism: Alphaproteobacteria bacterium; assembly: GCA_021774435.1. Lineage (GTDB taxonomy): Bacteria > Pseudomonadota > Alphaproteobacteria > UBA8366. The sequence continues at coordinate 4,313 of JAJFJB010000284.1, forward strand.
TGCGTCGCCCTGACGAAGCGGTTCTGATCGTTGGGGCGACGGCAATTGCGAGCCGATGGTTGATCGGCCGGCTGGCCGAGTTCCAACGGGCGCACCGGGCGCTCTCCGTGCATCTGCGGGATGTCGCATCAACCGCAGATCTGCATGGCATTGACATTGCCGTGTTGAGCGAACCGGCCCAGGAACCCAGTTTAGAATCGAATGAAATTCTGCGCGAGCGGCTGATTCCGGTTTGCAGCCCGGAAGACAATGTTCCCGCTAACCTCACGGCGCTTGCCAAAGGCACCTTACTCCACCTCACCGCCTATCCGGATGCGTGGGCAAATTGGTTCGCCGCGGCTGAATTCAAAGGAGCATATGGTTTCACGGGACCGATATTCGATGATGCGGCGCTGGCGATTGAAGCGGCGATCCAAGGTCAGGGCGTTGCCATCGCGCCGGCCCATGCGGTCGAATCCGATATTGCGTCGGGACGTCTGGTAGCACCTTTCCAGTTGAGCGTTTCAAGCGGCAGGCGTTATCACCTGGCCTGGCCGAAAGCGAAAGGCCGGTTGCAGAAAGTCCGTCTATTTCGGGATTTTATCCTTGCGGCGTCGGCCTCGGGCCGCCTTGAATAAGCGCGGAGACAGGCAAGGGGGAAGACGTGCTGCAGTTCAATCAAAATTTCAAAGGGCCCCTCGACGGCGTGACGGTGCTTGATCTGTCCAGGCTTGTCGCAGGCAATATGGTGAGCCTGCAACTCGCCGACTATGGCGCGGAAGTCATCAAGGTGGAACCCGCGAAGAACGGCGACCCGCTGCGCCATTGGCTGACCGACGATATCCCGGTCAGTTGGAAGGTCTATGCCCGCAACAAAAAAAGTATCTCGCTCGATCTGCGCCAGGACGCGGCGAAAGACATCCTGTTGCGGCTGGTCGCGCAAGCGGATGTCATGATTGAGAATTATCGCCCTGGTACCTTAGAGGAGATGGGCCTCGGACCGGATGTGCTGCACGAGCGAAACCCGAAACTGATCCTGGTCCGGGTGTCCGGATTTGGCCAGACCGGACCCTACAAGCATCGGCCGGGATTCGGTACGCTCGTCGAGGCCATGTCCGGCTTCGCCGACCGCAACGGGTTCGCCGACCGCGAACCTGTGCTGCCGCCGCTGGCGATGGCGGATATGATCGCGGGGCTGTCCGGCGCGATGTCGGTGCTGATTGCGTTGCGGGAACGAGAAGTCCGGGGCGGTGATGGTCAGGTCATCGATTTGTCGCTGCTGGAGCCGATCTATTCGATTCTGGGTGCCGAAGCGGCCTGGCATCAGGTCACCGGCAAGGTGCGCGAACGGGTCGGCAGCGGCTCCAACACCGCCTCGCCAAGAAACGTCTACGCGACCAAGGACGGCAAATGGCTCGCCATGTCGGGTTCGATGCAATCGATGGCGGAGCGGATCTTCCGGGTTATCGGCCGTGACGACATGAACGACGATCCGAAATTTAAAACCAACGCGGACCGTGTTGCCAACCGGTTGGAAGTCGACGAAATCGTCGGCGGTTGGATTGGTGCGCGCAGCTTGGATGAATGCATGGAAGTCTTCGACCGGGAAAGCGTCACTGTCGCGCCGGTCTACAACATCGCCCAAATCATGGAAGACCAGCATTTCCGCGAACGCGAGATCATCGTCGATTTGCCGGACGAGGATATGGGTACGGTGCCGATGCACAATATCGTGCCGCGGCTTTCCGGCACGCCGGGCGGGTTTGCGCGGCCGGCGCCGTCGCTGGGCCAACACAATCAGGAAATTCTCGCCCGTATCGGCGTCGATGCCGACGCGTTGGCGGAACTCGAAAAGAACAACGTTGTTTGAGGGAAGAAAATCATGACTAACACGGTAACCGACAAGCCGGTTTGGCGATCCTTGCTCTATGTTCCGGTGAATGTCGACAAGTTCGTCGACAAGGCGCATACGCGCGGCGCGGATGGAATCATTCTCGACCTGGAAGACAGCGTGCCGCCGTCGGAAAAGGAGCATGCCCGTACCCTTATCGATGCCGCTGCCCAAAAGGTGTCGCGGAACGGGGCGGATGTTCTCGTGCGTATCAATCGGCCGATCGAGCTGGCGATCCGCGATATTGAAGCGGCAGTGTCGCCGCGGATTTGCGCTTTGAAGCTGCCCAAGATCGAGAGTGCCAGCCATGTGCGTTTAATCGCGGAGTTGGTCGGCGATCTGGAAGCCGCCCGTGGCATGACGCCGGGGTCGACCTGGCTGTTGCCGATGGTTGAGACGGCGGACGCCTTCTTTTCGATCAACGAGATCGCCAAGGCCCACCCCCGTGTCTTTACGGTGCTGTTGGGTGGTGAGGACTTCGCGCTGGATTGCGGCTTCGCACCGGATCCGGAAGTTTATCAATACCCCAAACAGCAATCGATTTTTGCCGCGCGGGCGGCCGGTCTGACCCCAATGGGGCTGATTGGAACGGTGGCGGATTTCAGCGACGCTGATGCCTACCGCGCCGTCGTCAAACATTCGGCCAAATTCGGGTTCGAGGGCGCCTCCTGCATTCACCCGGCCAACGTGCCGGTTCTGAACGAGGAATTTACGCCGCCGGCTGAGGAGGTTACCTATGCGCGTAAGGTCATCGACGCGGACAAGGCGATGGCGGCAGAAGGCCGCGGTTCTTTTGAGTTGGACGGCAAGATGATCGACATTCCGATTGTCATCCGCGCTCAGCGTCTGATCGCGCGGGCGGAACGTATTGCCGCGCGGGGCAATATGTAAGGCGCAAGACCGCATCTAAAAGGCTCAAACCCACAAATAGACATATCGGAATTTCGGATGCCACAGCCCCCTGACACAAAACCTAAAGTCGGCCTGTTGCTCGGCGACCCGTGCGGTATTGGGCCCGAGTTGGTCGTAAAGGTACTGGTAGAGGGCGCATTCACGAGTACGACCGACCTCGTCGTGATCGGCGATGAGCGTGTCCTTGCTCAGGAGATGCGACGGGCAGGGGTTGAACTGGAACTGCAGGTCTGTGATGATCTCGATGCGTTCGATCCGGAAAACCCGGCGATCCGTTTTCTCGAAGCACCTGTCACCGCGGTTGACCTGCAGACCTTGCCGGTCGGCACGGCGAATGAGATCGGTGGCCGGTATGCGATGGAGGTTTTGAGTCTCGCGCTCGATCTTGCGGCGGCTGGACGGATCGACGCTGTTACCTATGCGCCGATGAACAAGAAAGCCATGAACCTCGCCGGGTGGCATTATCGCGACGGGATTGATTTTTGTACCAGTCATTTAAACTGGGATGGAACCGTTTCGGAATTCAATGTGCTGGATCATCTTTGGGTGGCGCGGGTCACGTCTCATGTTCCCATGCGACAGGTCTGGGAACATCTCACGACGGAACGGGTTCACTCGATCATCGCGCTGCTCAACAGGTCGCTCATCGCGTCGGGCGTGGAGGCGCCGCGGATAGCCGTTGCCGGGTACAACCCGCATTGCGGTGAAGGCGGATTGTGCGGTACGGAAGAAATTGATGCGATCATCCCTGCCATCGAACGCGCGAAAGCGGACGGCATGGATGTCTACGGCCCCGTCTCCGCCGACGTTGTCTACCTCGAAGCGCGCGATAAGGGTCTCAACGGCATTGTCGCGATGTATCATGATCAATGCCAGATCGCGAACAAGCTTCTGGAGTTCGACCGGGGTTTCGTCATTCATGGCGGCTCGCCCGTCCCGACCCTGACCACAGCCCATGGAACGGCCTTCGATATCGTGGGTACCGGAAAGGCGAACCCGGTTCCGTTATCGCGGTGCATCTCGACCGCGTCGATGATTGCGCGCAATCGGGCGCTATTCGATGGCGTTTCGCGCTAGTACCGGCCCTTCGTTACGACTGGTTTTCAGGATCTTCCAGCCATTTGTCGAGCGGCGGGACGCGGGCATCGACCAGCCGCAGATTGTAATAGGGAATGGCTGGGCGAAAGATGTCGAAGACACGACGTAGTTCGCCGATCGGTTCTTCGTGCACATCGACGCGCAGATCGACTCGCGCGAACGGTTTGGTGTCATAGACCAGAAGTGCTGCTGATTGCTGACCGCCATGTTGTCCGCCGGCGTCGCGACCTGCCTCGATGGCGCGCATCAGTCGTTCTTCCAAATCTTCGTTCGGGTCGGCAAGATAGGCTTCTTCGATCGCGTCCAGCACATGTTCCCCCGTCAGGACGTTGCCGAGCGCGATATGGCTGTCGCCGACATGATGGCCGGCGTAGTCGCGATTCATCTTGCCGGTCCGCGCGGCAGCGAAGCCGTCATCGTCAATCACGCCCAACTGGCGGTATTCGGCATAAGGGTCCATGGCGACAAGCGCGTCGATGACCTTGGGTGCCTTATAGCCCTGTTCCAGGAACTGCAGCGCGGCGGTGCCAAGACGCGGATCGGCGATGGCCATGATGGCCACGGCGCCGGTTTGCGAACGGACATGCGGAACCCTTGCGCCGACGGCGAGCGAACGTGTCGCGGTGCCGATACCGAACATGCCGGTCCGCTCGCAGCGGCCAATGATCGTAAAGGTATGAAACTCGATGCCAGGAGGTCTATCCCCAGGAGGTCTACCCATTGTCTCACCTCGTTGTTGAGTCAGTTCGCCGAACGCGTGTTGCCCCAGTCTTGAGTGCGGATGGGAAAGATTGTGCGAACCGCCCGCTTGTGCGTCAAGATCGGCCTTTAGTGGGATGATCGTTGAACCGCTCCTGGCTTCGGCGTAATCTCCGCCACGAATACGGCCATCCTGGGCCGCCGTCCGTCCACAAACCGAAAGTAAGAATCATGGCATTCCTTGCCTCGCGTCTCTCCCGGATCAACCCTTCCGCTACGGTTTCCATCAATACCAAGTCGCAGGAAATGAAAGCAGCGGGCAAGGACGTCATTGGCCTCGCCGTTGGCGAACCCGATTTCGACACGCCGGAACACATCCAGGAAGCGGCGATCAAGGCGATGCACGAAGGAAAGACGCGCTACGCCGCACCGGCGGGCATTCCAGAACTGCGCCAGGCGATTTGCGAGAAGTTTAAACGCGAAAATGACTTGGAATACGGTATCGATCAGATTGCGGTCTGCGCCGGTGGGAAGCAAATTATTTTCAATGCCTTCACGGCGACGGTCGACGAGGGAGACGAAGTTATCGTACCCGCGCCTTATTGGGTGACCTATCCGGATTTGGCACTCTTGAACGGTGGCACACCGGTGATTGTTGAAGCGTCGGTCGAGGCCGATTTCAAGATCACGCCGGACCAATTGGAATCGGCAATTACGCCGAAAACGAAGTGGCTGGTGCTCAACAGCCCCTGCAACCCGACCGGATCCGCCTATTCTCCGGCGGAACTAAAGGGCTTGGCCGAAGTGTTGATGCGCCATCCGCACGTCTGGATCCTGTGCGACGATATTTATGAACATCTGCTCTATGACGGGGCGAAGTTTGCGACGATTGCCCAGGTCGAGCCGGGTTTGTACGACCGAACACTTACGCTGAACGGTATGTCCAAGTCTTTTTGCATGACAGGCTGGCGTGTTGGTTATGCGGGCGGACCGGTCGAGCTGATCAAGGCGATGAACATGCTGCAATCGCAGAGCATTACCAGTACCTCTACGATCAGCCAATGGGCCGCCGTCGAGGCGTTGAATGGCGATCAGAGCCATATTGCGCGTAACAACGAGGTATTCAAGGAGCGCCGTGACCTGGTCGTTTCCATGCTGAACCAGGCGAATGGACTGACCTGCAATACGCCGATTGGCGCGTTCTATGTCTATCCGTCCTGCGCCGGGGTGATTGGCAAGAAGACACCGGATGGCAAGGTGATAGAGAACGATGAGGATTTCGTCGTCTACATGCTGGAAACCGAAGGGGTGGCCGCGGTGCATGGCGAAGCGTTCGGCCTGTCGCCCTTCTTCCGAATTTCCTATGCACTATCGACGGACATGTTGGAGGACGCCTGCCAGCGTATCCAGCGTGCCTGCGCATCCCTGACTTGAGGCCTTAAGCGATGAGGATTGTTGCGTTCGGGGCCGGCGGCGTCGGCGGTTATTTTGGCGGCCGCTTGGCGGTATCCGGTGTCGATGTGACATTTATCGCACGCGGCGCGCATCTTGAAGCCATCCGCGCGAACGGGTTGCGCATTGCGACTCCAGAGGGCGATATCGTGGTGCCGGATGCGAAGGCGATCGATGATGTCGCCAGTCTTGAGGCGCCGGACTACCTGTTCTTTGCCGTTAAGCTGTTCGATACGGAGGCCGTGGCCGAAGCGTGCCGTCCCATCGTTGGGCCGGAAACCGCCGTGGTGTCCTTGCAGAATGGTGTCGAGGCCGTCGATATTTTGTCCGAAGTGTTCGGCCGCGAGCGTGTCATGGGAGGTACCGTCGGCGTTGCGACCGTTATTTCGGCACCGGGCGTTATCGCGCAGACTGGCATGTTCAATTATATGGCGTTTGGCGAACAGGACGGGTCTCGGTCCGCTCGCGGGCTGGCGCTTGAAGAGGCCTGCCTGAAGGCCGGCATCAACGCGACGCTTTCGGACGATGTCGATGTCGACATCTGGATGAAATTCGTGATGCTCTCGGCGTTCAGCAACATGACGACGCTGACGCGCTTACCCGCGGGCGTGTTGCGCGAGACCCCGGAAACGCGGCAAATGCTGCATGACTGCGTCGCGGAAGCGGTTGCGGTTGGACGGGCACAAGGTGTGGCGTTGCCTGCGGACGCATTCGAACAAACGGTCGAAAAACTCGATGGATTGCCGGCCGAAATGGTGGCGTCGATGCAGCATGATGTGAATGCCGGCAAGCCTTTGGAGCTCGAACGGCTTGGTGGTGCGGTGGTTCGCCTAGGTGCGTCGAAAGATGTTCCGACACCGACACAGGCGTTTATTTACAACGCGTTGAAGCCGCATATCGAAGGCGCGAAATAGTCGCCGCGTCGATTTTGCTTGCGTCGGAGCGTATAGCTCTCAAAAATTCAATATTGATAAGAACAGGGAGCGGCGCCGCGCGGTGTCGGGGCGCCGGATTGCGATAATCCAATAAGGAGTCCACCATGCCTGCCAAATCGGTTTCCGCCCCCCGCTGTGTCGCCCTCGTTGGCCCCTACCTAAGCGGTAAAACGACACTCCTCGAAGCGTTGTTGAGCACGTGTGGCGCCATTCATCGGCGCGGAACCGCTAAAGACGGCAATACGGTGGGCGACCCGTCGCCTGAAGCGCGAAAACGAAATATGAGCACGGAACTTTCCGTTGCATCCGGTGAATTCCTGGGCGAACGCTGGCATTTTCTCGATTGCCCCGGTTCCATCGAATTTCTTCAAGATTCCCGAAATGCGCTGATGGTCGCCGATGTCGCGGTGGTCGTTGTGGATCCGGAACCGGCGAAGGCCTTGGTGGTGGGCCCGACACTGCATTTTCTGAAGGAAAATGACATTCCGCACATGATTTTCATCAATAAGGTCGATCATCCTCATGTGCCGATGCCGGAGGTGATGGAGGCACTGCAATCGATCTCCGAGCAATCGTTGGTACTGCGCCATGTTCCGATCCGCAAAGGCGATAACATTGAGGGCTATGTCGATTTGGTATCCGAGCGCGCCTATGTCTACAAACCGGGTGATGCGTCGTCGCTAATCGAAATTCCCGAAGACATGAAGGACATGAACGATACCGCGCGTCAGGAACTCCTGGAAGAACTGTCCAATTTCGACGATCCGCTGCTTGAGATGCTGCTTGAGGATGCGGTACCACCGAAAGAGGATATCTATGGCTATCTGACGAAAGACTTGCAGGACAATACGGTGGTGCCTGTGTTCATCGGGGCTGCCGAACAGAGTTCTGGCGTCCTCCGCCTGATGAAGGCGCTGCGCCATGAGACTCCGGAACCCTCCGCGTCGTTGGAACGGTTGGGTGGGCCTGCTGACGATCCCTTGGTGGAGGTTTTTAAGACCTTTCATATTCCACGTTCCGGCAAGCTGTCGGTTGCCAGGGTCTGGCGCGGGGCGGTCAAGGACGGCATGAATTTTGGCGACCATCGCGTGAGCGGCCTTTACCGGCTCATGGGGTATGACCAGGAAAAAATAGGCACCGCAGAGCCGGGCGACATCGTAGCGCTTGGCCGGCTCGACGACATCAACACGGGCGATGTTTTGACCCTATCGGGCGCGTCGCCGAAGGCGATGCCATGGCCGGAAACGCTTAAGCCGCTCTACTCCGCTGCCATTCGCTCCGAAAAACGGGAGGACGAGGTCAAATTGTCGACCGCAATGACAAAGCTTGTCGACGAGGATCAGTCGTTAACGATCCAGCATGACGATGATACGCGGCAACTTCTGATCTGGGGCCAGGGCGATATTCACCTCCAAGTCGCCGCTGATAAGTTACGGGAACGCTACAATGTTTCGGTCTTGTCGGAAAAACCGGAGGTCCCCTATAAGGAAACGATTCGCAAACCGGTCAAACAGCATGCGCGGCACAAAAAGCAGAGTGGCGGACATGGCGAATTCGGCGATGTGCATATCGAGATCAAACCGCTGCCGCGGGGCGCCGGCTTCCAGTTCGATGAATCTATTCATGGTGGTTCCGTGCCGCGGAATTACATTCCGGCAGTTGAGGCCGGTGTGAAGGAGTATCTCACCGAAGGGCCGCTTGGCTTTCCGGTGGTCGATCTAGCCGTCAATTTGTACGACGGTCAGCACCACGCGGTTGACAGTTCCGACATGGCGTTCCGGCGTGCCGGCATACTCGCGATGAAAGATGGCTTGCCGCAATGCGCACCGGTTTTGTTGGAGCCGGTTTGCAAAGTCACATTGTCGGTGCCAAGCGAGTTCACCGCGAACGCGCAAGGTATTATCACCAAACGGCGCGGACAGATTCTAGGCTTTAACCCGAAGGAAAGCTGGGAGGGTTGGGACGAGGTCGGCGCCTACATGCCGCAGTCGGAACTGCACGATCTGATCATTGAGCTTCGCTCGCTTTCGCAAGGCGTTGGCACGTTCGAGTGGGAGTTCGATCACTTGAATGAGCTGGCGGGGCGGGAAGCGGATATGGTCATTGAAGCGCGCAAGGAAGCCGGATGATCGATCCCCAAGTTGCTGCAGCCGCGCTTATTGAGGCGCGGCTCGGCTACACCATTCTCGACTCGTTTCCCGGCGGCGATTTTCCTGCCAACGCGGATGAGGCCTATGCCGTGCTGGACAGCATCGCGGCGCAGATGGGAGTTCCGATTGGCGGCTGGAAGGCGGCGCTGACCAATGAGGCGACGATGAAGAAGATGCGGGCATCGTCGCCAGCCTGCGGTCCATTGTTTCAGCCATACATCATGGCCAGTCCGAAACTCTTGAATTTGCCAGCAGACTCGTTGCGGGGGTTGGAATGCGAATTCGCATTCAGGATGCGAGACAACCTACCAACTCGGGACGCGCCGTATTCGGATGAAGAAGTCTTCGCCGCGGTGGCGTCTCTTCACCCGGCGATCGAAGTTGTCGATTCCCGCGTGAAGGACGGTTTGGCGCACGGTGCCGTCGCTATTATTGCGGACCATTGTGCGAATGCCGCTCTTGTCTACGGGGACGGTCAGTCGGATTGGCGGAATATCGATCTTGCTTCGCATAAGGTTGCATTGTCGGTAAATGGTGAACCGGCGGTGACGGGGGTCGGCAGCGAAGTGCTGGGCGATCCGCGGAATTCGCTGGTCTGGGTCGCCAATTTTCTGTCGAGTCACGGCAAGAGCTTGAAAGCAGGTGCGTGGGTCACAACGGGGAGCACGATGGGTATTTACCCTGTCCCTGCCGGCAGTAAAGCCGTTGCTGATTTCGGTTCGCTTGGCAAGGTCGAAGTTTCGTTTACGGCGTAACACCGGCAAGGATCAACGCAATTTGATTTTGGTTTGCGCGATTGCACCTTTATGACATGCGCGTGCCGATTAGATTGAAAGGAACCGTGATGACCGTGATTCGCCAAAGGCCGTGGGCTTTGCCCGACTCCGCTGCGACTGATGAATCTGTTTATCGTAGTAGACGGACGATTTTGAAGGCGCTCGGATTTGGTCCTCTGATTACGGCGGCGGGTGGCGTACCGGCGCTGGCTGCTGCTGCGCCCGACCCAACGGGGGATCTATATCCGCCAACGCGAAACCTTCGTTATCGGCTCGACCGTCCTCTCACAGAGGAGAAGTATGCGGTCACCTACAACAATTTCTATGAGTTCGGCAGCCACAAAGGGATTTCGGATACGGCGCAGGCGATGAAGCTTCGCCCGTGGGAGATCAAAATCGATGGTCTTGTCGAAAAGGAAATGACCATTGGCTTCGACGAATTGATCCGAAAGATGCCGCTTGAAGAGCGTGTTTACCGGCACCGATGTGTTGAGGCGTGGTCGATGGCCGTGCCGTGGAGTGGCTTCGCGCTAAAGGCATTGGTCGATTTTGCGAAACCGCTCGGCGCCGCGAAATATCTTCAGATGGAAACGCTGGTCGACAAGGAGACGATGCCCGGCCTAAGTGCGTCCTGGTATCCATGGCCTTATACCGAAGGATTGACGATAGCAGAGGCGACGAACGAACTGGCCTTCATTGCTACGGGACTCTATGGCAAGCCGATCCCGAAACAGAACGGCGCCGCGCTGCGGCTCGCGGTACCCTGGAAGTATGGGTTTAAATCGATCAAATCGATCGTACGATTCCATTTTACGGAGCAGCGCCCGATCAGTTTCTGGGAGACCATCCTGGCCAACGAGTACGGCTTCTGGGCGAATGTGAATCCAGAGGTTGACCACGCACGATGGAGTCAGGCGACGGAACGCGTCCTTGGCACGAATGACCGCGTGCCTACTCTACTATACAATGGGTACGGTGAATTCGTTGCCGATCTGTACAAGGACATGAAGGGCGAAAAACTCTTTATGTAGAATGCGCCGATTGGCAAACCCCCGCGTGACCGTGCATAATCAAGGCTGGGGGTGGTGTTCGGGGCGCGAGTAAATGAGTGATGAGTTCTCAGTACTCGTCGACAAAACAGGTAATCTATTCCGCATTGAAGGCGATGCTGGCATCGTCCGTTCGCGTCTGCCAGAAGAGATAAAGAACGGAAACGTTTACGAGATATTTCCCGAAGACGGCCACGAGCTTATTGGCCGTATTCTCGAAAGTGTTTCAAGCAACACTGAAGGCCGTATCAGCGATGTCGCCATTTTGACATCCACCGGCGACAAACAGTTCTTTCATATGACCGTCAAGCCGGAAGGGGCTGCCTTATGGTGGTTCCACTTTGCGGCCTCGGATACGGTATTTCCGCAAGAACAGGCGGACAAACCCGCTCCGGAACCGACCGTAATTTGGGTCGATTTCTTCGATTCGGTTAGCTATCTGATCGATCAGGCGCCGGATGACCGGCCGATCGAGTTGATGATGCTGAGCTTCGAGGCGCTCGCAGATCCGAACCTTTCCGACAAGTTAGGTGCCGATGGAGTAGATAATGTCCGGGCCGCGATCGAATCCACACTGAATTCCCGCTCCTTGAACGGGCAGGTTGGCCGACTGGATGACAACAGCTACACGATCGTCTGCGATGCGGATACGGAAGCCGATGAAATTGTTGTCGACGTGGGTGCGGCGACGCGTGAATTCGGTGTCGATACCGCGGAACTTGGCGCCCGCTCACAGTCGGTCGCGCTGGACAGGGGCGCGGCGAGCGATGAGCAAATGCAAGGTGCCCTATCGCATATTCGCCGGTCGTTTCTCGAAGATGATGATGACGAAGATTCGCTGATATCGGGCGACGGACCGTTGCGCCTGAGCGGTGTCATTGAAAATATTGAGATCAGCAAGGAACGCATTGTTGCGGCGCTCGATGCGGGCGACCTTGAACTTCGCCGCTATCCGGTCGTGGCAATGGCATCGGGCGATGCCGCGCTCTTTCTCGTGCATGGACGGCTTCTGATCGACGGGTCGCCGGTCGAAGCGAGCCGAAAACTGATCATGGGCGATTTTCCCGGGCTGACCTTGCATCATGATTCCGCGATGGCCCGAGAGGCAATTCGGCAAATCGAGGCTGCGCGTGCATCGGGCGCGCCAATCGACCCCATTGTCATTGACGTCAACGCGTCGTCGCTTGGCGAGGCTGAGTTCGCATCGAATGTCGCAGGCTACTTGTCGGAATTTGGCGTTGTGCCGGGATCGATTGGGTTCCGAACCTTGGCGCTTGACCTGACGAAACAGTCGACACCGAATTATCGTGGTCTTTTGAATTTGCTGGGCTGCGGCCATCCCGTCTGGCTAACGCGCTTCACTTCGGCGATTACTGAAGCCACGCTTGAGGGCGCTTATATCGAAGTTACCGCGGCGTATTTGCAACGCTTGTGCGGCAGCGCCGACGGTTTCAGGCTGGTGTCTCAATTGCTGGATGTTTGGCGAAAAGCGCGGGTTCGGCTCGTTGCTATGGATGTACAAACCGATGAGCAGGTGAAGCTCATTGAAAAATTGGGCATTGAGTATGCGGTAGGTCCCGCCGCGTCTGGCCCAGCTTAAAACGCGGTTACCTCTGATTTGGCTTGACGATACGGAAAACGTTTATTATCTGTATATGCAGATAATAAACGTTTTGGATTTGTAAGACGATCAAATGTCAAACGCTCAAGCATTATTCGAACCCGGTGATTGCGTCAGCTACAGGCTGCGCCGCGCGGCGCGCAAAGCGGCGTCCTTTTATGACGCAGCGTTACGACCGATCGGCCTGCGCAACACGCAATTTACTGTGCTTGGCGCTCTGGACCATCTTGGTGAAATCAGCATTGGCGACCTATCGGCGGAGCTCGCAACCGATGCAACGACATTGAATCGTAATTTAGCGGTGTTGATCCGGCGAGGGCTGGTCGAAGACCGTAAAACTGAAGATGGGCGCATCCGAAACGTGCGAATAACCCGGGAGGGTCGGAACACATTCAAGAGAGCGCTTCCAGTTTGGCAATCGGCGCAGCACCGTGTGCTGGAGGCGGTCTCGTCCAACGACTGGGCCAATATGCGTACGAATTTAAGGGAAATAGAAGCCGCCTGTGATCAAGCTTCATAAAATTTCGTTAAATACCTGTATATACAGACAATGGAGACATACCATCATGATTAAACCCACAATTCTCGTTACCGGTGCCGGCGGTAGGACCGGGTCGGCATCAGCCTTCCTACTATTGGAAAAGGGTTTTCCCGTCCGGGCGCTTGTCAGGCGCGAAACCGAAATCAGCCAAGCGCTGGCACAAGCCGGTGCGGAAATTTACGTTGGGGATCTGAACGACTTCAGGGACCTAACTCGGGCAATGACTGGTGTCCAGCGGGCGTACCATTGCCCCCCCTTTTTGACCAACCTCCTACACAACACGATGCTATTCGCTCTTGCTGCGGAAGACGCAAAACTCGAAGTAGTGGCCCTTATGAGCCAGTGGAACGCCGCGGCATCGCACCCCTCCATCATCTCTCGTGAGCACTGGATCGCGAACCAGATTTATCGCTGGATGCCATCGGTGGATGTGGTGCACGTCAACCCGGGACTGTTTGCCTTTACTTACATGCTGGGTCTGCCGGCGATTGCCCATTTCGGCATGTTCATGGGTCCGTTCGGCGACGGTTTGAATGCGCCGCCGTCAAATGAAGATATTGCCCGTCTTGTCGTCGGCGTCCTCACTGATCCTACACCCCATCTTGGCAAGAATTATCGGCCTACGGGTCCAACACTGCTTGCCCCGCAAGACATCGCAGGAATATTTGCAAAGGTTCTCGATCGTAAGGTGGCCTACCGGGATGTGCCGGTAAAGATGTTCATCAAGGCGGCACAAGCGCAGGGTTTTCCGCTGTCTGAGATCGCGCATGTCAGGCACTACGTGAAGGAACTGCAAAACGGTGCCTATGCAATGGGTGCGCCGACCGATCATGTGCACGCCGTCAGTGGGTCCAAACCCGAAGATTTTGAAACGATCGCCCGGCGGTATGTGCAGACACCCTCTCTAATCGCGCCGGCGTTAGAAGTCGGCACAAAATTGCAGGCGCTGAAACTGCTCTTTCGAACCATAGCGACCAGGCCGCGGGACCTTGATGCTTGGGAAAGGACAAGTGGCTATCCGATGTTGCAAGACGCGGAGCTGGCTTCGGACAATGCCGAATGGCGGGCTGCCGCAGTACGAAATCAGCTGCATCTCCTATCCGATACCGAAAGCCCTACCGCCACACGCAAGAACGCTGCGTGACGCATCGAACCAAACCGCCTGAAAGGTATCCGAACATGAGTGCACTTATGATTGCCACGATCACCGTTAAAGATCCTGCTAAGCTACAGACCTATATGCTGGAAACGCAGAAAGTCGCCGCGCCGTTCGGGGCCAAGCTGTTGCTCCGGGCAAAAGTTGGCAAAACTCTAACAGGCGGCGATGCAAGCCACGGGATGGTGGTGATCGTCGAATTTCCGAGCCAAGCGCATATTGAACAATGGTACGACTCAAACGAATATCGACCGTTGATTTCACTCCGAGAAGAGGCGGCTGTGATGTCGTTGATAAGCTATGAGCTGCTGTCCTGATCCAGGCAATGCGCGGCGCTGTGTTTATCGAATGATCGGCTGGCCGGTTTACTGGCTTGGCGCAATCAACTCTGACATAGTTTTGGTGAACCGTGCCGCGCGGAAGTCGGCGATACGATAAACCCACTTTTGGGTCCGTTTGGAAAGTTTCCGTGCTTCTTCAACCGCCGCGGCATCGCTGCCGGGCAGCGCGGAAAAATCAAATCGGGTCCAATTTCCTCCGTCCTGCTTGGATGTCTCGACGATAACCTGGACGCCGTTGAATGTTTGGAACACGGTCTGCCTTGTACCTTGTGCCGGAAATGCGACGGCTTTAGCTGCCCGCGCATCTTCCAACTCGACGGCTTCGAGATTTGTCGCGATCAGTTTGGGTTCCTCCGCGTATCGCAATTTGAACCCCGGTGGTACGCCTTGCAGCGTATAGACCAGCGTTTTCGGATTCCGCTTCGTTACAACAACAGACTCGTTTGCCGGGTTCCTGATTTCGGTGCGCTTGATACGGTGACCCGCGATACTGAATACCTTCGGCTCCAGCCAATCGGATGCCACCCCGCTAAACCCGACGCCACCTTGCGCGAGCCAGGCTTGGTCCTTTCCGGGCAAGCGGATATAGACGCCACCTGTTGTCGTTCCGGGTAAATTGAATTTGCTGTTTCCAACAATGAGGTCTGCCAATGTCGCGCCGCTCTTGTCCTTCAAGATGACACGACTTGATCCTGATCCTTCCGCGTTGAAATCCAGCAGGTTCAGTTTGGCGAACTTTTCCGGACGTTTGGTTTTCGCTTCATGGTATCGCAGCGACCCGATATCGAGAACCGCGCCGCGTGCCTTAACGGGCAATACCGGATATCCGTCGCTTTCGCGCAAAGTCCATCCAGAAGCCGCACGGTCGAGTGAAAGCTTGCCAAGGTTACTTTCCACCGTGACCAAGGCGACATCGTTGGCGCGGTCGAGGAGTTCTGGAAAGACGGAAGTTCCAATAAGAGGATCAAGCCGCGCGCCGCGGTCCAGCGTAAGCGACGTGCCCGCGGCGATCGTCATGCAAATTGCCAGAACGGCTAAAACGACAATGGTCTTGGGACTCATGTCATACCCCTATGAGTCCGACGCGAGCACGGTTGCGCGTACACGTGCACGTCGCCGTGCCCGGCTGAAGATCGTAAGGGCAAGCGTCGCCAGCCCGAGCAAGAGCGGCACCGCCGCAATATTGAAGAACTTCATCCAGGTTTCCAGGCTTTCAATATCTTTGCGCAGTTCATGCTGCACATCTCTCAATTCCGTCCGGATCGCAACGATTTCACTACGGGATTCGTCGAGCGCTCTTTTTTGCTCCTTACGCAAAATAGTGTCCGTTTTTTCCGCCTCGCGGCTCATGAGCTCGTTGAGGCGGTTTTGCGCGCCCTCCAATTTGTCCCGAAGTTCCTGTTCCTTGTCGCTAAACCGTTGTTCGGCTTCTTTGCGAATTGCTTGGACCATTTTGAAGGGTCGGGATGATTTGCCTCGAGCCCGAAGGCCGCTGAGCGCATCGCTACCCGTCAAAAAATCCAATGCATTGACAACAAAGTCACCATTATTGGCGTTGGGAACCATGACCCTTTGACCCATGGTCTCGTTTATTTCTAGCCAAAAGCGCTGATGCAGTATGTCGACATCTGCGACAACGATTGCGGTAATCGGGTTTGACGCCTTCGCCAAGTGCGCTGCGGCGCGCCCGGCCGTAGCGGCCCTGGGCCCCAGTGCGGCTTTGTCTTGCGGCGGGCCGTCCGGGAACGCGCTGGTCGGTTTCCCGGTAACCCGCGCGGCAATAATGAGGTCTTGCGCTTCGGGTTTGAAGTCCCGAAACAAGGCCATGACGTCGGCGCCATTGCGGATCTTAGAGGCTTCGATTTTCATCGACCGAGGCCCTGATTTGACCAGCGGGGTCACGTGGATATCCTGCCCTGCGTGAGGCTCAAGTACCCCGGCAGACGCCACGTTCAACAGGCTCATATCCCCCGTGACGACGTCTTTGGCGTCGAAATTTGGTGCGGTGAGGGATAGCCAGGCGACGTAGTCGGCGACTTTCATCTGGGCACCCTGACGGACATTGACGCGGCGGGCCGAATCCAGGTCCGCGGCGACTTTGCCGGGAACCAAGCGTACGCCCCAGCGTTCCAGGAGTCGGTTGAAATCCGACTGGCGCGGCCGGAACCCCTGTTTGCGCGAACTTGCCGCTTCCGCTTCGGCGACGGGATCGACGAAAGCGAGCGCTTTGCCGCCGCGCAGCATATATTGATCGATGGCGTAGAGTGTGTGCTGCTTGAGCCCGACGGGATGAACCAGCATCAGGATATCGACATCTTCGGGTATTTCCCGAATGTCGGTCGGCAGCGGCATGATGAGAAAAAATTCCATGATCCGCTCGACGATCGGCCATCGTTGCGTCGTGCCGAATTCCGGCACATATCCGCCGCTAATCGGCATGGTGCTGAGGAGCCCAACGGTTTTCTGTGTCGGGTTTACCAGGCGCTGGACCATCTTGGTCAAATCATACTCCAGGAACGTCTCGCGTTCGGTCGCGAAGAACGGAATGACGACTTGATCATCGGTGCTGTTGGTGGCGGCAAGACCGAAGAAGCCCTGATCGCCGGCTTCGTTGACGGGAATTCCCTCAAGACCGAAGGCCACGGCGCGATCTTCACCGCTTGAAAAGGGTTCCGGGTTTTCGAAGGTCAGACGTATCTTGCCCTGTGCGATTTCGGCATATTGCAGCAGCAATTCGCGAACACGATTATGGTGGCGGGCATTTTCCGGGCTGCGCTCGCCGAGCGCGCGCGAGAAGAACAGCCGAATATCGACAGGCTCATCAAGCGCCGCGAGAACACGTTTTGTGCCATCGGAAAGCGTGAACAGCTTGTCCTCTGTCAAATCGATCTGCATCGATTTGAACACGGTGTTCGAGAAGATATTTACGGCGAAGAAAAGCACCACGGCGAAGCCGAGCCCCAGCAAGGCACGGTTGGAACGTTCCATATTCTGTAAATATTGCAACATGGTCATGCCGCCTTGCGTAGATCGACGGCAATGACATTTGCCAGGAGCCAAACCGTGATCATCGCAGCGAAATAGATGATATCCCGCAGTTCGATGACGCCCTTGGTGACGGCATTGAAGTGCGTCAGAAAGCTGAGCGATGCAATCGTATCGACGAGAAGGTCCGGCGCCCAAAGCCGGAAGAAATTCAGCACCAATTCCAGGCCCGCCATCGTGAACAGGAAGCAGACCGTGGCGCTGATGATAAAGGCAATGACCTGGTTCTTCGTCAGGGCGGAAATACAGGACCCTATGGCAAGGAAGGCGCCCGCCATGAAAAAGCTTCCGATATAGCTGGTCAGGATGACGCCATTATCTGGGTCGCCAAGGATATTGACCGAAATCCACATCGGAAAGGTAAGGGCCAGCGCCAGCCCGGCAAAGCCCCAGGCGGCAAGGAACTTACCGATCACCGCTTCGACCGTGGAAATCGGCAAGGTCATCAGGTTTTCGATCGTCCCGGTCTTCCGCTCCTCGGCCCACAGCCG
>JAJFJB010000285.1 GCA_021774435.1 Alphaproteobacteria bacterium
TAAAAATTTTACGCATAGTAGCGTTAACAAAGGGGATCACCGGGCTCGCGTTCGGGGTGCTACCGACGACATAAAAAGACAAACGGGTAAGAGGAGGAAACATCAGATGACCAAGATGACGACAGAAGAGGCATTCGTAAAAGTCCTGCAGATGCATGGCATCGAACATGCGTTCGGAATTATCGGTTCGGCGATGATGCCGGTTTCGGATCTGTTTCCCAAGGCGGGGATCACCTTTTGGGACTGCGCGCATGAGTGCAATGCCGGCATGATGTCGGACGGCTACACCCGCGCGTCGGGCAAGATTTCCATGTGCATCGCGCAGAACGGCCCGGGCATCACCAACTTCGTGACACCGGTGAAGACTGCCTATTGGAACCACACGCCGCTGCTGCTGGTCACGCCGCAGGCCGCGAACAAGACCATGGGTCAGGGCGGCTTCCAGGAAGTGCCGCAGATGAGCATCTTCGAGGAGATGGTCTGCTATCAGGAGGAAGTGCGCGATCCGTCCCGCATGGCGGAAGTGCTCAACCGGGTCATCGAGCAAGCCCGCCGCGGGTCCGCCCCGGCGCAGATCAACGTGCCGCGCGACTATTGGACCCAGGTCATCGACATCGCCATGCCGCAGGTCGTGAAGATCGAGCGGCCCTCGGGCGGGCATGCAAGCATTGCCGCTGCCGCCGAGCTGCTGTCGAGCGCGAAGTTCCCGGTCATTTTGAACGGTGCGGGCGTCGTGCTGTCGAACGGCATCGACGCCTCCAAAGCGCTGGCCGAGAAACTGTCCTCGCCGGTCTGTTGCGGTTATCAGCACAACGACGCCTTCCCCGGCTCGCATCCGCTGTTCGCCGGGCCGCTCGGCTATAACGGCTCCAAGGCAGGCATGGAACTGATCAAGCAAGCCGATGTCGTATTGGCGCTCGGCACGCGGTTGAACCCGTTCTCGACCCTGCCAGGCTACGGCATGGATTACTGGCCAACCGAGGCGAAGGTCATCCAGGTCGATATCAATGCGGACCGGATCGGACTGACCAAGAAAGTCGACGTCGCCATTCAGGGCGATGCGAAGATGGTCGCCGAACAATTGCTGGGCATGCTGTCCTCGACGGCGGGCGACACCGATCGCCAGGAACGCGAAGGCATCATCGCGACGACGAAATCACGCTGGCTGCAGGAACTGTCCAGCATGGATCATGAGGATGATGATCCGGGCACGACCTGGAACGAGCGCGCCCGCAATGCCAAGCCGGATCATATGAGCCCGCGTCAGGCGTGGCGAGCCATTCAGGCATCTCTGCCGGGCGATGCAATTATCTCGTCCGACATTGGCAACAACTGCGCCATCGGCAATGCCTATCCGACCTTCGAAGAAGGGCGCAAATATTTGGCTCCGGGTTTGTTTGGGCCGTGCGGTTACGGCTTCCCGGCAATCCTGGGGGCCAAGATCGGCTGCTCCGATGTGCCAGTCGTCGGCTTCGCGGGCGACGGCGCGTTCGGCATTTCGATGAATGAGATGACGGCCTGCGGCCGCGGCGAATGGCCGGCGATCACCATGGTCATTTTCCGCAACTACCAGTGGGGCGCGGAGAAGCGCAACACGACCTTGTGGTATGACGACAATTTCGTCGGCACCGAACTCGATCTCGACGTGCAGTACGCCAAGATCGCGGAAGCCTGCGGCCTAAAGGGCGTGCAAGTCACGACAACGGCACAGCTGACCGAAGCGCTCGCCACCGCGGTGAAGGACCAAATGGAGAATGGTGTGACGACATTCCTCGAAGTGGTCTTGAACCAGGAACTTGGCGAGCCGTTCCGCCGCGACGCGATGACCGCTCCGGTTCCGGCCGCGGGCATCGATTTGAACGACATGGTGCCGCAATAATTCGCCACACCTAACCGTTCAAACACTCACTGAATAAGGCGTCGCCACTTTGGAAACAGGGTGGCGGCGTTACTTTAAGGATCAGGATGGCCAGGTATTGCGGATCGGGTCGTCGCCGTCCCAATCCATCGCCGCGGCGCGGACGGCATCGAAGATGCGCTTGCGGTCCGCCGTCATATGCGCCATCTCGATGACGGTTCCGGGATGGCCTTCATTCCATAGATAGACGAACCGGCCGCGCGCGCTATCGCCCTGCTGCCCGATCTCGTAACCATTGGCCAGCGCGTGGTCGAGCTTGGCATCGTAATCGGTGGGCCAGCTTGACCAGTGCTGCATTCCCTCGTGCCCGGCGGCCAGGAAGTCGCGGTACATGCTGGGCGTCTCGCAACGCTGCTCGATCAGCTCAAGCTGTACGTCGCCGGAATTCGCCAGCGCGACGGAGATGTGAATATCGTCGAAGGTTTGCCCGCGGTAGCCGAAGGACGTGACCGGCAACTTGTCGGCGTAGAACCAGGGACCGACCCCGCAAACTTCGACCCAGTGCTTCATTGCGGCTTCAATATCGCGTACGACGACTCCGATCTGACGCATCTCTCCGAACAGACGGCTCATGATGGACTCCTCTGGTTTTCCTACCCGGTAATCAGCATACGCCATTCGGACCGCGCGCCGCGAGTGCCGTCCCCGTGCTACTGTAGCCACCGGACTTTCGCTTCGCCGCAACCACCGGGACGACAACACCATGACCCCTCGCCGCGATCTGCGACGCCTGCCCAAGGCGCATCTGCACATCCACCTCGAAGGCGCAATGCGGCCAGAGACCTTGGCCGATCTATGCGTCCGCTACGGCATCGACCGTCCTGCGGATACACGCGGCAAGCGGTTCGCCAATTTCGGCGGCTTCAACCAGTTGTACTGGGCCGCCTGTCATTGCATCCGCACGCGGGACGATCTGACCCGGCTGATTCTCGAAGTGGCGGAGGACGCGGCGGCGCAGGGCGCGTGGTGGATCGAGCCCGCCTTTGACGCTGATCGGTACTGTGCCTTGCGCGAGGACAGCCCGCACCGCCTGTTCGACACCCAGGCGGAAGGCTGGCGCTTCGCTCTCGCGGCAGCAGAGGCGGCAAGTCGGGCCACGGGCGTCGGGATCGGTTATATGGCGGCGATCGACCGTTCCATGCCCCCAGAACAGGGTCTCGAAAGGGCCCGGATTACGACCGCTTTGGTGCGTGTCGGCGAACATTTTATCGAGAGTGGAATGGCCGCTTTCGAGGGCCGGTATCCCGGCATCGTCGCGTTGGGGCTGCACGGCAACGAGCAGGGCTACCCACCGGAGCCCTTCGCCGACGCATTCCGAATCGGCGCCGCCGAGGCGGGCCTGCTTTCCGCCCCCCATGCCGGCGAGATCGCGCCCTTTCCCGGCGGCGGGCCGGCGTCGGTGGCGGGCGCACTCGATTGCCTGGGTGCCGACCGGGTCTTGCATGGCGTGCTGGCGGCGGCGGATCCGGCCCTCGTCGACCGACTGGCACGCGACGGCATCTGCCTTGACGTCTGCCCGAGTTCCAACCTGCAGCTCAGCGTTTTTCCCACGATCGAGGCGCATCCCCTGCCCCGGCTTCTGGAAGCCGGCGTGCCGTGTGACATCGGCAGCGACGACCCGCTCCTATTCGGCCCGGATCTCATCGACGAGTTTGAACTCTGCCGCACCCGGATGGGCCTCGACGATAAACAGATTGCCGCTCTAGCCCGCACATCGTTCGAACACAGCGGCGCGCCACCGGCAGTAAAGGCAGCCGGCGCCGCCGCGGTGGAGGCGTGGCTCGGCACGGAGGCCGGCGGCATTTGATGTCGCGTGGACCGATCCCTATCCTAATGCTCTTTTGCAATGGCACATCAGCGGCGATGGGGAGGACACGTCATGAAAGTAGGCTTTGGCATACCCAACAATTACGGCGTCGAGGATCCGAACGATCTGATCACGCTGGCGGTGACGGCAGAGTCACTGGGCTTCAACAGCGTATGGGTGCGCGAACATCTGTTCCATTCGGCCTATGTGGCGGAGCGGCTCGGCGACAAACCCTATCATGACGCGCTGACGGTGCTGATCGCCATCGCGGTCGCGACCAAGACGGTCCGTCTCGGCACGTCGGTTCTCGTGCTTCCCTGGCATGAACCGGCGCGGCTCGGCAAGATGATCGCCACACTCGATCAGCTCTCCTATGGGCGGGTCGATTTCGGGATCGGCGTCGCCACGACACGTGACGAATTCGAAAACCTTGGCGTCGAGTTCACCACGCGTGGCAAGCGCACCGACGATATGCTGGACGCGCTGCAGGCCTTGTGGACACAGGAAACGCCGGAACATGACGGCCCGTTCTACCGCTATAGCGGCCTGAAATTCTCTCCGAAGACTTACCAGAAACCCTACCCGCCGATCCTCGTCGGCGGCTCGAGCCCCGCCGCGCATCGCCGCACCGCGCGCATCGGTGATGGCTGGCACACACTACGACAGACCCCGGCTCAGTTCGCGGCGGGCCGCGAGAAGATCAACGCGCTCACCGAGGCGGCGGGACGCGACCCAGCCAAGCTGCATTATTCCATCACCGTACCGATGAAATTCACCGGCAAACCGCCAAGCGCGCCGGTGCAGGACCGCACGGCTCTGACCGGGACGGACGATGACATCGTCGACACCATGCGGGCCTACCGCGACGCGGGACTTGATGAGATCATCGTCAGCGTTAGCACCGGTGACGTCGCGGAGCATGACAACGCGATGCGACATTTCATGACCGACATCTGGCCGAAGCTGTAACCGAGAGAGACGCCATGCTACCGCCGCACCTGACCCGCAACGACGCGGAGCTTGAGATTATCAAGGCCATCGCCGCCGGCACCGAGGATCCACCCGTGCTGATGCTCAACTTGAACCGCTATAAGCCGAGCGCAGGCTTTCCGGGCAACGGTCTGCATCGCGACTACATTGCCGGGCTAGAAGCGTTTCTACCCGCTGTCGGTGGCAAGATCCTGTGGCGGCATCCGGTGTTTGGTCAGGCCGTCGGCGATCAGCCGCTTGATGAAGTTCTCGCCGCCTGGTATCCGAGCCATCAGGCCTTTCTCGATCTGGCATCCGCACCGGGCGCGGGGAGGAACTACAGACTACGGGCGGAAAGCGTCGAATACGCCGTGATCCATCGCTGCCCCGGCGACCAGGCGCCGTATTGCCCTTAACAGCCGTTAGCGTGCCTTAAGCCGCGTCGTCGATGAAATCGAGTAGCGGTTTCCAATCGGATTGCAGCGCGGCCGCCGCTTGCGTGTGCTGGTCAAAGAGACCAAGCCCATGCGCCGACAGTTCCGTATAGATCGCCCGGTCCGGCAGGCCGCCTAGATCCTGATGCCCGCTGCCGACCATGAACAAATCGAGCCTAGTCGCCGCACGGGTCTTGCGCCGCAATCGGTTGCGCACCACGGCCACCACTTTCTTGTTTTTACGAATCGGCTTTAGCGTTTTGAGCTGGTTCAAAAAGGCCGCCGTCGTCTCCTGGTCGAAAATGGACGGCATGACCGGGACCACGACAACATCGGCGAGCGCAACTAGGGCTTCCGTCTTCTTGCTGCGGATCGCCGCTGGTGCGTCGATTACCAGCACGCCTTTTTTCTTGGTCGGTGGATCGCCCAAATCCTTACCCCAATTGAGCCCTTTGATCGCCGGCGCGGTGCGGGGCCGGCGCGACAGCCAGCTCAGACTGGTTTGCTGCCGGTCGGCATCGGCGAGCCAAACCGAGCGGTTCCGATTGGCATAGGCAGCGGCCAGATTGGTGGAGAGGGTCGTCTTCCCGCAACCGCCCTTGGGGTTGCTTACAAGAATCGAGAACAAGGTGATTTCCAATAATTCGGGTTGGCTTGCACGACCGTGTAAGTAACACAGGCACGCTTTGCATGCCTAGAATTACGCATTCTCCCCATGCATACATTTCGGGTTTTCTTGGTCTCCACCAAGCAAAATGTTGGGGTGAATTTAGGCGGAGCAAGCGTCGCCTGCTATACTGCGCGCGCAAGGCAGCGCAAATTTGGGGAGGGTCGACATGAGCAACGGACAACCGCGTGTCGCGGTGATCGGCACGGGTGGCACGATTTCATCGGTGGGCCGTAACAGTCTCGACATCGTCCGCTATGCCGAGAACGGCAAGATCTATCAGGTCGACGAACTGCTCAACGCCTTTCCGGAAACTCTGGAGCAGGCGGACGTCGTGCCGGTGCGGTTGCGCGCGATGCCCAGCACGGCAATCGGCCCGGCCGAGTGGCTTGAGATCAACGCCAAGATTCATGAACTGGTCGCGGAGGATCCTTCACTCGCCGGCATCGTCATCACGCACGGCACCGCGACGTTGGAGGAAACCGCCTATTTCATGAACCTCTCTGTTCAAGTCGATATCCCGGTCGTACTCGTCGGGGCACAGCGACCGGCCAGCGGGCTTGGCACCGATGCGGGCATGAATTTGGTCAATGCGATCCGGGTGGCGAAGGACCCCGCGTCCCGGGGACGCGGCGCGCTCGCCATTCTGAATGATGAAATCCACAGCGCGCGCGACGTCACCAAAACCTCGACCCTGCGCCTGCAAACGTTCAAGAGCCCGGACTTCGGCCTGCTGGGCCATGCCGATTTCGACAAGATCGCCTATTACCGCATGCCCGAGCGACGCCGTATGCCGGACACCGAATTCGACGTGCGCGGCCTCACCGAATTGCCCCGTGTCGACATCTCCCTGACCTATGCCGGCGCCGACGGCACGATCATCGAAGCGCTGGTCGCGGCGAGTGCCAAGGGCATCGTCGTCGGCGCGATGGCGCCCGGCTACACCACTCCGGCGGAGTTCGAGGCACTGTGCGCGGCGGCGGAAAAAGGGATCACCATTGTGCAAAGTACCCGCGCCGGCAGCGGCAGAGTCGGCAACGTCCCGTCACGCCGTGCGCCTGGCGCCGTACTGGCCGATAATCTGCCACCGCAAAAGGCGCGTATCCTTTTGATGCTGGCGCTGACGAAGACAAACGACGCCGCTGAATTGCAACGGGTGTTCGATACATATTGAGGCGACCGGAACCGATTGGGCCCCGCCGCGGTATCTTCCGAACGGGACATATTGTTTGCCAGCGGGGGTCGCTAACCTGCCGAGCCGACGATGGCCTCCGGCGAGCGGTAGCCGCTTGCGATGTGCTCGGCGATCCATGCCGGGTCATCGTCCCGTGGTAAAACGGGAGACGGCGCGCCCTTGCAACTCAGCCGGTATAACAAGCGCGCATCTTCCGGTCTTTTGACGCCAATTTTGATTGGCGGAGAGGTGTGCACGGACATGTAATTGTTCCAGATAGTCACATCGCCCGGCGCGTGCATGTGGTCATAACGGAATTCCGGCCGCAGGATGTGTTTTTCCAAACCGTCAAGAAACACGCGGGATTCCTCCGGCGACATACCATCCACTCCGATCGGCGGACGGACGCCGGGCCGGGACGCCCAGATCGGACTATGTAGCGATTTGATGCCCGAGCGCGGATCCACGCGCACAAGCGGTGCGAGCCAACCTTCGTCTTCCGCGTTCAAGCGCCGGCGGACCCGAACCGCCTCGAGCTTCGACTGCTCTTTCGCTGGCAGCGCCGCGAACGCAGCCGCCGTATCTGCGAAGGCGGTTTCGCCATTCAACGGCAGGCGTTTTCGCAATGCCATGAGTTCGTCGGCCGAACCGGGAAAGTAGGGCGCCGGTGCCGAATTGGTCGGGGGCTCGATCCATTGCCCGTTTGGCGCGTCCCGCGCCACCGGCACGTGGTGCGCGAGGAACATCGACACATAGATGGGCAACGGTTCGTATTCGATATCGGTGTGCCATGTGCCGCCATCCTTCAGACGGAATTCTTTTCGGTCATCCTGGCCGAGCAGATTGGTCGCGACGAGCACCGCCGGCGACTCGTGCGCCAGGCACGCAACCTTACCCGGCAGAACGGTATCGGCGTCGGCGACCCGTCGGTCCGCATAGGGTACGTATTCGATGGCGCCGTCGCTTGCGCCATCCTGCTGCGCCGGCTTTCCACCACGCAAGAAATTCGAAGGATGCGCAACCGGTGCACCCCAATGATTCGCGAAGCGCTCGAACGAGGCGAGCGAAAACCGGTCCAGATCCTGTCCGGCGATGGTCAGGAGGCGGACATGGCTAAGCGTGTCCAAGAGAAGCTCAACCTGTGCCGGACGAAGCGGCACGCTCAGATCGATACCCGATACACGCGCGCCCATGCCGCTGGCCGCGAGGGGGCTTTCGAATGCAACGTTTTCACCGAATATTGCCGTGAACCGATTCGCCAGATTTTCTGATGAGGAATTAAGGAAAGGCTCTTTCATGTCGACCACTCTTTGTCAGATATGCATCAGTCTAGCCGCGACGCGCTTGGCGTTCCAAGCGATTCTGATACGTTCCAAAGGTAACGGTCTTTCGTCCGAAGGTGCGCATCCTGATAATGCTCGCACTGACGACGACAACCGACACGGCGGAATTGCAACGGATGTTCGATGAGTTGTTAGTCGATTTCGCATGGAACGGGTCATGCTGCCGCCTTCCTCTCTACCATTAAGATCCGAACGCGATACTTTCCAAGACGACTACTACGAGATATTTCTATTTCGGAATGACTGATACTTTGGTCAAAGTAGAGGCACGCATTCGTTTTCTGACAGCAAGAGAAGGTGGCCGCAGCACACCCCCTACAAGGGGAAAGTAGTTATCGCCCAAACCATAACTTCTTTGGGCGCGAAAACAAAACCATGTGCCTCGGATTCATCGACCTAGCCGAAGGCGAAAAAGTTAAGCCAGGTGACGCAATCAGAAAAGTGATGACCCTTGTCATTTCACTGGAAACCAAGCCAGAAATATACGCAGGGCGTGAATGGCACATTCAAGAAGGTTACCGGCTCGTTGGCACTGGCACCGTGCTTAAACTGCTCGACGACTAACACCGGCCCCCAGTTAAAAAACCTCGCGGCAGGCATGCTCGTCCTTCCAGACTTCGCCATTTTTCCTGAGCTAGGACCACGTTAAGGTGACCATGCATCACGCCGCCAAATGATCCCGAAGCAGCCGACCGGCGCCGTGCAGGGGATCGACGACGCCGAGAGTACGCAGCAAGGCCCAGATTCCCGCCGCATTGGTGGTCACGATGGGCTTGCCCAGTTCCGCTTCCATTTCCTCGACAACCGAGAGGCACGGCATGTTGCCGCCGGGAATGAGGATCGCCTCGGCGGCGTCCGTGTCGACCTCACGCACCAGCTTGCGCACGGTTTCCGTGTCGATCCGGGCAATGGAATAGTTGTCCGTGTAGCCGAGCCCCTTTGCCCGCAATACATCAAAACCATTTGCTTCGAGGAAATGCCGGGCGCGGTCCGTTCCTTCCGGCACGAAAGGGGTTGCCACCGCAATCTGGTGCACATCAAGCGCGCGCAAGGCATCGATCACCGTCCGGGCGGCAATCAAGGCCGGTGTCCCGGTCTCCGTCTCGATACGCTGCTTGAGCTGGGCATCGTAATCGAGGCCGATGAAAAAACTCGCGGACGTAATGCAATAGAGGATCACATCGACATTGGCGGTTGCCAGCAATCGTGACTGCGCCACGACATCGTCATCCTGGCGGGCAAAGCCGGCGTCGCTCACCTCCACCAATGTCAGGCGTGCAGTATGAACGCTGACCGAGGATGGCATGACGGTGTAATATTCCGGTTCGATCTGACTGTTGGAAGACGGAATGAGAAGGCCGACACGGTGTGCGACATCCCGCCATGCCGGGCGCATTTCATGATTTATGGGCACGCCGCTTCTCCTTCTTTGTATCGGCGCGGGTTGGAGGACTAACTAATTTAGAGCAGCGGCGCCGGGGCAAAATCCGTTATTCCCATCTCGTTGCAGACCTGCCGGATGGCATCGGCCACGTCGCGCATATCCTGGGGGTTCAGGGCACCGATGCAGGCCACGCGGAATGTCGGGATCTCCGTCAAATGGCCGGGATAGATCATGAAGCCCAAATCCCGCAGGCCCGTATAAAAGCGGCCGAAATCGAAACACGGATCGGCCGGATCTCTGTAGCTGATGACGACGGGCGCCTGCTCGGCGCGCGGCACAAGCGGCACGAACCCCTGTCCTTCCATGGCGTCCGCCAAGGCCTGATGATTGCGCCGGTACCGATCCAGGCGGGCGGCACTGCCACCTTCAGCCTCGTGCAGCCGCAAGGCTTCGCCCAACGCCGCCATGACGAAGGTCGGTGGCGTGAAACGCCACTGGCCAGTGGCCTCGAATTGGGACCACTGATCGGCGAGGTCCAGGCTGTGGGACTGGGCGTTTCCGGTGGCGCCGCGCAACACTTCCACAGGCGCGACGACGATGGCACAGCCGGGCACCCCCTCGAAGCATTTGTTCGGCGACGTGGCCAACGCGTCGTAGCCGAGGCGCTTAGCATCCAGGTCGAATGCGCCAAAGGTGCTGACGGCATCAATCAAAACCTTCCGGCCGCGCGCCTTGATGATGCGCGCAATCTCCTCGAGCGGATTGATGGTGCCGGCGCTGGTCTCGCAATGCACCAGGATCGCATGCGTGATGGCCGTGTCCGCCGCCAACGCCTTGTCGACCGCCACCGGGTCGACGGCCTCGCCTTGTGGGAAGTGGAGGACCACGTGGTCCCGTCCCAGTTTTTCGCAGATAGAGACGATGCGCTCGCCATACTTGCCGTTGACCGGGATCAGAAGCCGGCCGTCGCGTGGCAGGAAGGTCTGCACCATGGCCTCTACCCCGAACGAACCGCTACCCTGCACGAGCACGCAGCCATGAGTCTGCTCAACACCGGCGACCTTCAAAATATATTTGCGAACCCGCTCGGTGAGCGCCCGAAACTCCGCATCCCACACCCCCCAGTCCCGCGCCATCGCCTGACGCACACGCGGGTCCGTGGTGACCGGCCCCGGAAGATAAAGACGCAGGGATTTTGGGCGCGCGCTATCTTCATCGTCATCAGCGAAAGAGGTCATGGGTATCGCCTGCGCTTTCCTTCTCGGCAAAGCTAACTTTAGGCAAAGGATGCGACGCCGTGAAGGGCCGCTTATTCCACCATCAACCGAAACCGTATTCGGCTACTGGGAGCCTCTGGCGGCCCCTAGATTTCGACCTCGAATCCGAGATCGATTTCCGATGCCGGCTGGCCGCCTTTCAGCCCCCAATTCTCGCGCGGCACATCGTATATGATGACACGAATATCTTCGGCGTCGACGCCAAGGCCGCCCAATTGTTCGACGATCTCCTGAAAGAACGCCTTCTTTGTCTTTGGCGTCCGTCCGGTGAACAGGGTCGCTTCAATAAGCGTGAAACTATCTGAACACCCTTCGGGGATAAGAAACGTGTCGGCGGCGTACTCGTTGAGCCGTACCGGATGACTGTCTTCCGGTACTTTCAGGACCTCGATCATCGCGCGATTGACCGCATTCAGCAGTTGCGCCTTGTCCTCCGGCTTTGCGCCGTGGCGACGGAAAATTGCGGCATGCGGCATCGTTATTTTTCCTTCTTTAGGGCCACCGTGAACCGGCAGTACGGTTGGCCCAAGGCGCGCCTTGGCGTGTTACGCTTCGGGTAACACAGCCGTCGCCGTGATTTCAACCAGGGCATTGGGCCTGTTCAAGGCTTTCACCGTCACGAGTGTGGAAGCGGGATATTGGTCTTGCTGGAAGTATTCTTTTCTGACGTCGACAAAGTCGGAATTATCGCTCACTTCCGTGATGTATCCGGTCATCGTCACGATGTCGCCGAGGGTGCCGCCGACCTCCTCCATCTGCGCCGCCATCTTTCGAAAGACGCAATGCACTTGCCCGCGGAAATCATTCGTCAGCGAACGGCCGTTCTCATCCTCCGTCGCCAGGATGCCTGCAAGCCACGCAATTCGTCCCCCTTCAGTCACAACCGCGGGCGCGTAAGAACGCGATTTTTGGTAATCGGAAGCGTATTGCGTGCGTTTCATTCAACTCACCCCTTTCTCACTCGACCCTAAAACGCGGGTGATGGCCTGTCCTTCTCAATCGGTTTCAGCGGCGACACGATATCGTCGGCTTCCAAGCCGAGCGCGTGCAGGGCGATATTGTGCAGGCAGAAATCCGCCTGCGGCGCCATGATCGGCGCCAGCGCGCCGTCGCGGAACAATTGTTCGAGGCGGGAGCCCTTGAAGATCGCGTGCGCGCCGCCGAGCTGCAACGCCGTGCGTGTGATCCGGCTGCACACTTCACCGACACTGTATTTTGCCCGGAACATCGCGGCGAGGCTGTCCGACGTCGGGCCCTGACGATCAACCATCCAGGCCGACTGGTAGGTAATCAGCCGGGCAGCCTCCAGATCGACGGTCATTTCCGCCACCTTGCGCCTCACATCGGGATGATAGGCGAGCGATTGCGTATAGCCCGGCGGCTGGCGGTTCTGTAGGACGTTGACGACTTCGTCGAGTGCCGCCGCTGCCACGCCGAGATAGACCGGAGTGTACGACGCCCAGAACCAATGCGCCTGGTCGCTTCGGAAAGGCTGAATATTGTCGGTTTCATACAGCCCGTTGCGTTCCGGCACCCAGCAATCTTCCAGAACGAGAGAGTCGCTGCGCGTGGCGCGCATGCCGAGCGTATCCCAATTCTCAATAACGCTGCGCCCTTCCGTCTCCGTCGGAATCAGGACAAAAAGCCCGGCTCTGGGGTCGGTCGCGCCTTCGGGATAGGTCAGCACCGCGCAAAAATCCGCGGCCTGCAACATCGAGGCGAACATCTTGCGCCCGGTGATGCGCCAGCCGCCGTCCGCGCGCCTCGCCATCGTGCCGAGATGACGCTCACCGATCAGCGACGTGCTGGTCGCCTCGGAGAAATTGCCGGCGATCATCTTGCCTTCGTCGACCGCGAGCTGGGCGATGAATTCCTTGCTCTCTTTCGGGACATAATCGCTCTCCGTTAGCGGTCCGACCATCGAGGCGTGCATGTTGAAGGCCAGCGCCGTTGCCGGACAGCCCTTGCCTAGCGCCTCGAAGGCAAGCGTGTGATCGAACAACCCAGCGCCACTGCCGCCCCATTCCTTGGCAATGTTCAGTGCCAAAAAGCCTTCTTCCCGCAGCCTGTCATAGTTCTCCTGCGGATGGCTTGCGTCGCGGTCATGGTCGCTCGCCCGCGTCGCGAAATCCGCCGCCATCGCCTCGCAGCGCTCCCGCAACTCTTTCTGTTCGTCGTTCAAGTCAAAGAACATGTCTCACGCCCGAGCAAGCGAATAGATCAACCGGCCTTCGGGCAACGGCGGATGCGCCTGCCAGCTTTCGCCGGAATCATGGCTGGAAAACACTTCGCCGCCATTAGTGGCGCAGGACATGCAGTCTGGGCGCCGCTCGTCGAAGGCCAGCTTGAACATCGTATCGCCGGGTATGTGTCCCATTTCGATCCGGTCCCAACTGTCGCCGCCATCCCGGCTGTACAGCAGTAGACCGGTATCGCTCCGGAAATCGGCGCCCGCCGAAACCCAGATTTTGCGCGGATTGCCCGGCACCTCTCGGATATCGCGGCAATAAATCTGACCCTTGGCATTAAGCGGTTCGAGCGGCACATGGCCCCAATGATCACCTTCGTCGTCGCTGCGGAACATCCCGGCACGGCCGATACTGTAAATCACCCCCGGACGCCACCGGCTCGCCAAAACGCCATGCATATCGACGGTGTCGTCATTCACATAATGGCCGTGGCTGAGATTTTCCCAGCTCTCGCCACCATCTTCCGAGCGGATGATGCCGCCGACTTCAATCGCGCCATACAAAAGATCCGGATCGCTCTCACTCGCCGCCATCATCAGCACGCGCTTGACCGGGTTGGCGCCCGGCGCCGTTGTGATGTCGGGGAAGTTCACGCTGACGGGCAGCCGCTCCCACCGCGCACCGCCATCGATGCTGCGATAGATCTCGCAATTTTCGTATCCGGCATAGATGACGTCCGCATCATGCGGATGAAACAGAAACGACCAGACCGGCTGGCCGCGGTCGGGCACACCCACCTTTTCCCAATGATCGCCGTGATCGGTGCTGCGGTACGGCCCTTCCTGCGTGCCCGCGTAGACTACGTTGGGCTGGTTCGGATGCACGGTCAGCGCCCGAATCGCCGGCGCCTTGGGCAGTCCTGTGGACAGGCGCTCCCAGCCTTCGCCACCGTCGCCAAGCCGGTATAGCCCGGTATCCACCGGCCGCCCCGGGGCGGTCTCCCCGCCAAGGCCAACATAAACATATGACTGCTGCGTGTTCGGTGATGCCATGAGACTACCCCCCCGTCGCCGCATCGTGGCCGCGCCATGCCGCCCGTTGTAACCCGGGATTCTCAGGTGGCGCTTCGCCCTGCGGGAGAATGCTAGCACAGGCGGAATGAGGTCACGAATCGGCATCGGCACGATGCAGGAGTCAAATGCAACGAGTTGCGAAAACTATCGTACTTTGACGACCTCATCGAACTGACAATGTGTATGCTCTGCGACTCGGGTAAGAAACAACAATTCGGCCTAATCGCTATCATTCCGCCCAGCAAACACAACCAAGAGTTTTACATAATTCTTTTGGTTGTATATTGTTGTGACAATAAAAGGACAGGTGCGATTGCTAACGCTTTGATGAGTTTGCCGCCCTGTTAACCGAGACTGGGGAGGCATTTATGAGCAAAGACAGCAACGACCCGATCCGGGTCGAGAAAATTTTTGGTGCGCATAGAATCCCATATGATCCGCCAATGCAGGGACCTTCCTGCGATGATTTCAAAACCAATGAATTACACGAGCAGACGGACACGATGTATATGCTGTCGCGCGCGCTCAATGTTGGCCGCGTCATTGCTTTTGTCGGATCCGGCGTATCGGCAAATTATGGATACCCCGATTGGCGTAAGCTCGCCAAAGACGTTATCGGAGAAGCAAACAAACTCTGGGAACGTAAAATTGGCAATGACACCGAAACATTTATGCTTAGAAAAGCAGAGCCTATTCTGAAGCAAGCAGAGGATATTCCCAAATTAATTTCGAATGACTCGCTAACGCTTTGGTTGGGCGAAGCTAAGAGGCTGATGGACCGCTTGGACCAAACCAAGCTCGACGAAAATCGGAGTCGCGGAATAAAGAACACTGATCATTTCATTGGCAGAACATTTCGAGAGTTGGTCGAGAAGAGCAACTGGCCAAAAAAACCTAAAGACCAACGAAAACTTGATTACCCCGAGCACGATCCGCTCGATGTAATCATCAACAAGCTCAATATCACTCGCTTCGTTACCACCAATTACGATCACTCTATTTACAACGCACTGAAGAAACATGCTCCGGACATCGCGGGCGAACCAATTGTACCGTCTGAGTCAGATATCCATAAGATTATCGACTTTTCTACTCGCACAAACAGACGTGAAGGCGGCGTGCTTCACCTGCACGGTATGGCCCGACAACTGCCTACAAAGCGAAAGGATGGTAATGATCCGATAACGGAAGGCAGGGATTGGGAAAAGAAACCGCTAGTTGTTTCGGATCGTGAGTATCAACGCGCATACTATTCAAGCGAAGAAGACGAGCCGCACCGTTCTTATCGATTGGCGTTAGCGCATATGTTCCGCGCAAATGCGTTTCTGTTTGTTGGCACCGCGCTAAGCGAAAACGAAGTGATTCGGCCTCTGCGCATGCTCGCAGCAGAACGCGAGAACCACCCAACACCGCGAGAATTATTCGCCATCTTAAGGAGACCAGATTCCCTCGTCGCTCAGGTAGACTTGCGAAATTTTCTTTATCATACCTATGGTGTGCGCAGCATCTTTTTCGATGTAACAGTTCTTAAAGGAGAAAAACTAAAGGACAAGATTAGCAAGCCATTTGTCGACAAGTTAAAAGATCTCGCAATAAAAAAAGAAGAATGGTGGACCAAGTGGCGAGACACGCCAATAGTACGGTTTCCAGTATACGGTGCTGCACGAGATAACTTAGAGAAAAAAAACAGGCTACCACATCGAGATCAAAAAAAATCCAAAATTGTAAAAACTTTATCTCATACATCCTTTCATCAATACAATTATCGGCCACGTCAAACTACGCGTCACGCATTGGTATCTCCGAATACTCTTTGGCGCGAATACTCTATAGATCTTCGACATTCTGGCTGTTCAAAAAGAATAATAAGTCTCCTAAGGCCGAACCCATTTTGGGCAAGGCAAATCAACAAGAAAAATGTCGAAAATGCACTTGACACTAAAGCAAACCGATTGATTGTAATTTCCGGTTCTGACGGAACAGGAAAGCGTCAGGTCGAGGAGTTAATTACAAAGAAGGCCATAAAGGAAGGTAGCGAACTGATCTCTGGAACGACATATTTTTCGTTCGATTTCCAGTCATTGCTTGGTTACTTATACGATCAAATTGTTCTACGAAACAGGCCACAGGCTGAAAATTCAAAATTATTTGATCCGGAAGATTCGGTTAGCAGATTCGAAGTTACGCTTTCAAATCTCAAGGAAAACCAAACGATCGTTATCGATGGTATCGATCAGCTTTTGACAAATTTGCGTGAAGCGGAACCGCAACGGATGAATAAGCCAAGCCGCTCGGCTCAATTGCTTTCTGCTTCTTCGACAAGGGACAGGGTCTATATAGGAGAGCCTTCTAACAGCGGTATTGCGCGATTCTTCGAACTTCTTTTAGCATATGCAAAGGGCAGCAACACGAAAGGTGGCAGGGTGGTTCTTCTTGGGTCTGCTATGCCTTCTGCATATGTCGAAAACGAAAAGGGCGAAGATATTGGCGGTTTACAACTCGTTCGTCTTAGCCGCCCATCGGCACAACAAGTTGCACAAAATGCAACACTTATTCGTGTCCTTTCTAACGCCAGAAAAATTAAAAAAGGCGGAAGGAAGAAAACAGTCTACCGGAAAAGCGCACATCGTGACTGCGAAGATTTGTTTACCCGAATCGCAACATTTCTCGAAGGAGACATTTATCCGCTTTCTGTACTCGACCGATACTTCGCGGCAATGCTAGCAAATGCCTGCGGCGATAATGACTTGATTGCTTGGTCGGAAATCGCCGCCTGTCGTGGTGTTCATTCTTTAAAGGATTTAGAATCGTATCTTTCGGCTCGGTCTCGGAACGACCGTCCGGCTAGAGTGATCGAATGGGTCCTAGATCAATTGCAGCGGGGCTGGACATTCGAAGACGCTCAAGGTCATAAGCCCCTCGCAACCGAACAACCCATACATCGTAGAATGAATTCGTTGTGGGAAAAAGGTACGTCGACCAAGCACGGCAAAAAACAACACTGGCCTAGCGTAAGTAAAATAGACCTGCAGGCAATACTTTTGCGACTATCGCTGTTCTGGTCTCCCGCAACCGCTCGCACCTTGGTTGCTTGTTTTGGCGCTCCTAAAGATGAAACTTACGTAAATTTTTTTGACGATATCCTTCGAGAACTTGCGCGGCTAAACCTCATTTTTGCTGTACGGCCTGCACCAAGGCGTAGCTGGGAACCAGCGCCTCCCCAGAAACCGTTAGAACGGCGTTATGTTGTGCATCGCCGAACCCGTCGCGCCATGTTGCGCCGACTTGGCGAAGCGCCGCATCCTCGACGCGACGTTCGAAGGTTCTTGGCAGCCACTTTCTCCGGTGAACCCGAACCCCGGCCAACACAAACAATAAGGGGGTTTCGACTGGCGGCAGGCGCGATCGACAATTTGTTAAGTCATCTCGAGGATGAAACCAACTGGCGTCCACAGAAAAAGGAAATAGAGAAAGAACAGAAAAAGGCACTAAAAAAATCTGGCGCGAAGTCCGACGAGATAAAACTTTATTATACCAAAGTTGAAGAGTGCCGAGCGCCATCGCGAAACATGCTTCGTGCGGCCTACGGCCTGCTACGGACAAGTTGGGACGCGATTTCCTTGCCAAACATCCAACGCGAGGAAGCCGGGGCTTTGCAGCTCGATAACGAGCGCACGCACCTCATGGACGGATATCTGGCTCGTTTGAGCCGAATGGCGAATTTGCTCAGCGCGGGAAGCCAGGCAGCGCACCGATGGAAAGAGTTCCGAAAAGAAGAAGACATCCAATTCTGGAGAGACGGAGTGACGTCGGCACAATGGGACCTTAATGGGATTCTTTATGGCCATGAGTTGACGTCATTGTTCAATGAGCTAGGCATGGCGTCTTATGTGCATGGTGCATTGAACGACGCCTATCCGTTCTTCGAGACAGCGCTGAACCTGACAAATTCATTGAACCGCGCAGACGCAACCGCCGATATCGAGACCAGGGCGAAAGGTGCGTTCAGCACACGTTGGGCAGTCGTACATGCCAACTTGGCGATGGTGCGCATGGAGCGCGGTTTTCTTCTCGATGCTCTCGACACATTCAAAATGATCGATCACGTTTTGCAGAGAATTGGCCCCTATTCATCACGGGTCCGCAACCTCGGATGGATTGCAAGACTCTACTATTTCCTTGGACGCAAAGACGAAGCGTTGGACATCTATCGCGCTATCCTAGGCGATGACAAGGTTGACCCTTCCTCGGAGGATGAAGGAGTCGCCGGCAAAAAACCACGGCGAAGAAAAGAGGATCTAAACATTAAGGATCCCCTCCTTCAGCCCCGGGCACGGTCAATATTTCTACGTCATCGGGCCGAACTGCATCGCAGCCATGCAGAGTACAAACTGGCTCTACGGGATATGAACGATTCCTTGGCGATCGCCGCATCCGGAGATCACCACGACCAAATGCATGCGACCGCCGTCGGCAAGATCTTCACCGACTTCCTGGTCGATCCGTCTAAGAGCAGCTTCAAACAGATCGACCCGCATATTGCCTTTGCACGACGGAGCGGTTTGCTCAAAATGGAAGCCAATTTTTACCGCGCCCAAGCTCGCATTGCCCACTATCAAGGGTATCCCGATGTCGCGTGGCGGCTTGCTTTGCAATCGACGGAGATCACGAATTATAACGGAGTTCAACTCGACGCGACCGCGAGCCTGATTGTCTTGGGACAAGCCGCCGCCGACCTCGTCGATCCTGAGGTCAGTAAAAACATCCTGGAGCAAGCGTTGAGCCTCGCCTCTCGTCAGCAGTATGTTCAGCAACGTACGGTCGCTGCGGAAGCTCTACGCGAACTGGAGACGGGAGCACGTCGTCCGTCCCTGGCATTCGCTCAGTTTCCACGGGAAGTAACTTAGCAGGAAAACAGCAAAGTTGGTCCGCCTCTGACAATCGCATCGCGAGACTATTCTCTCGCCGCCTCCCAGCGGCTAGCATTGCAATAGGAATAACGATGTAGGGAGGCACGCTGTGGCGAATGCACTGCGCGACGTGGCGATCGTCGGAGTTGCGGAATCGGATCTGGGGCGAGTACCGGACAAGTCCAAGTTCCAGCTTTCGGCGGAGGCGAGCCGGGCGGCGCTGGATGAGGCCGGACTGACGGTCAAGGACGTCGATGGGCTGCTAACCACGATCATCACCGAGGGTGGCCAATTCTCGACCATGATGATGGCCGAATATATGGGCATCACGCCGTGCTTCACCGACTCGACTTCGATCGGCGGATCGTCCTTCGTCGCCTATGTCGAACACGCCGCGATGGCGATTGCGACGGGGCTGTGCGACGTGGCGCTGATCTGCCATGGCAGCACCAACATCTCCGACCGCGGCGGCAGAGGCGGGCCCGTGTCGGCGTCGACCGACGTCTTCGGGCCTTCGCAGTTCGAAGAGCCCTACGGGGTGTCCACAGTCGGCAGCTATGCCTTGGCCGCGCAACGTCACATGCATGAATATGGCACAACCAGCGAGCAGTTGGCGGAGATTGCGGTGGCGACGCGGCACTGGGCCTCGATGAACCCGAAGGCCTATATGCGCGACCGCATCACCATCGACGATGTGATGAACTCGCGCGTGATTGCCTCGCCGCTGCATCTGCTGGACTGTTGTCTGGTCACGGATGCCGGCGGCGCGGTCGTGCTGACCTCGCTGGAGCGGGCGCGGGATTTGAAATCAAAGCCGGTGCGCGTGCTCGGCACCGGGGAGGCGCATACGCACCGCATGATAAGCCAAATGCCCGACCTGACCCAGACGGCAGCCGCGATCTCCGGCAAGCTGGCGTTCGAGCGCGCCGGACTGACCCACGCCGACATCGACGTGGCGGAAATCTATGACAGCTTCACCATCACCGTACTGCTCACTCTGGAGAGCCTGGGGTTCTGCAAGAAGGGCGAGGGCGGCGCCTTCGTCGCCAACCAGCGCACCGCGCCGGGCGGCGATTTCCCGATGAACACCCAGGGCGGCGCACTCAGCTACACCCATCCGGGCATGTTCGGCATCTTCACCGTCATCGAAGGCACGCGACAGGTGCGCGGCGACGGCGGCCCGCGGCAGGTGCCGGATGCGAAGATCGCCTTGTGCAACGGGACCGGCGGCGTGCTGTCTTCCACCGGAACGATAATCTTGGGGAGGGACTGATCATGACCTTGCCACCACTACCACGACCCTATCAGGACACCGCCCCCTATTGGGACGCGGCGCGTGAGCACCGGTTTGTCCTGCAGCGCTGCACGGAATGCGGCGAACATCAATTCTATCCGCGCGGCGTCTGCAGCCATTGCCTGTCGAGCGATCTGGAATGGCTCGAGGCGTCGGGGAAAGGCACGGTGTATTCGTTTTCCGTCAACCATCGCGCGCCGCATCCGGGCTTCGCCGACAAGCTGCCCTTCGTGCTGGCCATCGTCGAACTGGCGGAAGGACCGCGCATGATGACCAATATCGTCGACTGCGATCCGGAGACCGTCGCGATCGGCATGGAAGTCGAAGTCGTGTTCGACGACATCACGGAAGAAGTGACATTACCGAAATTCCGTCCAAATTAGGCACACGCCAAATAACTCTTAGGAGCCGCCCATGTCCGCCTTTCTCATCGTCAGAGCCGAAGTTCCCAAGAGTGAACGGGACGCGTTCGACCATTGGTACGAAACAGAGCATTTGCCCGACGCGCATCGCGCCTTCAATTCGCTGAGCGCCAGGCGCGGCTGGAGCAGTCTC
Source organism: Alphaproteobacteria bacterium (assembly GCA_021774435.1). GTDB lineage: Bacteria > Pseudomonadota > Alphaproteobacteria > UBA8366. The sequence continues at coordinate 20,995 of JAJFJB010000285.1, forward strand.
AACCCGTTGCATCATCTCGCCTTCTATGAATTCCCGGATCGTGCCACGGCCGACGCCATTTCGAATTCCGATGCGATTAGGGAACTGATCGCGGAATTCGACCGCTGCTGGGAGGACCGGGTCACTCGCACGCGAGATGTCGTGGAGATTGCGCAGTCGATTTAATCCGCCACCCATACAGTTAGCCATAGTATAATCGGCGCGCTATGAAATGCTTTGGCAGAAACAGCGGCGCCTTGCGAACCGTGATCGTGGGAATACTAGTCGGCGCCGCCGCTCTCGGTTTGAATGGCTGCCTGACGACGCAGACGGCCACACCTGAAACAACCGTCACCGTGCAACCGCCCAGTACGGCCTACGAGTCCTATAATCTCGGCCTGCAATATGCGACGGGACAAGGCGTTCCGAAGGATTACGAGACCGCCGCCAAACATATCCGGGACGCCGCTGACCTCGGCTTGGAGCAGGCGCAAACGGCGCTGGGCCTGATGTATGAGCGTGGCCGCGGTGTGCCCAAGGACCTCACGGCCGCACGGCGCCTCTATGAACAAGCGGCAGAGCAAGGCAATGCCATCGCGCAGCAACGGCTTGGCCGCCTCTATCTGCTCGGTCGTGGCGTTGAGAAGAACCTCGCGCTTGCGGAAAAGTGGATCGCCCGCGCGGCGGCACAAGGCAATGCCGCCGCGGAAGCGATCTTCGGTCATATGTATCTGAAAGGTGCCGGCGTCTCACATAACACGAAGACGGCGCTAATGTGGTTTCGCCGCGCGGCCGCCAAGGGACATGGACCAGCCAACGTCGCGCTTGGGCTTCTATACGCTCGCGGGAAAGCCGTGGCGCGAAATGACGCGAAAGCCGCCGAATTATTCAAACAGGCTGCCGACAAGCAGGATGTCCGTGGGCAGTATTATCTTGGACTGATGCATGAGCTGGGCCGCGGTGTCGCAAAGAATACCGCCGAAGCCGTGCGGCTTTATCAATTAGCGGCCGCAAAAGGATACGCAAAGGCAAACAAAAAGCTCGAAGCGCTGTCCAAGCAACGCCGTGAGAATGATTTCACCATCACGGAGGACAATCCTGCCAATCCGAAAACACCCAACATTGCCGATGCATTGCGCGGGACGGAAACCGCAAATAAAGGCGTCGTGATCGAAAAGGCGTTACGGGAAAAAGCCGAAGCAAATGACGCGCCCTCTGCTTTGTTGTTGGGCCTTCTCTATTTGCGGGGCGCGGGCGGCGTCGAGAAAAATACCATTGAAGCCGGCCACTGGTTTCAACGCGCAGCCGAAGCCGGTAGCGCACGCGGTCAGGTCGTAGTCGGCCTGATGTTTCTAAAGGGCGAATTTGGCGTTGCCAAAAACAACGCAGCCGCGGCACGCTGGATTAAACGGGCCGCCGCGCAGGACGATCCGTCCGGTCATTTCTATTTGGCTCTCCTGCACCTGAAAGGCCAAGGCGTAACCAAGGACACGACTAAGGCAATAGAAGCCTTAAGGCATGCGGCCTCTCAAGACTACGCCAAGGCGCAGGTCCTGCTCAGCACCATGCTGCAAATGGGAAAAGGCATCGCGCCCAATCACAAACGTGCCGCCGCCTGGGCACGCCGCGCCGCGGAACAGAACGACGCGAAAGGCGCATCGCTCTATGGCATGCTCCTGGCGAAAGAAAAACGGTTCCGTGACGCGGTGCCCTGGTTGCGCCAAGCATCAGACAAAGGAGAGGCCGCTGCGACAGGCATGCTGGGTTGGTTTTACCTTTCGGGTAACGGGGTCGGAAAAAACGCGGCGGAAGCGGAAAAACTCCTCCGCCGTTCGGCAAACGCCAATATTTCGACCTCGCAATTTCTCCTGGGTGTCATGTATCTGCAAGGCACGGGCGTTCCGAAGAATTGCGACACGGCACGGCACTGGCTCGAACGAAGCGCCAAAGGAAATCACGCGCGGGCGATCAATCTCTTATCGAAACTCGAATTCGGTATGGCGGGCTGCGGCGGCGCCGTATAGCCACTTTCCGCATTGCTTCCAACGGGCTAGTTTGTCTCGGAAGCATGCCATGGTGGCCGTGCAAGGGGAAATCTTGAGTTTTGCAACGTTTCGAAGACAGCATTTTCGATGCGATTTCCCGACAGCGCACCGCGATACCCGAACAACAGGCATTGTCTTTCGAAGGGGTCTCGCTTTCCTGGGGCGAACTTACTGACTCGGTCGAATCCCTCGCAAAATTTCTCGAGGCAACCGTTCCTGGAACTAAAATCGGGCTTCTGCTGCCAAACGCACCGAGCCTCGTTCTGTTTTTTTTGGCCGGCGTCTGCGTGGGCAAGGACGTTCAGTTTCTGGACGCCGATTGGCCATCAAGTACCGCGCAGAACGTCCTCCATGCCCTGCAGCCGGATCTGCTGGTCACCGCAACGACGGTGCAAACAACGGCGGCAACGGTTCTGCTGAACGACGCGTACCAATCAATCGAGAAGATCGTCACCGATGTCGTCGGTTCCGCCGATAGTTCAGGAGTCGCATTGCCCCCATCGGACACGGCGCTCCCCTTTTATACCGGATTTACATCTGGCTCGACCGGCATGCCGAAGGGCTTCCAGCGCGATCAAATTTCCTGGCTTGAAAGTTTCCGTGGCGATCAGGAACTCTTCGCCTTTAGCGAACAGGACGTTCTCGTCGCGCCGGGAAACCTGGCCCACTCCCTCTTTCTATATGCCGTGATCCGTGGCCTATACGCCGGCTGCCATACGATTTTTTTTCGTTCGTTCAGACCCGACCGGGTTTTGAGCCAGGTCCGGGACCGCCGAGCAACCGTCGTCTACGGCGTTCCGACGCAATACGACGCAATGGTAGCCGCCTCCAAGGGCGAGTCCTTTCAGACTGTCCGTCTTATTCTATCGTCAGGCGCCAAGCTCCCCGATTCCTTGAAAGAGCAGCTTCGTTCGGTCTTCCCCCGAGCGGAAATTTGTGAGTTTTTTGGTACGTCCGAACAGAGTTATGTCAGTGCCGCCCGCGACGGAGAGGCGCCAGCAGGATCGGTCGGCAAGGCCTTTCCCGGCGTGCGCCTGCGCATTCTAGATGACGAGGGCAAGGAATGCCGACCAGGGCAAATTGGCCGTGTCTTCGCCGATAGCGCGCTCACCTTTATCGACTACGCCCTTGCCGAACAGGCGACATTGCAGCGCAACGGCAACGCGATCTGCGTCGGTGACCTAGGGTATGTAGACGAAGGCGGATATCTGTATTTGGTTGGCCGCGCCGACCGAATGGTTCTGATATCCGGCAAAAATGTCTATCCCGAAGAGATAGAAGCGACGCTGCTTGCACACCCGGCTATCTCGAATGCCGCTGTGTTCGGCAGCGCGGATGAGCGCCGTGGACAACGGCTCATCGCTGTCTTGAAGCCGGGTGCCCCAAAAACCACGACACGGCGCGATCTGATTGCCTGGTGCCGCGACCATTTACCCGTTCACAAATTGCCGGCGAAATTATTTCAAACATCCGACTGGCCGTTGACGGTCTCTCACAAGACTGATTTCCCAAAACTGCGGCAACACCTCGAAGCCGGCGCTTTGGAGCCCTGGACATGAACAAGGCTTTCATCGTCGCCGGCCGCCGCACACCTGTCGCCCCGCGTGGTGGCGGATTGTCCGGCCTGGAAGTCTCCGAGCTGGGCGCTCCTGTCATTCGGCGGGCGCTTGCAGATGCACAGCTCAAGGCGGAGCAAGTCGATGACGTCATTCTCGGCAATGCGCTTTACGGCGGCGGCAACCCGGCGCGGGTCGTAGCCCTCGCGGCGGGCCTTCCCGAGGCGATCGGTGCAACAACGATCGACACACAATGTTGCAGTGGCCTGGATGCGGTCGGCCTTGCCGCCGCACGGGTCGCATCGGGCGCGGCAGATATCATAGTGGCCGGCGGTATTGAAAGTTATAGCCGGTCCCCGATCCGTCAACGACGGCCGAAGGCGGCCGGCGAGGAACCGGAACCTTATGACGCGCCCCCCTTCACCCCCTGGCCTGACCGCGATCCCGGGATGATTGAGTCGGCAGCGGCCTTGGCAGCGGAACGGAACATTACTCGCACAATGCAGGAAGCCTATGCCGCTGAAAGTCACAAGCGTTCGCTTGCGGACACCTTGAAGGGAGACGAGCTCGTCGATGTCGGCGGTGTTTCGGAGGATGAATTTACCCGCGCACTGTCTCCCACGCTGTGTCGCCGCCTGCCCCGATTGGCCGGAAGCGATACGTGCGGACTGACATCGGCCACCATCGCCGTCGAAGCGGATGCCGCGGCCATAGTCATCGTCGCG
>JAJFJB010000286.1 GCA_021774435.1 Alphaproteobacteria bacterium
AGACCACCTTCTTCCCCAAGTTTCGCCAACGACTTCCCATATACGGAATTCATCCCGGAAGCCATAACGACGCGAGCGGTGTATTTGCGTTCAATCAACCATTTAACAAGCTCAATGCCGGTCACTTCCGGCATCACGATATCCATAACGATTGTCGTCGGATTGAATGCTTCGAAGGCCTGCTTGAAGTCTTCTGCGTTTCCTGTGACTTCTACGTTATAGCCAAGACTATCGCCGACAATGGCAACAAATTCTGCAAGTTCCGGCTCATCGTCAATGACGAGAAGACGCCGTTCAATCATTGTGCAATAGAAAATTCAATTGACCTTTTTCCCCATCGGACGTCGAGCGAATAGACCTCCTTCGAAAAGCACAGATTAAGCAAAGTCTAGCTTGCAACTCGCGGCTGAACTTGCATTTTGCCAACTAAACCATTTGCCACTCATAAAGCATGTGCGACACGTTTGCCAACCGGCAACTCGGGTCCGGCTCAGCCATCCGGCAATTTGTAGCCCTTGTACTGATCGCGAAGTTCGGTTTTGAGAACCTTACCGGTGCCGCCAATCGGAAAAGAATCGACAATGACCACGTCATCCGGCAACCACCATTTAGCGACTTTTCCTTCCAGATAGGAAAGAATATCCTGCTTATCGGGCGTTTTGCCCGGTGCTGGCACTATCAGCAACAGCGGTCGTTCGTCCCATTTCGGGTGGACGATGCCGATAACCGCTGCCTGCATAACATCCGGATGGCCCATGGCGAGATCCTCCAAATCGATCGAGCTGATCCACTCCCCACCCGATTTGATGATGTCTTTCTTTCGGTCGACAATCTGCATGAACCCTTGTGGATCGATCGAGGCGACATCATTCGTATCGAACCAGCCATCCGCATGCGCTTCGGACTCGTCGAGGCCGAGATATCCGCTACAAATGAAGGGTCCTCTGACCTTCAATTCTCCATAGGCCACACCGTCATGCGGAAGTGGTTTGCCGGCATCATCTGTGATTTTCATTTCGACACCGAATGGTGGGCGGCCTTGCTTGCTCTGAATATCGAGTTGCTCTTCCTCGGGTAGCTCCCGCATCGCCGGCGACAGCGTATTGATTGCGCCAACCGGCGACATTTCGGTCATGCCCCAGCCATGCCGCACCTCGACATCGAACTCCTGTTCAAAGGCCTGGATCATCGAGCGCGGCGCCGCCGACCCGCCGATCACAATACGTTCCAAATGATCAAGCCTCTTGCCGTGCTCCCGCATGTAGGTCAGCAGCATGATCCAAACCGTAGGAACGCCGGCAGTAAAGGTCACCTTCTCGTCATTCAGGAGTTCGTAAACCGACTCGCCGTCAAGCCGAGCACCGGGCAACACTAGTTTGGTTCCTGTCATCGCGGTTGCATAGGGAATACCCCAGGCATTGGCGTGAAACATAGGCACGATCGGCAAGATACATTCGCTGTCAGACAGGTTCAGTACGTTGGGCATGGCCACGGTTAGGGAATGCAGAACCGTCGCCCGGTTCGAGTAAAGCACCCCTTTCGGATTTCCAGTCGTACCGGATGTGTAACAAAGCGACGAGGCGGTCCATTCGTCGAACTCAGGCCATTCGAAGGGCGTGGCATGGGAGTCGATCAGATCCTCATAGCAGATCAGGTTCTCCAATGTGCTGTCCGGCATGCCCGCGCGATCGGTCATGACGACAATGCCCTTCAAGGCAGATGCCTGCGACGCCACCTGTTCGATCAAGGGAACAAAGGTCTGATCGACGAAAACATAGCGGTCCTCGGCGTGATCCAGCATGTAGAGTATTTGCGATGGGTGCAGACGCGGATTCATCGTGTGGCAAACCGCCCCCATGCCCGATACCGCGAAGTAAATTTCAAAATGGCGGTATGTGTTCCAGGCGATCGTACCAATTCGGTCACCCGGTTCGACGCCGAGCGACGTCAAAGCGTTCGCCAGATGTTGCGCGCGACGGTGCGAGTCCGCGTAGCCATAGCGATGAATAGGCCCCTCGACCGTCCGCGACACGATCTGCTGATCGCGGTAGATCGCCGCCGCATGGCGGATCAGCGAAGACACCAGAAGCGGTGTATCCATCATCAAACCACGCATTTAATCGTCCTTCCTCATAAACAGTCTATGTATTACTTTCGTTTAGATCGCGCTGATGACCGGCTACACTTTGTGCCTCAATAAAGACTCGCGTGATTTCAGAAAACTCCTGTTTTATTTGAGCTTCCAGTTCCGAAATCGCCAGCTCCACCTCGTTGGCGTCGATCCCGTCAACAAAATCCAAGCTGAGATTGAGGAGTACATCGGCCGGCCCAAGATGCAGCGTCAACATCTCGTTCGTCTGCTTTATTCTGGCATCATCGCCGATAATGGCACTAATACCCTTAACCACCCCCGGCGATGCACCTTCCCCGATCAACAAACCTTTGCATTCGTAGGCAAGCAGGGCCGCCGTTGTCGCGAGAATGACACCAATGCCGACAGATGCGACACCGTCCAGAACAGGCATATTGAGATTATCCGCGAGATAAATTCCGACAAAGGCGATCACCAATCCAAGAACAGCAGCGGTATCCTCAAACAGGACGGTGAATATTGTCGGATCCTTGCTATTACGAACTGCCTTGAAGAAACCACTCGTTTTGTTTGTCCGCCGAAATTCTCGATAGGCAACGCACCAAGCATAAATTTCGAACACCATCGCAAAACCGAGTACGACATAGTTGACCATGATGTGTTGAAACGAAATCGCCATTCCGAAAAGTGCAAAATCAATCGTATCGCTACTGATCGGATGCGGATTCTGGATTTTTCCAATGCCTTCGTAAATCGACAATCCGGCACCGCCAGCGAAGATCAGCAACGCCACAACAAACGTCCAGAAATACAGCTCCATGCCGTATCCGAACGGATGCTGGGCGTCCGCCGGCTTCGCAGCCTTTTTCCCACCATAAAGCAACAGACCCTGATTGCCGGTATCGACGACCGAATGGATCGCCTCGCTCAGCATGGCGGAACTGCCGGTCAGCGCAGACGCCCCGAACTTCGCCACGGCTATCGCCGAATTCGCCATCAGCGCCGCGTAGATAACCTTCTTGGACGATGCACTGGCCATTATGCCGTCGATTCGAAATAAGGTGCCGTGCCCTTGATGGTCGTGCGATGCATTCGCCGCCTTGTGTTTTGCTCATCAAACGGACAGGCTTTGTGGATCGAATTGCGATTGTCCCAAATCAGCACATCGCCGGGCGTCCACGCATGGACATAGGTGAATTCCGGCTTGGTCGCGAATTCCAAGATTTCCGCCAAGATTTCCTGGCTTTCTTCATCGCTCGTTCCCTCAAACTGACGCACCCATACCTCGGATAGAAACAACGACGGCCGCCCATTGACAGGATGTGTCCGGACCGCTGGATGGCCAACCGGTGGCACCCGCCTTTTTTGTTCTTCCGTTAATTTAGGACGATCATGGTGCGCCTGCTCGTAATACCAGACATAGTCGAACACCGCCCGCTGTTTGCAGAGCCACTCACGCCGCTCTTGGGGCAAAGCGTCATACGCCGCACTCATGCTGACGATGGATGTCTCTCCGCCCTCTTCCGGGCATTCCAGACAATGAAATACCGACCCCATGCTGGGTTTATCGTGATAGGCGAGATCGGAATGGTATTGCTTCGACCCGCCGAAAGCGCCGACATGTTTGCCATTTTCGATGATGTTCGAGACCACGAATATTTCCGGATGGCCGGGCAAGCAGAAATTGCTCAATACATGTTCTTCCAAGGGACCAAGCCGGCGGCTGAAATCGATAAGCTGCGCCGGGGTAATATCCTGCCCCCGAAACAACAATACACACCGATCCGCGAGTTCCGCCACGAGCCGACCGAGTGTCGAATCGGACATCGCCTCGCCTAAATCCACCCCGTCGACTTCCGAACCGACATTTGCGCTGAGTTCGCTGAAACCGATCTCTGCCATTTCAATTTGTTCCTCAAATTCCTATCGTCACTGCGGCGAATTTAGCACATGGCGCAAACTACGCTAACGTATCGGCGGAACCAATATTCTGGAGCCTCCGTGATGGCAATCGAGGTCAATCCATTGTCCGATGTTTTCGGCGCGGAAATTCTTGGCGCCGATTTGAACCGTTTCGATGATGAACAGCAGTTTGAGCAAATTCGCGACGCATTCCTTGCGCATGGCGTGATTGCGATACGCAACCAGGAAATTTCACCCGAGGTGCAGATCGCCTTTGGCCGGCGCTTTGGTGCGCTGCAAACGCATGTGCTGAAAAAATTTCTGCTGCCGGAACATCCGGAAATCCTTGTCCTGTCGAACCGGCGCGAGAATGGCGAGCCCATTGGGGTATCGGACGCCGGACGGCACTGGCACACCGATATGTCCTACACCGAGCGGCCGCCGCTGGGTTCGATGCTCTACGCGCATGAAATTCCGCCGGAAGGCGGCGATACTTTATTCGCGAATATGCATGCTGTTTACGACGCATTGCCCGATCTCATGAAACGCCGAATTGAAGGATTGAATGGGGTTTACGACTACAAACGGGATTACGAAAAGGCGCGCCAGAAGAATCCCGACCGTCCCCCGTTAAGCTCCGCACAACTCGCCGATTTATCCGAAGTCACGCATCCACTCGTCCGCACCCATCCCGACACGGGACGTAAGGCGCTTTATGTCAATGAAGGGCACACAACTGGTATCGAAGGCCTGGCCGAAGAAACAGGCCGCGATCTGCTGGCTGAACTCTTCGCATTCAGCACGCTGCCGGAATTTATCTATCGGCATAGATGGCATCGCCACGATGTTTTGTTCTGGGACAACCGCCGCGCCTTGCATCACGCGCTAGCCTACGACATGCACTATACCCGCCATATGCACCGCGTGACCGTAGCGGGTGACAAACCGTTCTAATACAGCCTTGATCCCTGTTTTGGGCACAAAACACTGGAAATTTTTGTAAACCCAAGTGAACTACTGCGAAATTTTAGGAGCCGTTTGCCCGAATCGCGGCAAGGACATTGCGAATCGCCATATTGTTAACCAATTCGATTTGATTTCAGCGTTCCGCGCGATACCCTTTTTAACGATTCGTAAGGGTATGCGACTACGGTATTAGGGTGATGAATATGGCTGCAACAATGGTGTCGCTGGACGACAAGTATGCACTCGAGTCAGGTCGCGTGTTTCTCACGGGAATTCAGGCTCTGGTGCGATTGCCATTGATGCAGCGCCAGCGCGATGTCGCTGCTGGGCTAAATACCGGCTGTTATATTTCCGGCTACCGGGGATCGCCTCTTGGTGCCCTCGACCAGCAGCTTTGGCAGGCCAAACCGTTCATTGAGAAGAACCACATCAAGTTTGAGCCGGGCGTGAACGAAGACCTCGCTGCAACGGCAATTTGGGGCAGCCAGCAACTCAACCTTTTCCCCGATGCTAACTACGACGGCGTGTTTTCGATGTGGTACGCCAAGGGCCCAGGCGTCGACCGCTCCGGCGATGTGCTGCGGCACGGCAACTTTGCCGGCTCGTCCAAACATGGCGGCGTCTTGCTGCTCGCCGGCGACGACCACACCTGCAAATCCTCGACGACGGCGCACCAGACAGAATTCGGCTTCGCGGATGTGATGATCCCGGTCCTCAATCCCTCCGGCGTCCAGGAATTCCTCGATATGGGGATCCATGGCTGGGCCATGTCGCGCTATTCCGGCTGCTGGGTCGCGTTCAAGGTCGTCGCCGAGACTGCCGACACCTCGGCGTCGGTCTATGTCGACCCGAACCGGATTAAGATTGTCGAACCGACCGATTTCGACATGCCGCCGGGCGGCCTCAATATTCGCTGGCCGGACGAGCCCCTGGTCCAAGAGGAACGGCTGCACCGCCACAAGCTTTACGCCGCGCTGGCTTACGCGCGGGCCAACAAACTGAACCGCGCCGTTATCGACGGCCCCAATCGCCGCTTCGGCATCGTCACCGCCGGCAAATCCTACCTCGACGTGATGCAGGCCCTGGAAGACCTTGGCATCGATGAGGCCTTTGCCAAGGAAATCGGGTTGTCCGTCTATAAGGTGGGTATGACCTGGCCGCTGGAGCGGGAAGGCGTTCGGCAATTTGCAGAAGGGCTGGAAGAGGTCCTTATCGTTGAAGAAAAGCGCGCCCTGATCGAAAACCAGTTCAAGGAACAGCTCTACAACTGGCGCGCCGATGTCCGGCCGCGTGTGATCGGCAAATTCGACGACACCGGCGACTGGATTTTGCCGTCCTTCAACGAGTTGACCCCCGGGCAAATTGCGCGCGCCATCGCCAAGCGCATCGAGCGCTTCCATACCAGTCCACGGATCAAGGAACGCCTTGCCTTCCTCGACGCGAAAGACAAGGCGCTGGCAGCGATCGAGCCATCGATCAAGCGCACGCCATATTTCTGCTCCGGCTGCCCGCACAACACGTCAACCAAGGTACCGGAAGGCAGCCGCGCCTTGGCGGGTATCGGTTGCCACTACATGGCGCAATGGATGGACCGCAGCACCGATACCTTTACGCAAATGGGTGGCGAAGGAGTCAGTTGGATGGGCCAGGCCCCATTCACCAAAACAAAACATGTATTCGCCAATCTTGGCGATGGCACCTACTACCATTCCGGCCTGCTCGCGGTCCGCGCCGCCGTAGCCTCGGATGCCAACATCACCTATAAAATTCTCTACAATGACGCCGTGGCGATGACCGGCGGGCAGCCGCTCGGCGGTGGGCTGAGTGTCCCGTTGATTTCGCATCAACTCTTCGGCGAAGGCGTGCGCCGAATTGTCGTCGTCAGCGACCAGCCGGAAAACTATTCGAACCGCTCCGGTCTCGCCGAAGGTGTCACGGTCGAACATCGCGACGAGCTCGACCGCATCCAGAAGGAACTGCGCGAGGTCGAAGGCGTCACCGCGATCATCTACGATCAGACCTGTGCGGCGGAAAAACGGCGGCGGCGCAAGCGCGGCACCTTCCCCGACCCGGAACGGCGCGTGGTCATCAACGATTTGGTTTGCGAAGGGTGCGGCGACTGTTCGGTGCAATCGAACTGCTTGTCTGTCGTGCCGAAGGAAACCGAGTTCGGCCGCAAACGGCAAATCGACCAATCAAGCTGCAACAAGGATTTTTCCTGCCTGAAGGGTTTCTGTCCCAGCTTCGTGACAGTGGAAGGCGGTCAATTGCGGAAGCCGAAACCCGCGGCGGCAGCGGCGGCCGATGTCTTCGAAGTCCTGCCGGAACCCACCATCCCAGCAACGGACTCCCCTTACGGGATCCTCGTAACCGGCGTCGGCGGCACGGGTGTTGTAACGATCGGCGCGTTGCTGGGCATGGCCGCCCATATCGAGGGCAAAGGCTGCTCGATTCTGGACATGACAGGCCTGGCCCAGAAAGGTGGCGCGGTGCTGAGCCATGTCCGCATCGCCAACCGCCCCGAGGAAATTCATGCCGTTCGGCTCGCGTCGGGCGGCGCGAAACTGGTTCTTGGCTGCGACATCGTCGTTGCCGCCTCACCGGACGCGCTGTCAAAATTTGCCCCGGGCGAAACCACAGCGGTTATTAACACGCATGAAACGATCGTCGCGGATTTCACCCGCAATCCTGATCTCAAATTTCCCGAGTCGGAACTGGAACGCCTCATCGGGGAACGAGCGGGGCACAACCACACCAGCTTCGTCGAGGGCACAAGACTGGCGACGGCGCTACTGGGTGACTCGATTGCGACGAACATGTTCATGCTCGGTTATGCCTGGCAAATGGGAACCATCCCCATCGGCCTCGCCGCGATCGAAGAAGCGATTGCCTTGAACGGCATCGCGGTGGAGGCGAACAATCGCGCCTTCCTCTGGGGCCGCCGCGCGGCGCACGATCTCTCGGCTGTCGATAAAGCCGCTGCGCCCGTCGTTGCCCCCGCGCCCGCCCTCGCGACCGCACTTGAAGACATTGTCGCCAAGCGCATTGAATTCCTGACTGGTTATCAGGACGAAGCTTATGCACGCCGATATAAGGATTTAGTCGTCCGCGTTCAAACGGCGGAAGCCGGGGTCGTGCGCAATAATGACGAGCTGGCCCGCGCCGTCGCGCGATACTATTTCAAGCTGCTCGCCTACAAGGACGAGTTCGAAGTCGCGCGGCTTTATACCGAATCCGGTTTTCTCAGCAAGGTCGCAGCGCAGTTCGAAGGCGACTACAAGCTGAACTTCCATTTGGCACCCCCGTTGCTCGCGGAGCGTGACCTGGAAACCGGTATCGCGCAGAAGAAGCCGTATGGCCCCTGGATGCAGACGGCGTTCAAACTGCTCGCCAAACTCCGCTTCCTGCGCGGTACGGCGTTGGATCCGTTCAACCGAACAGCGGAGCGCAAGCGTGAACGTGCCCTCATTACAGAATATGAAGCGGCAATCGATACGCTGCTAAGCAATTTAAAGCCGGAGAATCACGAAATCGCAATCGAAATTGCTGCCCTGCCCGAGCACATTCGGGGCTACGGTCATATTAAGGAACGGCACATCAATGAGGTTAAAGCACAGGAAGCCATTTTGCTGGCAGCTTTCCGCGATCCTTCAATTAGAGCCGACGCCGCGGACTGATCCGCGGTATCACCTTACATCATGCCGAGTGCGGCCTTGTAGGTTTCCAGGATCGCTTCCTGCTCCTGGCGGTCGCCGGAATCCAATTTGCGCAGACGAACGATCTGGCGCAGGATTTTCACGTCGTAACCGTTGCCCTTGGCCTCTGAATACACCTCGCGGATATCCTCTGCCAACGCCGCCTTTTCCTCTTCCAAACGCTCGATCCGTTCGACAATCGACCGCAACCGATCACCCGCGACGCCACCAACATCCGCCATGTCCTTAACACTCCCTATGCATGCGATTCTTCACGCCTGGAACAGGCGCATAACGAGGCTTTAATATGGTGCCCCTGCCGCGGGCAAGGCTTTTCGCATTGTGAGTTCAAGAATTTTAGGACGTGCGTTATGACGGCTGTATTTCGCTTTGGTCAGTGTCGATGAAGACACCCTCATCTTGCGATACCGTGCCATCACAAATCGCTAGAATTTTATCGATTGCCACAACGGGATCCACGAACCGTGACGCCGCTTCCGTTTCGCTTGAAACTTCGATCAGCCCGTTTCGGACCCGCACGAATACGGGCTGCTCATCTTCTTCCCCGACATCCAGCGCATCCCAATTAGACAATCTCCGAAGCGCAACGCGCCACTCCCACGCGACGCCACAGCGGTCCAATTCCTCACCAATAAAATCAATGATATCCCGGTCGCTCGCATCGGGGAGTCCAAGCTGACGGCGCCGGCGCTTAACCCATAGCCGGACTCCCAGTTTATAGAGCAAGGGTATGTAGAGCGGGAAAACCAGAATAATCAGCGCTAACAATTCCAGCCCGTGCCACGAACTTTGCGCAGCCCACAGAAAGAAGAGTGCGGCGGTGATTGCCGCCATCGCATATTTGTACAGATCGAACGCCATGCCGACCCGATACGACCGTTAGCCGGGGTGACTTTCCTTCATTTTCGCAAGCTGTTCCGGGGTCGCTTCGGTCTGATGTTTGGCCTTCCATTCGGAATAGGGCATGCCGTAAACCATTTCCCGCGCATCATCATACGATACGTCCAACCCTTTTTCTTCGGCCGCCGCGACATACCACTTCGACAGACAGTTCCGGCAGAAGCCTGAAAGGTTCATCAGGTCTATATTCTGGACATCTTTCCGTTCCCGCAGATGCGCGACCAAGGTCCGAAATGCAGCCGCCTCGAGTTCTGTCCGGGTTTGATCGTCAAACGTTTGCATGTTGCATGCCTCCTAAAACAATTCGCTATTGCAAGGTAATGTGGCCCCTCGGCGCGAGATTTGCCAGTCCTTCAGGGCTTTTCAACACCGTGTACCGTCTCTTCGATGAGCCAATCGACGATCGCCTGCAAGGCTTCCTGCTCACTTGCACCTTCTTTGCGGGCGGCCTGATAAATCTCGACCTGACGGTGCGCGCT
>JAJFJB010000287.1 GCA_021774435.1 Alphaproteobacteria bacterium
CCCTCGCGCGCTTACCTTCCAACGGGGCGTGCAGAGATCGACCATGAGCTCGCGGTCGGGCGGCAGGGCGAGATTGTCGCCGTAATGCGGGTCCAATGCTTCACGCATCTTCCACCACCACTCGGCGCGCTTGTTCACAAATCCCAACTGGCCAGAGCGGTCCCGCGCCAGGCTTGCTGCCGCCGCGTTGCAAGGCACCGTGTTAAGGCGTAGCCCATCGAGATGGTCGTAGGCACTGGCGCCGATGCCGATCACATCGACATACGCCGTCGCATCATCGCGCAGATACGCCACGGTCAGCGCGGCGACCGCCTGCCCGTTCGGCGTCGCCTTGCCGGGCTGGACGATCTGCGGCGCGATCCAATCGCCATAACGCGCGGTCAGCACACTATCGTCCGAGCCGCCGCGCGCCACATCGACACCCATCGCATGCATCGGCCCGACCGGCTTTTGTGGCTGCCAACGCGCCTGCGCTAGTTGCACCCAAGCGGTTGGGATGACCTGCCATGGGTCGTCGTCGCGGCCCGCGGAGAAGTCTCCGCGCAACATCTGGCTGCGCAGCGGCTCCGGTAGGGCCTGCAGCATCGCCTTGTACCCTGTTGCGGTCAGGAACGGGTTATCCTCGACCGAGCTTGGAATAAAGGTCCGGCTCTTGGGCTGTAGCCGTTCGCCCCTATGGTCGAAGGGAGCTGGACCGTCAACCTCGATATCCCCCTCCTCCAGCGCCGCGAACCAGCGCAGTTCGCCCGGCAGCGCAGGATTGGCGTGCTGCGCATCAAGCCAGGGTGCCCAGAATTGGATCACCCATTCGCCTTCCGCGCTGGTCGGCGGATTGCCCGCGCCGACAACGCGGCACCGTTGGTCAGTGTCCGTCGTTCGATTCCAACCGACGAGAAACCGGAATTGCCGTTCGAGAAACTGCGGGAGTTCGTCAAAGGCGATCAGATCATGGGGTTGGCCCTGGTAAGCCTGCTCGTCTCCCGCATCCTTGACGCCCCCAAGATCGAGCAAACGCCCATCTGGCAGACGCCAGCGATTTTGTTGCGAATTGAATCCTTCGCGCGTGTTCAGAATTTGCCGCACCCGGTCAGTCACCGCGCGCAGTTGCTTCGCCTCACGCCGGAACAAGATTGAGCGCTGATGCGCCGTCAGTGAGAGCCCAATCAGAAGGTCAGTCTTCCCACCGCCCGCGGCACCACCGTAAAACAAAAAGTCTGCCGGGCTCGCAAAGGCCAACTCCTGCGGCGTACGGCGTAACGGTTCCTCGACGTCTACCAAAGGCCGCCAAGGGTTATCGAAGAGATCTTCCGCAATTAATATGTCAACCGCATCACGCTGTTCCGAAGGCAGCACTGCATAGGAACGCAATAAGCCATTCGAATCCTTCGACATGGCCGCGCCTCCCGTTTCAACAGAACTCAGACTATCGAATTCGTCTCAAAAAATACGATTTTCGTATTACCAGCCCCAGCTATAGGTAACGCCCAGCAAGACGGAAAATTGGCCGGCGTCACCATCCTGATCGACGATGGGGCTATCGGCCGCGTCGCCAACCAGTCGGCTGTAGCCAATCTGTCCCAGAATGCCGATATTTTCATCCCATCGATGCATTACCATCGCGTTGACACCGACATCCTTAATCCCCGACGACGCATCGAATGCTGCAAAGCCACGACGCGATGCCGCCGCTTGCGCGCCGGAAATACCAAAGATATTGCCCATATATTCATCGTCCGCCCAGGTAAAGCCGGTTCCGAGCGTCAAAAGAGTTTTTGGCGATCCTAGCGCAAACGAATAGTGGACGCCCGCGGTAACGGTTGTTCCGTCCCGGTCGCCGGTTACATCCCAATTTACAGCAAGGCTGACACCAAAATTCTGATACTGATAGTCCGCCCCCAGTCGCAAATTTGCGCCACTATCGAGATCGCCAAGGCCCTGCAAGGCGTCGTTATCGTTTTGATCCCGACCGCCGCCATATCCCGCCGTTGCGGAAAGTGTCAGATGATCCTTGGGGGTCGGCCCCTTGAGTTTGAAATAATTAACCTTGATGCCAGGACCACCAAGCGTGCCAACGGAGACGATATCGCGCCAAGACAACTCAATCAGCGGTAACGGCGTCGCTTCGTAATCGTCGGAACCCTCATAGTCAGGGGAAACGGAACCACCAACGCCAAGTGTTAGACGCCAGTCCGTTTTCTTTGCTTCGGGCTTTACGTCGTTGCCGGCAAACGTAGCGCCAGGGAACATGAGCAAGGACAATGCGAAAGCGGCGGCGATACCTCGCCGACAGGAGCTTGCGGCCGTGAAAATTATGCGCCCGCTCAAGGTCGAGAGATGCATGACAGGAACCAACGACTATTTGTAAAGACTAAGATCGCTTGCGATGTATGCCCATACCGTCAATGAAACAACCCGAACGCCTGCAATTCAGCGCGCTAAATCGCGGGCAAATTGTCGCGCAAATGAGTCGTAGCCGTCAGTTTTCCTTTTCGCCTTGTGCCTCTCTCTTTCGCTCCGCCACACGATCTTGAAAGTCCTGAGTCGTATTCGTAAACGGAAACGGTTCATCCGGTACGGCCACACCAAGGAAGTGGCACAGCGGTTCCCAACTTTCCGCCACATCGTAAGTCAGCAGCCGCTCCGGTGCGATGGTTGCCTGGACCTCGGCAATATGGTCGCGAAAGATTTGAATTGCCGCATCCCGGTCGCCAAGTTTACCGCCGAACTGCTTGTTGAAAATAATCTCAAAAACCGCCCGCTTCCGTTCACGTTCCTGCACGGGCGCCGGCATCTCGGGATCGGTCAAACTGCGATAGATCGTGGCATTGATGCTACGAAACCATTCCTCCGCGGGACGAACCGAGAGCAAGACCTTGGCATCCGAAAAATGCGCCGCAATCTCGCGCCAAAAGTAGGCCGACGGCCAATCAACGCTGGCGTCGTAATTGGCGAAGACCTTATCCCAATTCGGAAGATCGCCGCGCGAGGCAGCAATCCAGAAATGCTGTTCCTCCGGATGGGCCCGCACCTCCGCCATATGATGGCAGGGGCCAAAGCCTAGGATTTCTAAAGCAGCCTTTAGTGATTTAGTACCGGTGCGGCCAAAGCCTGCCCCGACGAGACGTAACGCCATCTATACAATCCCCCGAACACGTTATCCGGAGACAGGGTGGCGTACTTTCTAAGCCAACGCAAAACTTCGGATTATTTTTGCTTTTTTACCTCGGACTTACCGTCCGCGCTGCGTAGGATTGCTGAGAGGCGTTGTGCGCGTTCGACATCACTTAACGGAGCGCAGACGGCGGTTTCGTTCGGGCCGCCGTCCTTGCCGGCCGGTTTACGTTGGCCGGCCACGTATATACCGAACGCTTTGCAGAGCTTATCCAGTGCTGAAAGTTTGTCGTAAATCTCCAACCGGGTTGTCCCGCCTTGGGCGGTTTTCGTCGTTGCCGCTTTCGCAACAAGCC
Source organism: Alphaproteobacteria bacterium (assembly GCA_021774435.1). Taxonomy (GTDB): domain Bacteria; phylum Pseudomonadota; class Alphaproteobacteria; order UBA8366. The sequence goes on from JAJFJB010000287.1 coordinate 3,468, forward strand.
GGCGTTGTGCCGGGGTCAGTTCATCAATGTCCTTTATAGCCACACCGTCAGGGCCCCAGCGAAACAAATCGCCGGCATCAGAGAATGCGATATTTGCCAACTCTTCGATCACACGGTCCTTGCGTCGCGTGTGCCGGTCAGTAGAAATTGACTGAAGTTGTGTCAGAAATGACGCGCAATGCGGCAGCTTGCGCATTCGCGAAATGTTTCGTTCCGCCGTGCGGTCGTTCGCAGCCGAATTTGGACACGCCTCGCGAAACGCATCTATGTTCGTGAGACCCGCGTCGATAGCGTAGCAAACCGCCCGCTCCTTGTCGGTGAGACCATCCGGCCCCCGCCTTGCTCCCATGAATTATTCGCGATGTCTGGAATTGCCGAGGGCCATGCGCGCACCTCCACGAAAAAGCCCACCGCGGATGGTTCCGGGCGGGCGCAGATCTTGCTGTTAGGGTTTTTATATAAATTCCTGGGTAAATAAACAACAACCTTGTCCGGTTTTTTTTACCCGCAATGTTGCGCCACCATTATTCCTCGTATTCAGCGTCGAATATATCTTTTACAAAATCGCGCGATTTCCAGGCTGGTTCCGGCGGCATATGGCCTTCGCGCGGCGTATAGATCGACGCCTCTTCGCCAGCCATCGTCGGAATGTAACGCGGACAGTTCGTGAAGATATGTTCGGCGACAAACCGCACCGCTCGTTTGGCGCCAGGATAACCGGCTATGGCTTCGTCCGACTCGTCGACTCTAGCCCGACCGTTCACACGCAGGCGCGCAGCGCCATCGAAAAGCTCACCGTCGAATCGGATGAACAACAGGCCAACCTGTTCGTTACGCATTATGTTACCGAGACTGCGGTACATCCGGTTGCCGTCATAGTCCGGCCACAACAATTCGTTCTCACCGACAACGCGAACGAATCCCGGTGCACCACCCTTGAAGGAACAATCTGTGTTGTCCGGCGTAGAGGTCGCGAGAAAAAAGAACGGAACGGATTCGATGAACGCTTGATCCGTGTCAGAGAATGCAATCCGCATTCGATTATCCGCCAAACGATCCGGCACCGCACGGCCCTCGTAACAATCCTGAAGTTCGCGCATGCCGGGGTGAAAGAAGCCCATCAGTTCTTACTCCACTATGATCATGTATACAGACCAGACCCATTGCGAATCGTCGCGGGATTTTAGCGCCTCATGTTTGTCGCGCGGAAAAACTAACCACGCGGGCCCCCTTCCGCCGACCGCCAGATAGTTGCCATCCTTCTTAATCGCCAACAGGATTTCGTAATCCCGAATATCCTGCATCGAAATCGATGCGCTGTAGCCATCAAGGGCTACAGCCCTGACCGATTTTCCCGCAGCCCCCACCGCCTTGAGTACGTCGGACAGCAGCGGCCCTTCAAAACGATATCCATCCGGCCATTTCGGATAGCGAACCGTCAGCGCCTTCATGCCGAGTGCCTCCAAACTATCAGTATCGAACGCAAATGCTTGCTTGAAGGTAAGATCGTGTACTTTTGCCAAACCATCTTCAAAGGGATCGAATGCACCTCGGTTGGTTTGTTCGATCTGGCCAGCGACGGTCACCATTGCTGGCCCTTTCAAAGGCTCCTGCATTGCGAAGGCCCCGTTCGCGAATGACAGAAGAACGAATGAGACAAATAAAACCCAGTATGAGCGGGTCACATACAAACTCATTGTTGGTTCGTCTTTCTCTTGCGTTCACGCGGTCACGGTGTCGGTTGCCGTTTGGCGGTGAACTCGATGGGGGCGTTTCCCATCGTGTCCTGGATGATAAAAGCGATCTTCGACTGGAGGATTTCTCCCGTATAGGTCCGCTTGTGGTCCTCCGTTTTCGATCCCATAAGCACCTGGAACGGTTCCTCGAAGGTCATGACGCCATCTTCCAGCACGCCGTTGACGATTCCGCGCTTCGATCCCCCGATCTTTCGTGGACTATCTGGCGTGGAAACCCGTCGAACCGCCCCCAACACCTTGCGGCCCAACTGCTTTAGTTCCAAATGCAAGCGGTAATGGTCATTCTTGTCGAACGGGTTGATCAAAACCTGACTGACCCATTCGCCGTCTAGTCGAGGTTGGCCGGAGCTGCGATTCTGTGCGTTCGACGGCTTCGTTTCTTGAAGCGCCGCAACGCGGGACTTTGCCAATGGCGCAAAAGTGCCCGTCGGGAATTGCTTCAAATAGGCTTCGAAGTCCTGCGCCCGATTACTGGATTGGATTGATTGCCAGAAGGCCAGCTCCAATGTCGTGTTTGCTGCATCGCTTTTCGGAGCACCGCGCGTGGGGTCGACCGAAGATGCGGATTGCGCCTTGAACCTTTTCGGTACAAACAAAAACTCTCCGCCCTCATGTCCAGCGCGTCGTATATCCGCATATTGCGGCGTCTGATCCGCGTTGACGATAACCGGGCGGCTGATCTTCTTGAACAGCGATGTGCCCTCCAGGATGTCCTGATTTTCCTCAAGCGCCGAGAGCAAGG
>JAJFJB010000288.1 GCA_021774435.1 Alphaproteobacteria bacterium
TGGTCAACGCCGCCAAACAGCTTGCCGAATCCGGCGAAATCCTCCTCAGCGACGGCGGCGAAGAAGACGAACTCGTCTATTAAGCTCCGACCCTATCCCGCGAAATAGGGTTCGACGAGCCCCGTCGCACCAACATCATGAATCGCAAATAATGCGCCGGCAAGCGGTTGCCGCGCCGCCTCGCCAGGTTCGAGGAACTTCGTCGACGATGTCACGTAGAGCACATCGAAACCCTCGCCACCGAATGTGCACATCGTCGGATGCCGAACCGGAAGGGGAATGGTCCGTTCAATTTTTCCTTCCGGATCGTAGCGTGCAATTTCACCGCCGTGGATATGCGCGCACCAGTAATAACCTTCACTATCAACAGTCGCGCCGTCGACACGTCCGGCTATATCCTTCGTCGAGATGAAAACCCGGCGGTTGGCGAGTTCGCCGCCCGCCAAATCGAAATCATAGGCATAAACTGTTTCGGCCCGAGTATCCGAAAAATACATCACCTTGTCATCCGGGCTAAACGCAATGCCGTTGGACACGGTGAAATCGCCATCCATGCGATGGCAGGTCATATCCGGATCCAGGCGGTATAACGCCGCCGTTGGGCTCTTGAGATCTGCATCCATGCTCCCGCACCAATAGCGGCCCGCGCGATCGCACTTGCCATCGTTCAACCGATTACCGGGCAATTCCTTCTCAGGATCGATGATTTCTTCAATGCGGCCATTTTCAAGGTCGATAAAGCAAAATCCGCATTCCATTCCCGCGACGACGCCACCGCTTTCGCGAAAAACGATCGAGCCGACTTGCTTCTGCAGCGGCCAAACCCTTGTTTCGCGGGTTGCCGGGTCGAAGCGGTGAACAGACGGTTTTAGGTTATCGCACCAATAAAGCATTCGTTCTGCCGGATGCCAGATTGGCCCCTCGCCAAGGATATTGGCGCATTCGACGATACATTCGATTTCCGGCATGAATCCTCCTCGCGAGTTTCAGTCGGCTGTATCAGCACGCTAGAGCTGGCGTTCAAAAAGACGCGGTAACGTTAAAGAAATATCGCATCGAGGTACTGTCGCGCGTATCGACAAAGCGCGTCAACGGCTTGGCAACTTCCAAATCGATCCGGAGTTTAGGCATTATGGTCAAGCGAGCGCCGACGCCAGCGGATGACACCGAGTCGCGAAATTTTCCTACGCCCGAAACGTTGTTCCAAACGGATCCGACATCGTAAAAGCTATAAAGCTGATATCCATCTAGCCAAGATTTGCGAAGGTTTTTACCGTACCGCAACTCAACGGAAACCGCGGCACCGAGATCTCCGGTTACCTCCGAAAAATCATACGCCCGACCGAAAAGGGTGCCGCCAAGCGCAAACTCTTCTGCTGACAACAAAGGATGCGCCGACCATTGCGCGCCGGCGGAAACCTGAAGGCCAAAATTTCCACCGAGACCTTGCTGCCGCGAAACAAACGCGTTGAACTTTGTAAAGTCGCTTCGCCCATCCACCCGGGAAAGGTTATCAGCCCCCTGCTCCGTCGCATCCAGAACGTTTAAACCTTGGCTACCCTCAAAAGATATTGTCGTCGAGCCTTTGTGGTGGGAAAGCCAATAATTAAACCGCAACCGGGCAACGCGCAGACGATCGGCTATCGTTGTACGATCAAAGGATGTTTCCCTGAAGTCCTGATACTGTAAGGTTCCGGTAACCCACAGGTTTTGTTCACTTGAGCGGATAATCGGATACCAACCGAGCAATTGCAAGCGAGAGGATGAACTTTCGATCTCGGCTGCATCCAGCTCTGAACCGCCATCTAGCGTACTTGTGGACGCATTCAAAGAAACGTGAAAACCGTCAACGCCAATGGGTTGCGTATATGTGCCTTCGAAATAAAGAAGTTCTTCAGGTTGATGTGGAACGGTGAAAAATCCGAGTTGCACCCTCTCTCTAATCCCAAGCATCGAATTGAGACCCGCGCTGATCCAGCTTTGCAAACGCCCAGCCGACGGTGTGCCGCGATTATTGATATAAGCGAGGCCATCTACCATCGAATGGTCTACATTCAAGACCAGTGCGTATCGCCCCTCCGCTTCATTAAGGGGCTTCAGCCTCGGGTCGACACGAATTCCGCTGACGTCATTGATAAGCAGGATCGTCCGCTCGAGCGTTCTAAATCGAAGTGGTCGATCACCGGTAATCCGCTCGGCATACCCCTGAAGCATACCCTTTTTTGAGTCAAATTCTCCATACTCAACCCGATCAACATAGCCTTCGATGATGTCGATTTGCAGCACGCCTGTTTCGAGTTGCTGGGGCGGCGCGATAGCACGGGAAAGAAAGTACCCCTCATCGCGGTATAACTTGGTGATGCGCGCAAGAATTTTCTCCACGTCCGCCAGCGTAATTTCTCGCGCAAGGAGATCTTCATAAAACGGCGCAAATCTTGCCGGATCAAAGACACTCGCACCCTCCACCACGACAGCCGCGAGAACGAACCGTAATGCTTTGTCCGCAGGCGCCACACCCCGCCTGTCGGTTGGAAGCTTGATTTCCGGGTCAGCGCGGCGAACTTTTGGCTTTGTTTGTTCGATCCGACGTTCGATCTGCGCCGGGTCGGCCGACTGCTGCGCCATCGCGACGTGCTGATGGGCGCTAAAACAATAAAATATTGCCGCTAAAATTACATACTTATGGTTGAATAAAAGAGAAATTGATTCGTCCCCACCAAATCAATTGACAAATATCATGATTCTCAAGATCAGGACAATAGTCATTGACCACAAAACTTACTGCTAATAATACAAATTTTCCTCAAACTATTTGCTACCTGTTATTTTTAACTTGAGGTTTTTATTTGCTTTACACAATTTGTTGCAAACTTTGTTGACCTTATTACGAACATTAATGCACAAAAATACCCTTACTTGTTGCTGTAATCAGCAGGAAGTCTTCGATTGCCGTTAATGTGCGACAAATTTAGGAAAATTTGGCCGGCAAAATAAATTTGGCCAAAGACTCGATTATTTTATCAGTATTAAATAAATAATGTAAAAATATTTAAATTATTAAGTATTTTTATTTACCTTAATATAATATTAATAAAAATTAACACTCATTGATTTAATAAGTATTTCTAAAACTATTCTATAATTTCACACTATTTCTATTTTGTACTTCTGTATCACGCATATGGATGACGATTTTTAAAGGCATTCGGGCTAAAAAATAACGATACGAGATTCTAAACGCTGCCACATGAAATCAACATCACATGCCGATACACAAAACCCTTCTTAGCTCGATTTTGTTTGCCGTAGCCGGCATTCTTGCGTTTCCCGTAATAGCCCTTGCGCAAGGCCAAAATCATTGGACTGTTGAAAGCGTAAGCGGCAACGTCCTGCACAGCATGAATGGCGGCTCTGCATTTTCACTCCAACACGGCGGAGAGGTTGGTGTCGGCAGCAAGGTCAAAACCGGATCCAGCTCTCGTGTGGTACTGCGGCGCGGAACAGAGTCGATGACGCTGTCGCCATTGAGCGAAATCGAAATTTCGCCTGCAACGGACAATATGCTGACCCAAATTTTACAAAAATTGGGGACGTTGCTGTTCAAGGTCCAGAAGCGGGTCGAACAACATTTTGAAGTCAAGACACCGCACATGGATGTCGTCGTCAGAGGTACGACATTCACAGTGAGCGTCGGCGATGGACGTAGCGCGGTGCATGTCGTGAATGGTCTTGTCCAAGCGACTGACCCCGTTTCCGGTCAGTCAGGTCTAATTCGGCCGGGCCGTACCGGCGTTGTTAGTCCGAAATCGGGCGGCGGCCTGAAAATCAGTGGCCGCAAAGCTAAAACAGGCGTGAAATATGCGAAGGCAAAAGCAAAAGAGCAGAGTACAGCCAAATCTGACGCAAACGGTGATAATCCAAAAAACAATAAGGACAAGCAACAAACGAGCACAAAAAAATCCGCAAAGGACAAGTCGAAAAACTCTGGGATTAAGAACGCTGAAACAAAGAAAAAAAAATCCTCTAAGAGCGCCAAAATCGCCACAGCTCTGGGCATCAAGAGTATCAATATTTCTGTCGTCACCAACGGCTTCATAAAGTCCGAAAAATTCGCTGGCGCGAATGCTGGAACAGTCGTCAAAGAAGCGAAAGCGTCGACTGAGAACAGTGGTAACGGAAACAGCAACGCCGGCGGTAACGGCAACGGAAACGCCGGCGGTAACGGAAACGGAAACAGCAACGCCGGCGGTGAAGGTAACGGAGACGCTGGCGGCAACGGAAACGGTAACGCCGGCGGTGAAGGTAACAGCAACGCTGGTGGCAACGGAAACGGCA
>JAJFJB010000289.1 GCA_021774435.1 Alphaproteobacteria bacterium
AGCGACGAGGTCTTTACGATCTCAGATTTCGACGCCATGAAGCTGTCCGGCCGCAATTCCAGCGCATTGTTCTTTTCAGGGTCCGGTAGCTTTCTGATCCAGTATGACGGCACCCTGTTTCTCGAAGAAGGACAAGATCCCCCGGCCTTTCTCACAGCCGTCCCTGTGACATTACCTTTTCCGATGCTGATAGTCGGATTTGCCGCAGTTTGTTTGATCGGACGCCGCCGACAAAGCCACGCTAGCTGTTTCTATGGAGCATACCCGAAATCGGAACCCAGTTCCGCGCGCATAAAGGCCGCCCCGTCTTCCGTCCATGAGGCCTGGGAAGGTAAATGAAGCGATATGGATCGCACCATGAAGGTTTCAGGGTCCTGAACACTGGCCGGCGTTTCACCTCGGTCATGATAGGCGGCCAGGGACTTCAGAAGGAGACGGCGTGTCCGCACGATCCCCATGTCGCTGGCGCTGAGATATTCCTGCGTCCGGTCGACAATTGGAACGACACCCGTCTGACACGCTGCATCCTGCACCCAAAGGCCGGGCATACCTGAAAACCAGGTATCGCGCTGGCTATTATAGTCGAAACCGTAACCGGTATCGGGCGAAAATCGTGTCCAAAAATCAGCATAGGGCGTTGTCGACGGTTTCGGCGCATAACAGTTCTGGCTGGCATGTCCGGTCTCACGCCCTTTGTGTCCCTCTGCCAGTAATTCGCGCATCCGCGGATATAAGGGACCGGCCGGCGTATAGGAGAACATCAGACAGAGCGTGGTTTCGTCATCCATCGGGACCCAGGCATGGCCGCTCAGTTCCGGAAATTTCGATTGCGGCGGCACGAGAGTCCAGAACGGCAATAGGAACTGATTGACCCGCCAATAGGACGTATCGTCCCCTATAGACCGGCGCGATGCGATACTCATACCGAACGGTTGTTCCTTGCATTCAAACCGGGGACTAAGATCCTTGCTCGCGACCCAGTCGCTAATCGCGCCCTTATTGTCGATACGGCCGTGCAGGATCGGCGCATGCGCAGAGTCTATTTCGCCCTCCAGCGCCTGCAGCCAGTTGCATTCCTGTACCCGGAACGAGACGAAAACATTCTCGTCCGGCACCAAATTCCATTCAATTTGCGGCAAGGGAGGCGGGTTGTCTTGATCCGGTCCCATATAGGTCCACAGCACGCCATTGCGCTCGCGGCAAGAGTAGGTTTTTGCCCGCACGGTTTCCTTCAGACCGCTTTCCGCAGGTTCAGCCGGCATATCCGTAACCTTGCCATCGACACCGAACTTCCAGCCGTGATAGACGCAACGTAAACCGCATTCTTCGTTACGCCCGAACATCAGCGGCGCACCGCGATGGGGACAAGCATTTGCGATGAGGCCCGGGCGGCCTTCGCTGTCTCGGAACGCGACCAGATCTTCGCCAAGCAATTTCACACGCTTGGGTTGGCCGTCAGGCGTAAGTGCACTGCCGGGATAAAACGGAATCCAATATAGCCGGAACAGGTCGCCCATCGACGTACCGGGACCAACCCGGACGAGCGATTCATTTTGTTCATGCGATAACATTGTGGATCCTCCTGCCCCCGGACCGTGATCTCGGTCCGTGCCACCCGAAACATTTCAGCGCAAGCTATTCCGATCATCTTGCGCTGCATCAATTTAACGGCTCGCACTCAAACATTATAGTATATGAGAAATTCGCGTGCCGCGCCCGACAACCGTCAATCCCAGGAGAAACCCTTATGAACGCGACAGAGCAACCACCCTTTTCCGCGCCAATCGTGGATCAGCTTACGGTCAGGGTCGTCGTCGATTCACGCTATGAGCGCTTCCTGCCCGCGGTCAATCATCCGTCAGTCACAGTCGAACACCTGAAAAAAATTCCCGGGCGGCAGATGTCCACCCTGGCGGCGGAATGGGGGTTGTCCTTGCACCTGGAATCGGCCGAGGCTGGCGCCAAGGCCCAGTACCTGCTGGACTTCGGCTACACCCCCGAAGTCCTAAATCGCAATTTCGACCTGCTTGGCATCGATCCCGCGCGTATTCACGGGCTCATTCTGAGCCATGGTCATCGGGACCATTTCGGCGGTCTCGACGGGTTCGTGCAGCACTATCGAACGCATATGCGAGACGACCTGTCGCTCTTCGTCGGCGGCGAAGATGTATTCCGCGAAAAATGGCTTAAGGAGAAAGACCAGGAGCCGGAATCCTGGGGCGTGCTCGACCGGACAGCGCTCACCGCGCAGCATGTGGCGCCAATTTGCTGCGGGGCACCACATGCGCTCGACGGTGCCTTTACAACGGGCTACATCGAACGAAATTCCTTCGAGACCGTCAGTGGCGGCACGCTGGTCGAAGACGAAGACCACTTCACCGAGGCGGAACGGCGCGGCGAACTCGTCAAGGACATGCATCCGGACGAGCACGGGACCTGTTACATCATTAAAGGCCGTGGCCTCGTGGTTATTTCATCCTGTGGCCATGTCGGATTGATCAACACGATCCGGACGGCGATGGCCGTATCGAATGTCGACAAACTGCACGCCGTGGTCGGCGGTTTCCATCTCGGTCCGGCGCCGCTCGACTATATCGACCACACAGTCGACGAACTCGAGACGCTCAACCCCGACGTTGTGGTGCCGATGCATTGCTCGGGCACAAACTTCATCGCCGCGATGGGCCGTCGCATGCCGGACCGCCTCGTCACCTCGAATGTCGGCAGCAGCTTCACCTTTGGCGTTTAAAGCCCTGTCAGATCAAAGGTTCATCCGGCGCCGGACAGATAGTCGTTAATATCGATCTCATCGACCTGTTCGGGATCGAGAAACGTATCGGCATATTCCCGCCATACCCCTGATGTTAGGAAAAGATCAAACAGCTCCGGGTCGATATGATTATCGTTGCGCATGAAACCCATGATGCGAACACATTCGCTGAGCTTCTTCGCCTTCTTATAGGGCCGATCCGCCGACGTTAAGGCTTCGAAGATATCTGCAATCGCCATCATGCGCGCGGGTAGCGACATCTCATCGCGCGTCAGACCCGCCGGATAGCCGGTGCCATCCATCTTCTCATGATGGCCACCTGCATATTCCGGAACGTTCTTGAGTTGCTTGGGAAACGGCAGTTGATTGAGCATTTCGATGGTAACGACGATATGGTCGTTGATCTTCTTCCGCTCCTCTTCCGTCAACGTGCCGCGGCTGATAGACAAGTTATAAATCTCGCCGAGATCGTACTCGCCCGTCTTGTGGTCACCCCGGTCATCAAGCAGGCGTTCTTCTGCAGGTTCCGCATAGTTTGGTGCCGCATCGAGCCGATTGGCTTCTTCCCAGGACAAACCAAGCGATCGGTTGAAGTAACGGGTCCAGCCCTGCTTGCCGATCTCGCGCACGCGTTCGACGGCCTCATCGTCGAGAAACTCGCCCCCCACATTGGTTGCGGCCAGGAAGGCGAAATCTTCTTCCAATTTGCGGCAACGATCTTCAAATACCGCATCGAGTTCGGCGTGATCGCCGGTTCCCGCGAGCTTCGCTTTCAAGCACTCGATCTCGGCGTCGCGGCGGAGCACTTCGAAGCGCATCCTGATCTCGTGGATTCGATTGTAAATCGTCTCCAGCTTCGTCGCCTTGTCGACGACATATTCCGGCGTCGTAACCTTGCCGCAATCATGCAGCCACCCCGCCAGATGGAGTTCGTACCACCCGTCGTCGTCAAGATCGAATTCCTTGAACGACGGCGCCTCCGACGCGCAGGCTGCTTTCGCCAGCATCTCCGTCAATGCCGGAACGCGCTGACAGTGGCCCCCTGTATAGGCTGATTTCTGATCGATCGCGCCTGCGATGAGCTCAATGAAGGAATCGAGTAGTTTCCGCTGCCCTTGGAACAGCATCTCGTTGTCCAACGCAACCGCGGCTTGGCTAGTCAGAGCTTCGATAACCGGCTGGATGTCCGGTGAGAACGGAACAACCTCGCCTTCTGCGGTTCTGCCATTGATCAGCTGCAGTACGCCGATCACGGAATCCTGTTTGTTGATCAGCGGAACCGTCAGAAAACTGACGGACCGGTAGCCGGTCTTTTTATCAAAGGCGATCGTGCCGCTGAAATCGAATGTTTCGGTTTCATAGGCGTTGGGGATATTGACGGTCATCTGGTTCAGCGCGACCGCGGTTGCGACGTTTGTATAATTCGGCGTCCCTTCGTCGTCGTAAAGGGCCAGGGGCGGAAACGGAATTTCAACGCCCGTCGTGCCACCCATCGCGACGTCCAGCGTATCGTTTCGAAGGATAGCGAAGGAAAGGGTCGTTTCGTCATCGGAAACCAGATACAGAGTCCCGCCGTCCGCATTGGCGATCCGCTTCGTCTCGAGCAGGATCAGCTCTAGCAAACGATTGTGATCGCGCTCGGAAGAAAGCGCGATTCCAAGCTCGATGAGCCGCCGCAACATGCGGTTCCGCTCGTCTGTCGAAATCAAATTCTCGTCTAACATCTCGTTCATGCGCCGTTCCGAACGCGTTCGCAGCACAGATTACGCACTGCCATTCTTGACGTGATCGAATCCTCTTCAGAAACCGTAGCAGCCTCGTGTTTCATTGGAAATGTCCGGCTGCTATTTCGTTGTCGCCACGAACACACCATCCCAATCCGCAGGCGGCGGTGTTTCGCGGAATTCCGTTATTCTCTCCTCATACAGTTCGTAGAGTTCCGGGGTCTCATTGTTTGTCAGATCACGGCATTCGGCGATCAGTGTCTCCGCGGCATCCCAGTCCTGGGCATAATAGGCGGCCAGCATCGCGTCGTGTTTTTCCTTGATCGCCGTAAATTCCGGCGACGTCATATACGCCGCATCGCCCTGCAAGCCATAAATTTCGACGCCAACGGACTGCCCCTTGACCTGAATGAGGTCAAGCTTGAGCAGCGCATATTTGCCTTCGGCGGCTTTTGCGGTTTCCGAGCCAATGACAATTTTTACGCCGTAATTTTTCGACTGACTTTCGAGGCGTGCCGCAAGGTTTACGGGATCGCCCAACACCGAATAGTCGAAACGTTGCTCCGATCCCATATTACCGACCACGCACTCGCCCGTGTTGATCCCCGCACCGACATTGAGCGGTAGGAACTTGACCCCCTCGGCTTCCGCTTCGAGACGGCGTTCCTCGTTCAAAATGTCCAGCGCCTTAAACATAGCCAGCGATGAATCGCACGCATTCAGTGCGTGCTGATCGTCGTCCAGGGGCGCATTCCAGAACGCCATGATGCAGTCGCCCATATACTTATCGATGGTCCCTTGCCGCTCCAGGATCGCGTTGGTTAGCGGTGTCAACAGCCGGTTGATCAGCTTCGTCAGCCCTTGCGGATTGCTCTTGAAGGTCTCGGATATGGCCGTGAAGCCACGCACGTCGCAAAACAGAAATGTCATCGGTTTCGTCTCGCCGCCCAACTTCAAACGCTCGGGCTGTTCGGCGAGCTGCTCGACCAAGGCAGGGGAAAGATACTGGCTGAACGCGCCCCGTACCTGGCGGCGTTCCGCCTCTGTTTTGATATAGCTGATCAGCGAGGCGGACAGATATACCCCTAGCACGGCGATTGACGGAAACACGGGATCAAACAAGAGCTTCAGGTCGGTGTACGCGTAAATCGACCCGCCGATGATCGCAGCGACACTTGTGCCACCAATCACAGCACACCAGACTGCACCGAGCCGTGGCAGCAGGAAGGTCAAAAGTAGCCCGATGGCCAGAATATAAGCCACTTCCGCACCCATGGACCAATCCGGACGGGTCACGAAATCCTTTTGCAAAATTTGCTCTAGAACCTCGGCGTGAACTTCGACACCGGGGACAACATTGTCCAATGGGGTCGCCCGCAAATCAAGCAGGCCGGCGGCGCTGGTACCGACCAGCACGATGTGTCCCTCCAATTTGCTTTTGTCAACGGAGCCGTCGAGCAGTTGCCAGACGGGAACATAACGTTCCGGACGATGGCCCGTGTAATGCAGCCAGATGCGGCCCTCGCCATCCGTCGGCACGACAAGCCGACCCACCTTGATACTCGCGATGCCGGTCTGTTCGCCGAAACTCGCCTCGCCGCTACCGCCGGAGGATTTGATAATCATGGACTTCGCACCCTGTGCGACCCGTAGCGCTTCGAGCGAGATCGACGGATAAATGCGATCGTCCGCCCGGTCGCCGCCCATCTCGAAACCGACAACCAACGGGACACGGCGGATCTGTCCATCGCTTTCCGC
>JAJFJB010000290.1 GCA_021774435.1 Alphaproteobacteria bacterium
GCAATCCGCCGCCACCATCGGCCGATGTAGCGCGCTCCCGACTCTAAGTCCGGCACCCGAGGGCGGGGACGGCATATGACGGAAGAGCAAACGGGCCCTGTCGCTTTCATAGACCCCCACACCTCGATATAGACTTGTGCACGGATATAAGTGTCGTCGCGGAAATCATTGGCCCTCAATGTTTCCATGATGTCGTTCGTAATGGCGTCCGACGAGGGCGGGTCGTCCATTTCGATTACCGATACCGAATATTCCAACCGCTTTAGATGGTCTTCGAGCCGAAAGATCAGCAATTCTTCGCGGCCCGAATTCCAATAGGCTCGGAACCCTTCAAAAACAAGCGCCGCAAATGTCAGACCTGGCGCCATAATCGAAATCGTGGCTTCTGCGTAAGGCACGAGCTGTTGGTTTAACGATACCCATCCGATTTCGGAGCGGCTGTCATGGGTTGAAGTCATCAGTTGCACACTTTCTTTTTAGAATTTTTACACGGTACGAGTTGAGCCCGCTTTCGGGAAGATTATCCCCGTACTGGCGGTTGAGGCGAGTATTTCCACGCCGGTCACGTCATCAAATATTCTGATTCAACCTTCTTTAGTAAATCTAATTTTGTCACCATTTATAGGGCGTTCGCATATTAACCTCGGCTATTGGCGAAACTTTTCCCAGGATGTTAATGTCTGGACAGGGCGCGGCGGAATGGGTCCAAATTCAAGGACCCATCCGTGTAAGTGAATCAAAAAACATTGCGCGCGTGCAGGGAGAGGACATGACGAATACGGCGACGGACGATGACGTCCAGGCGAAGCTAGACGCACTTTCCGACGAAGCGCCAACCGGCCGGATCACAGGACTCGTCTATTGGCTTGCGTTGATCTATGGCGGGTTTGGCATTCTCGTTGCGATGAACCAGACCTTCAGTTGGGACGTTTTCGGGTACGTCCTCATCGATAACTCGTATTTCTACCTGCTGATAGGCATCTTCCTGCCACTTTCCTTCCTGGTCTTTCCCGCGCGCCGAAAAGATGAAAATCATGTCCCGCTATACGACTGGGCATTATTTGTGGTTACGTTGGTCGCGGCGCTTTACCTGTCCTATCACGGGTCTGAAATGGTGGAGCAGGGATGGGATATCGTCGCGCCTCCGACTCCGACGGCGATGGCCGCGGCGATCTGTTTCCTGTCGATTGAGGCCGTGCGCCGTGCGGGCGGAACCGCGCTGGCCATAATTGTTTCTATCTTTTTTACCTTTCCATTGTGGACGGATTCCGCCCCAGGGTTCTTGTGGGGCGTTGGGCAGACGCCCTATGAACTCGTGCGGTCCCATGCGATGGGCTTCGAGAGCATCATTGGTGTGCCGATGCGGGTTGCCGGCAATCTGTTGATTGGATTCTTGATCTTTGGATCGGCGCTCGTCGTGACCGGTGGTGGTGAGTTCTTTATGAGTTTTGCGACCGCGCTCATGGGCCGCAGCCGTGGCGGGCCCGCCAAGGTCGCCATTTTATCGAGTGGTTTTTTCGGCTCGTTAAGCGGCAGCGTAATCTCAAATGTTGTCACAACCGGCAAGCTGACGATCCCGACCATGAAGCGCGTCGGCTATCCAGCGGTATATGCTGGGGCGGTTGAATCCTGCGCCTCCACCGGCGGTGCGCTTATGCCGCCCGTCATGGGAGCTGTCGCGTTCCTGATGGCGGAGTTCCTGAATGTTCCCTACGCGACGGTGATGATCGCAGCGTTGGTGCCCGCGATGATCTTCTACATTGCCCTGCTGTTGCAAGTCGATGGCTATGCGGCCGTGAACGGGCTGAAAGGCATGGATGAAAAGGACATCCCCGATCTTTGGGAAACCTTTAAAGGTGGATGGTACTATATCCTGAGTCTGATCGCGCTGGTTTACATGCTTGTGGCCCTGCGCTGGGACCTCTACGCGCCTTATTATGCTTCCGGTATTCTAATCGTCTGTTCGTTTGTTTTTCGCAAAGGCGAACGGCGCTTCAATTTACACACGCTTGCGGAGCTGATTGTCGATTCGACGAAGATCATTTCGAATATTATCGCCATTTTGGCAGGTGTCGGCATGATCGTCGGTGCGTTGGCCTTTACAGGAGTTGGTGGGGCGTTCTCTCGCGAACTCCTGCAGATTGCCGGGGATAATTTGTACCTGTTGCTCGCGATGGGCGCGGTTACGAGCTTCCTGCTCGGCATGGGAATGACCGTCAGTGCCTGTTATATTTTCCTGGCGATTATTCTGGGTCCGGCGCTGATACAGGCGGGTCTCGACCCAATTGCCAGTCATCTTTTCATTCTTTATTGGGGCATGCTTTCCTACATCACACCGCCAGTGGCGCTGGCGGCTGTCGCCGCAGCAATCATTGCGCAGGCCGATACGATGGCGATTGGCGTGCGGTCCATGCGGCTTGGGCTGATTAACTTTATCCTTCCTTTCATCTTTGTTCTCAATCCGGCACTAATTTTGAACGGTGTGTGGACGGATATCATACTGATGGTGAGTTCGGCCTTGATCGCGGTCATTTTGATGGCGGCGGCGTTTGAGCGATACCTCTACTTCGTTGGGGTTATCGGTTGGTCGATACGCGGGCCATTGTTGGTTGCAGCAGGATTTATGCTGTATCCCGGCACGCTTAGCTTCTTTATCGGTGTTGGCATTGTCGCCGCTTGTTATGCTTTTGGGCTGATTCAGCGACGCACGATGGCAGATGCTTGATAAGGGAATTAGGCGTGAACAGTATCTTCTTATTTTTGACACGATGGGGCCACATTCGAATAGAAAACTTGGGAAACGACCAAAACATCTCTGTCCCGGATGATTTATCCCAAGACGTTAGTTAGGGATCAACAAGGAGAAGCTTATGATGAGTTTAAGAAAACATTTCTGGCAATTTGCGGGTGGGGTGGCGACGGCAGCAGTAATGGCTTCCGGTGCATCTCAAGCCGCAGACTTGCCGAAAACAATGGTTTGGACGTCTTACGATTTCGGTAGTGCTGGGTTCGCTCAAGCGTCCGCAGTTGCTAACGCGTTCCAGAAAAAATTTGGCACACGTATTCGTATCGTGCCATCGGGTACCGGTATTGGCCGTATGCTGCCGGTTACGCAGCGTAAGGCGCAATATGGCTTCCTTGCAACGGAAGCTTTTTTTGCCGCTGAAGGTACCTACGACTTTGCAGTGACACAGTGGGGACCGCAGGATCTGCGTATTATCCTCGCACCACCGACAGCAACCGGATTGACCGTGCCAAAAGGCTCGAAGTATGCCGATGGCGCCAATCTGAAAGGCGTCAAGCTTGGTTACGTGAAAGGCAATCCTTCGGTTAACGTGAAGACCGACGCGTTGCTCGCCTACGCCGGTTTGAGCCGGGCCGATATTACACCTGTTTGGTTTGGTGGCTATGGCGTTATGAAGGGTGCCCGCCTTACAGGTAAAATCGATGGATTCCTGATGTCGCCTTATTCTGGCATTACGCGTGAATTGGAAGCCTCACCAGCGGGTATCGAATGGGTTCAGTTCGACCCAGCCGACAAAGCGGGTTGGGAACGCATTCAAAAGATCGCGCCAATGTACTCGCCTTTGGCCGAGGACAATGGAGCGGGCATGGAAAAAGGCAAGCCTGTAAACATCGTCGAATTCCGTTATCCGATGATGTCGACCTACGCGGATCGCAGCGAAGCAGAGGTCTATCAGGTTACGAAGGCGATGTTCGAAGCCTTCGAATTCTATAAAGACGTCAACGCGACCACGAAAAACTGGATCATTTCGAAGGCTGGCCATCCGCCAGCTGACGTTGCCTGGCACCGTGGTTCGGTCAAGTTCCTGAAAGAAAAAGGCATCTGGAATGCACAGGACGAAGCCTGGAATTCAGCCCGTCTTGCGCGTCATGCCAAGGTGATCGAAGAGTGGGATAACGCTACGGACGCGTTCAACCAATGGCGTGCAGCCGAAAAGAAAGCCAAGCGGAAAGTTAAAACTTCCGAAGTATGGCCGAAATACTGGGCCGACCATCGCAAGAAGGTTGGTCTCGACTAAGATTTGGTCGATACAATATGAAATGGGCGGCTTTGGCCGCCCATTTTTTGTGCCGAAAAAGAGCCTTTTAAGTCCGGAAGTAGCTTTTCATCACGTCGTCGATGACTCGTTCCAAGTCCTGGACCGTGCTGCAAGTCTTGGCGACGTGACAGAATGTCCTGTAACGGTGCATTTCGGAATCGCCAGTGCCCCAGAACGGCTCCGGTTCCGGATTCAACCAGATAACTGATTTTGATCGGTCGTGGATTTGCCGCATGAGATCCATGCGAGGGTCGGTATCGTTCGAGCGTCCATCGCCCAGGATGATGACGGTTGTGTGCCGGTCGAGTGCGTCCATCGAGTCTTCTTCAAAATCGGCAAAGGCGCGCCCGTAATCGGTGGACCGGAAACCGATTTTATCGAGAATCTCGGGGATCGCGTCCTCGACGGTTTTCGTTTTTAAAATGTCGCTGACTTCGATCAAATGGCTGGAGAAGGCGAAGGCGCGGAGTGTCGCAATCACCTCATGCAGGGAATAGAGAAACAGCAGGAGAAAGCGCGCCGCGGCTGCGACAGATTGCGAGACATCAACGATCACGACAATTTTGGGCCGCTCGATCTTGGTTTGCTTCCACAGGGTTTCGAAGGGTATGCCGTCGTGTGCCATGTTGCGGCGCAAGGTACGGCGCACGTCCAGAACACCACGTTTGGTATGTTTGCGGCGGCGGTTGTAGCGTGTTGCCAATTTCTTGGCCATGCGTCGGACCATACGGTGCATACGGTCGAAATCGCGCCTCTCAATGGCAGATAGATTGGTTTTGGCAAGAAATTCGGCGCGCAGTTCTTCGCCGGCGGACCGTGCGTAGAGCTCAAACTGCCTGTCGATATATTGCCGGACCTCGTCGAACAGATAGCGGCGGCCCTCTTCCAGCCGCTCCGCCATCGCCGCTGGATCGGTGCCTTCCGCGCGTTTCAAATTGGCGATCAGTGTTTCCAGATCGCGCAGTCCCATACGATCAAGAATCCGCCGCGTAAATAGCCCGCGCTGGGTTGAAAAGCGGATATTCGCGACGCCGGCATCATTGGCGGCTTGCTCCATCGCCTGCGCCATTTCCGTTTCACTGCCGCCAAGCAGCATTTCCGCCAGGGGATGATCTTCGATGAGGTCGCTATCGGCATCGCTGATTTCCTCCGCCGATTCCGCGTCGTCACGGTCGCGGAATTCCTCGCGTGCGAAGAACATCTCGAAGCAGTTGTCGAAACGTTCGACTTCTTCCTCAGTCTTGGCCAGTGCGATGCATAGCGCGTCTTTGAGCAACGTTCTATTGGCGTAACCAACGGTATCGACCGTGCAATGGGCATCGATGGCCTCGGCGGGCGAAACCCGCACTTCCATGGCCCTCAACGCACGCAGGAAATTTTCGAGGGTTTGCTGCATTTACGCCTAGGCCTTCAGCGCCTTACGGGTCAATTCCGGGATACTACGTTCGACCGCGGCAATATCCTGCTCAAACTTAAGCAAGACGTTGAGGGTGTCGCGTACCAAATCCGAATTTAGTGAATCCGCGTGCAAGAGCATGAGGACACGGGCCCAGTCGATGGTTTCGGAAATCGACGGCACTTTCTTCAAATCTTCCTCGCGTAGCATCTGCACGAAAGCGACAAGCTGACGCCGCAGTTTTTCTTCGATATCGGGCACACGGGACGCGACAA
>JAJFJB010000030.1 GCA_021774435.1 Alphaproteobacteria bacterium
CCTGACGGAACGTTATGGCGCACTCGATTTCTGTGGCTGGTCGGAAAATACGACACGACAGCTTTCAGAGCCCGAACGGCCTGGTTTTAAGGCCTTTCTCAACAAACACGGTTTCAGCTTGAAATAGCGGCTTCCG
Organism: Alphaproteobacteria bacterium; assembly: GCA_021774435.1. Taxonomy (GTDB): domain Bacteria; phylum Pseudomonadota; class Alphaproteobacteria; order UBA8366. The sequence continues at coordinate 137 of JAJFJB010000030.1, forward strand.
CCTTCGCCACCGACGACCGCAGGATAAGGCACAACGGAATTGTGAGGAAAATCGCGCAGCCGACGATCCCGATCGTTTCCGGTATGCCGATCACATCGCCGAGGAACCCGTATCCCAAAGGCGCCAGAATGCCGCATACCGAACCAAGGGTATAAAACAGGCCGAAAGCCCTGCCCTGACGATCGGGTTCGACCAGGTCGCCAATCGTGCCGTACAGGACGGACGATGTGCCGTTCAATGCAACGCCGATCAAGGGAAGCAAAAAAAACGCCGCAAGGTTAGGCAATACCAGGGTCAGTAATATGCCAACACCTGTTGCGATTTCCGTGAGCACGACAGTCCGTATGACGCCAAATTTATCGGCAAGAATGCCGCAAGCGAGCTTACCGATCATGCCGCCGGCAAAAACCATAACGGTGGCGGAGACCGCCCATCCCTCGGGCACGCCCTTCGCGATCATCAAAAACGCGACAAAGGTCAAAAATCCGGTTCGGGTACTGCTATCCAAGACCGCGATACTGCATAACGCGGAAAACCCAATCCGATCGCGAATACCCCAGCCGGACATTCGGGAGACGGCTTCGGGGGGTGTTTCACTATTCTCGTGAACAACGGCACTTGACGATTCCAGCATCAAAAAGACCATGATCGCTACGCCGATACCGATCGCGCCGGTTATTTGCACTGGTACGTCCCACGAAATACCAATACCAACGAAGAAACTTGTCCCACTCGCGAACGCCAATTTTCCGACGTCGCCAGCGAAATTATAGGTTCCCAGGGCGCTGCGACGCGGCCCATCCGCGTAGGCATTGGACACGATTGCCGAACACAAAGGGTGCTGCACAGCGTTTCCACAGCCCGCCAGAAAAAGGAACCCAATGATTGTCAGATAGCTACCGGAGAACCCCATAAGGAGGTAGGCAATCCCCGCGCATGCAGTGCCGGTGGCAAGCAGGAGCCGTTCGCTGAAACGTTCCGAGAGCAGTCCTATTGGCAGTTGAAAGAGAGCCATTGCGGCCTTATTGGCCGCGCGGATCAGGCCAACCTCACTGTAGGAGAGACCAAAGGTTTGCGCGAGAAGCGGTAAAAGCGGGTACAGCATGTCGACCATGCCATCATGCCAAACGTGAGTCCCACTACAGACGCCGAGCTTCCATCGGCGTCTCTTTACTGAAAACGTTGGCGCAGCCGCGGTCAGAACTGTGCCTCGATGCCGACGGTTGGACCGTCCGTAACTTCAAACCACTCGGTATCGGCATCGCTGTCATCGTCAAACCGCAACACGAGACATTCCGAAGGTCTGTCGAGGGCGGTAAAGGGATGGTGCCAGACCCCTGTGTGATAATTGATGCCTTGTTCCGGTCCGGCGACAAAGGCCTGCAGCTTGTCCATATCCGGCGCCCCGTTCGGCGTCGACGGCGCGACAAGCATCAAATAGCGGGAAATATCCAGCGGAACAAAGGTCTGACCGGAGTATGGGTGCCGCTCCATCCATTTGACAGTAAGCGGTAAAGGAGTCGGCTTCGCACGCGATACGGAGACATTCAAGCGGGCGTCGGCACGCTTATTGTCCATGGCCGCCGCGAATGCATCGCGCGTGCCAGGTTCACCGCTGCCGATTGCGATAACATCGCCAAATGACGCAAAAGCTTCCGCCGTAAGCGGTAGCGCGGTCAAAGAAACATTGCCAGCGTCGGACGTGCCCGGCCCGCGTACCGTCTCGGCAAATACCGCCAGCGCCTGCTCCAGCGTCCGTGTCGGATCGATCGTTTCCCGCGTTTCCGCGGCTATCGGTGTCTTATCCAGGAGTCGGAATAACTCGCCCGCCCCTTCATGAAAGCCGCGCGGCAATCCCGCATCGCCAAACGTCGATGCGATTTCCGCCATTTCACCGATCCAGCGGCCGGCATCGACCGGCAAGCGGGGCACCATGCGGCGCATTTCGTCGGCAACATGCGGGCGGCTGCTTTCAATTTCCTCAAGGTATAAATCGGTTAGCCCCATAATCTCTGCTGTCGTCAGCGCCGCTGCATAGAGTGTCCAGCTCCCTTTCGTAACCGCCGCGTAACACATCTTGATGGCGGACGCCCGGCCAACTTCAGATCCCATTTGACGGACAGAAATACCGTCTCCGTCGAGAGCGTCCAGCGCGCCAGCATCCGGACCGCTGACATAAAACCGTGTTGCCTGGTTCCCCTTGCCCGGTGGCGGACCAACAATGCCCGCATCGATAAAAGACCCACCTGCCGCTGTGATCACAGAATTTATGCGCCGGACCGTCGCGGTCGAAACGGCATTGCAGTCCGCATATAGTGGTTTTCGATCAATTGCTTGCATGGTCTCGGCAATGGCGCTGGCAGTGTCCCGCGCCGCGGATGGCGGCATAATCGACAGGATTAAATCAGCCTCAGATACCATTGCGCCAATCGAAGGCGTGTCAAAGATCCCGGCGCTTTCCGCCAACCCCTTTGTCCGCGCGCTGCGCCCTTCCAAACAAGTGATGATTCGAAAACCGCGTTGGGACAAATATCGCCCAACCGTGTGCCCCATGTCGCCGGGGCTCATAATTGCAATTGTCCGAATATCCACGAACGTCCCTCCTTACGGTCCCGTTATTACCGCTCTGTTAAACACCGTTTTTCCAGCGCTACGATGAGATTGTAATTGAATGTAACACAAAGACGATTGTAGGCGCTTGGAACCGCATTGGGTCCATCACCCTGAAAATCAGAGATATCGATCTAGAGCTAAGCGCGATCTATCGGGAGAACGATGGTAACCGTTGTGCCAACATCGATATCGCTGCGGATTTTGAAGTCCCCGCCAAGCAGTTCAACAAGAGATTTCGCCATCGGTAACCCGAGTCCAGTCCCTCTGTGGACGTCGCCCTGTGCACTCTCAACCTGTTCGAAGGGACGCATTACGCGAGCGATATCGGACTGTGCGATACCAATACCGGTATCCTTGAAAGTAAGCGAAACCTCCCTTGTTTGGTCGTCTAACTCGATCCCTACATCAATTTTCCCCTCGCGAGGGGTGAACTTAATCGCATTAGACAGCAGATTTAGAATAATCTGCCGCAACATTCTCGCATTTGAACGAATGACGGGGACGTCCTCAATTGCATCCAACTCAATCTTAAGGCCTGCTTCCGTCGCTTGATCCTTCACCATCCGCATACAGACATCGACCGTCTTCCTCAAGTCGACAGATTCCATATTCGCTTCAAGTTGTCCTGCTTCAATCTTTGAGAGATCGAGAATGTCGTTGATAAGTTCCAAAAGGTACTGCCCGCTTTCGCGTACGTCCTTCGCATAGCCGACATACTGACTCGATCCTAAAGGACCGACGAGTTCGGATTCCATAATTTCGGCGAAACCAATTATAGCGTTCAATGGCGTCCGGAGCTCATGGCTCATATTGGCCAAAAATTCACTCTTTGCTTGGCTCGCTGCCCGAACATCACGCATGGTCGTGAGCAAACTCACTTCAACATCGCGATGCCGTTCCACTTCACGCTGCAGCTTCACATTGCGTGATTTCAGCTCTGTAATGGGACTGTCATCCACCTTCTCGTCGGCTGAATTTTGCTTACTCGCAGTTATCGTATCTTAATTTTTTACAATGGATTGAAAAAGAAGAGAAATTTAATACATGAGTTA
>JAJFJB010000291.1 GCA_021774435.1 Alphaproteobacteria bacterium
CCAATCCGATTCCCGTGCCAACACCTACTTCCTTCGTCGTGAACAGCGGCTCAAAGATCCGGCCTCGGATATCCGCCGGTACACCGGGACCATTGTCTTTGACCTTGATCACCACGTCGTTGGTTCGCCTGCGGTAGCTTGTTTGAATTTTCAGCTGGCGGCCACCGTGGACGGACTGCAATGCATGCTCCGCATTGATCAAAAGGTTGGTCACAACTTGCCGCAATTGGTCACCATCGGCGAGCACATTCGGCAACTCTTTTGTCAAGCGTGGTAAAACTTCGATATCCGCTGACCGTAGGGAATAGGCCGTCACTTCCAGAGCTTCTTCGACCAATTCATTAACACTGACGGGCTGCGTTTCCGTTGGCCTCTGGCGCGCAAGAGCCAAGAACGTCTTGACGATACGGGCGCATCGATTTGCCGCCGTATATAGTTTTTCGGCCCGGGCTTTAACACCTTCGTCCGTCGCGCTGTCTTTCAGCATTATTGCCTGGCCTAACAGAACGGAAAGCGGGTTGTTCAATTCGTGTGAAACGCCTGCCAGCAACTCACCAATCGCGCTCAGCTTCTCGCTTTGATGCAACACCTCGCGCTGCCGCGCCATTTCATCTTCCACTGCCCGCATCTCGGAGAGATCGAAAACGCTGGTAACGATGACATCGTCGTCCCTGTACCCGATATAGCGGGCCGACAACGCCGCTGGGAAAACCGTCCCATCAACCTTCTTGTATTCGACCTCGACACCGTCCAGATAACCGACTTCTCGCAATTTCTTCAACTGACGAGAGCGTTCGGAAGTGTCCGCCCATCGGGAGGACCGGTTCATGTCTCCGACCTTTGCCTCAGACCCGAAAAGCTGTTTCGCCGCCGGGGTCTCATATAGGACCGTGGCGTCACTAATATTGTACATCGTGATCGGAACAGGACAGGCATCAAGCACGCGGCGAAACATTGCTTCACTCTCCAGCAACGCCTCTTCCATTTTTTTACGTTCAGTTATGTCGATTCGAATGCCGACATACTGACCCTGCCTCGTTTTACTATTGGACGCCAAGAACCAACGACCATCTGATTGTTGGAATTCCCAAGATTGTCCCGCAAGCTCGTCCAGGCCTGTGCTTGGGTCCGGGTACTGATAAGTTGTGCCGGATCGAAGGACCTTTACATATTGCCCCCGTTCGACACCGGCACGAATGAAGTCCTTCCGAAGCGTACCGGGAACGAGCATATCTTTTGTAATGTGATTAAATTCGCGATAGCGCTGGTTACACATCACGAATTTTTGGTCTGCGTCCATCAGAACCAGCCCCTCCGAGAGCGCTTCAATCGCGTCCTCAAGCGTCTCGCGAGCCCGCCGGAGGTCCGCTTCACTGTTTTTGTGTTCGGTCAGGTCGATCGTGCTTGAGACTGCGACCTGTTCGCCTCGATAATCGATCAAACGACCTGCAATTGATGCAGGAAATGTTGATCCATCTTCGCGTAACCGCAAGCATTCGTAGTCGTCGACAAAGCCGTATTCGAGCAACTGCTTCACATAAGGTTCTCTGTCACGTGGATCGACATAGCTCGACAGCACGGAGTCGCCGGGCTCAAGCGACCGCTTAAACAGTTCCTTTGACGCAGGGCTTTCATACAAAATTGTTCCCTCCGTGCGCACCAATTGTATGGGCAACGGGCAGCTATCGAGTACAAGGCGAACCAGAGCTTCGCTATCCCGAAGGGATTGTTCCATTTTCCGCTGTTCGGTTACATCGCGAAGCGTAACGACGAGACCGTCCTGCCGCGTCGGCCGGTGGAACCGTTCAAACCAGCGGCCATCCGATGTCAGGTAAGAATCGCTCGCCTGCGTCCTCCCTTCCTTCCGACGCCGTTCAAGCCATTTATCTTCCTGGCCAACGGCACCAGGGAACTGGCCACGAGCGACACCTTCACGCAAGATGTCATGCCGCCACGCTCCGGGAACATAGAGATCCGCCGACATTGGGTTGAACGCCTTAAATCGCTCATTGCACATCACCAGCCTGTCGTCAGTATCGTAAAGCGCGAAGCCTTCCGATAGCGCCGCGATTGCATCTTCCAGAGTTTCCCGCGCCCGGCGCGATTCTTCTTCCCGCGCCCGGCGCTCAGACTGATCCGCGATGCTGATGATAGCAACGTCGCGACCGTCCAATTGAAATAGTCGAGCGGTCAACGACGCCCAAAGCTCCGTACCGTCCTCCCGGCTAATTGGAATCTCAAAATCATACACATTGCCGTCGCGGCGAAGCTCTCTGACAAATCGGCCTCGATCAGCCCGATGCGTATGCTCTTGCAATATAAACGGTTGGCTCGGTGCGCCCGGCGCTCGGTGAAACAACGCCGCGACGGCGGGGCTTTCATAAACGATTTCACCCGTATCCACATCGGCGACAACGACAGGAAGCGGGTATTCTTCGACCACAAACCGAAAGCGCTGCTCGCTCTTCTCAAGCGCCTCTTGCGATAGTTTTTCCGCCGTGATGTCGATCATACACCCGATAACCTGCCCCTTACCATTCTCGTCGGTTGTCATGGTCAGTTCATCGCGAAACCACATGTATTGCTGATCCGCGCAGCGAAATCGGTATTCATGCGTGAAAGCTTCAAAAGTCGGGTGACGCGCCTTCAAACCGTTAACTGCTTCACGAAAGGACGGTAGGTCGTCGGGGTGAAGCAAGTTCCGGCGCGCGCCGACCGTCTCCATAAAAAAACTGGGCTTGTGGCCTGTAATTGCTTCAACATTGGAACTAATGAACTTTAGTGGTTGTTCGCCACCAACCTCCGCGATGTAGAAAATTACCGGAGAGTTCGAAACCGCAAAGTCCAGCAGGTTTTGCCCTGGAAGATCAGGGTCCTTGGCCGCTTTCGGGGCAGTCTTTTCAAGAGAAGGCATCCGAAACCTCACAGGTTGCCGAGTCCGCATATTAAGTGCGGCCGTTCAGGCGCAATGTTAACATGCGGCAAATTTTCTTCATTAAGAGAAACATCAAACGGCAATTCACTCTGTTTGGCATAGGTCAAAAGCACAATGCCGATTTGCCCAGAATCGCCTGGTCGGCGCGACCTGGATCCCAGAAACCGTTTGTGAATTTGGCTGATGTGTCGCGCTCGCTGTGCGCCGGCTACCCCATTACCGCGAGGCAAAATCAAGGAATAGCCGGCGCAGATTTGCGCGCAAATACATCCATCACTTAAGGCTGACCATGTATTTTGTCGACGTAGCATGCATTGCGGATGAAACAATGTTCGCACGTTCAAGGCCGATATCATGCAACTGGCGATCACTGAGCTCCGACAATGCATCGATCGTCTGCCGTGCCGCCCGCGCTGTTCTCCAGCGGACGATGTAACCATGGACGAACCGGCTGATAGAGGCGAAGAGTGACGCCGACTTTGACGCGGGGAATGTCGCGGCGATCGCCGGACCTTGAAATGACGCGGCACTAAAGGACGGCAACGTATCGAAATTCGTAATTCTGGACATGAGCGTGACTCCGATTTGGGTTCATTAGTTTGCTTTTCTTAAGCAACCTTCAATGCTCTCTTTCGATTGCTTGAACGTTGCATACCCCTTTATCGGATATGTCCATTTCAGGCCGATTTCACGGATACCTGTTTATTGTTTCAATTGTTTCACCTTGAGAATTTCACCCTACTCGTCGAACTCAGCGGTAAGCGGAAACGACCAATTGGTCTCCCAAATTCATTTCAACGAGATTCGATTTCATCAATACGGGCCGCCGGCGAGATGTGGTTGAGGCTGATGCGAGTCTCCACCACGACTGGTCCGTCATGCGCCATCGCCTCTGCCACTACCTGCTCGACCTCGCCTTCGGTTTCGATGCAATACCCCTTTGCGCCGAAGGCTTCGCCCCAGGCTTTGAAATCCGGGTTTTGTAGCGCGGTGGCATTCACTCGGCCGGGGAAAGCCTTCGCCTGATGCATACGGATCGTGCCGTAGGCGCTGTTGTTGGCAACGAAGATCTTGATTGGCACACCGTACTGCACCGCCGTCGCCAACTCGTTCCCCGTCATCATGACGCCGCCATCGCCGACAAAGACCACGATCTGCCGGCCTGGCGAGGACAGCCCCGCCGCGACCCCGGACGGCACGCCGGGACCCATGGCGCCAACGGTAGCGCCGATAAACAGGTTTTCCTGCCCTAGATGCAGGAACCGCGCCGGCCAGCTCGAGAAATTGCCGGCGTCGGTCGTCACGACCGCATTGGGAGCGAGATGCTTGTTGATCGCCGCCGTGACATGCCCGAAGACCACGCCGTCGTTCGCCGACACCGGATCCCATTCCATGACGGATCGATGCGCACCGTTGAGCCTTTTCACCCACGCCTTTCGGCCCGAAGGGAATGTCCCCGCCCTCCCTGCCAGCATGGCCTTGATGAATTCGTGCGGATCACAGCCAAGACCAAGCGTCGGTTCATAGACACGACCGACCTCCACCGGGTCTGGCCAAACATGGATCATCGGCTGGTCGGGAATCGGCGCCCGCGGAAAGGTATACCCTTGGCTCATGGAAGGACCAATCCGCTCACCGATGACAACGAGCAGGTCGGATTCGCGCATGATGTTCAACAGTTCCGCCGGCGCCCGGTTCGCAAGCCGGCCTGCACTATTGGGGTGACGACTGTCGAACACATGGAAGCGGCGCTGCGATACCGATACGGGCAGATCGAATGTTTCCGCCAACTTTGTTAAATCACCCAGAGCCGCCTGACCGTGCATCCTGCCACCGGCAATGACAAGCGGCCGCTCAGCGCTGCGCAACATGTCCAACGCACGCGCCGCATCGTCCGGAGATGGCGCCGTTATCGCTTTCGCCCGTGGACCCAGAATTTCCGCATCGGTATCCCCATAGAGCAGGTCTTCCGGCAACACGACCACAACCGGCCCCGGCGTGCCGGACTGCGCAACATGAAAGGCGCGCGCGACCGACTCGCTGATTTGGCTGGAATCGACGACCTCAATAACCATTTTCGCCGTGTCGGAAAATGTCTTGGAATAGTTCATTTCCTGCAACGTCATCCGGCCAAGCTCGTTCAGGTCCGCTTGTCCAACCAGGAAAACCACCGGCTCGGCATCGTGATAGGCCACATGCAATGCAATCGCCGTGTTCATCGCGCCAGGGCCGCGGCTGATGATGCAAACGCCTGGTTCATTGCGCAGCCGCGCGTGCGCAACAGCCATGAGGCCGGCCCCGCCTTCATGGCGGCAAACGACCAGCTTCATCTTTGGAAAGTCGAGAAAGGCATCGGTCAGCGGCAGGTAACTTTCGCCGGGAACGCAATAGGCGACATCGACACCGTGGGCATCGAGTGTGGCGGCCAGCACATGGGCAGCAGGTTTACTCATTCAATTACATCCTTTTCTTAAGTTACTCTTCTTCAGCCCATTTCGGCCTTGAGGTCGTCCAAATTATCCCAGCTTTGTTGCCGGCGGCCTTCCTCGATGTCGTAGACCAGTTCGATCATTCGTTTGTTCAGCGGCACCGGCACCCCCAGCGCATCGGCTTCGCGGACAAATGGCACGAGGAGATAGTTTACTTCGGTCTTCCGCTTGCGAACCGCGATATCGCGCCACATGCCGCTGTATTTCTTTTCCGAACGGTTGCGGTAATCGATCATTCTGTCGAACGCCGCCTGCGTTGTCGCCGGATCCGCATCAGACGTAAAGCCGTGCGGCTCGAACGGGTCAAATCCATGCAGCTTTAGTCCCTTTGCTTCCGCGACAGTCATAACTTCGCGTGCCAACGCTGTGTGCAGGGCCCGATGCGGCTCGGAGGCGATAACTTCGTCAATCGTTGCGTCGACCAGCGCTGTCGCGAACAACAGCGAGATATAACCCATCTTGCTCCAGAGGTAGCCCCAGATATTGTCCGTCAGAATTGCATCCTCTTCAAATATCTGAAGCAGGCCATGCAGTCTTTCAGATCGCGGTGTGATCGTGCCGTCGATTTCGCCGACGACGACCGCGCTGCGGCCACCATAAAAGATATGCCCGGGGCCGTGATAATCGGCGCCGAAATTGATAAAGGCGCCAACGGTTCGCTCAGCACCTAACATCTCAGCAATCACTGTCTCGTTCAGTCCATTCTGCACGGAAACGACGCAGCCATCTGCGGCAAGGTGGGGCTTCAGCTCTTCGACCGCACCTTTCGTATCCTGTCCTTTAACGCACAAGAAAACAGTATCGAAAGTACCGTCCAGTTCTTCCGGTACTTTCGCGCGGGCCGGCGTGGTGAATTCTGCGATCGGACCGGAAATCCGAATACCCGCTTCATTGATTGCCGCGACATGATCGACCACCCGGTCAATAAACAGAACATCTTTCCCGGCACGTGCCAGAAAAGCGCCGATCGCACCGCCAATCGCGCCTGCTCCCCAGATCAGAATTGGTGTATCAGCCATGTCTCTCCGTCCCTTCGATACGACGCGATTTGCGTTCGTCATAGATTATGCCAGCATAGTAGGCATCACCGAAGATGTGGAATCGGGAGACAAGAATGACCGTCGACATTGAAGCACTGCAGGCGCATATCGGCACGAAATCCGAAGCCGAAGACATCGCGACCGAAGCACCGTTGAAGGGCATGGTCGTGACATTTGGGCGCGATGAGAAAGCACCGGGTCCGGGCGAACCGATCGCACCCGGTTGGCACCGCTGCTATTTCTTGCCGATGTCACCGCCGGACAGGCTCGGCGCGGACGGCCTGCCAATGGACAGCGATGTGATGCCGGAGATGCCGTTTCCGCGCCGCATGTTCGCCGGCACCAAGCATGTGTTTCATCGCCCGATCCTGGTCGGCGAAAAGCTACGCCGCGAGACCGAGCTGGCCGACATTCAACTGCGGGAAGGCAGTACGGGCGCGTTGATCTTCACCACCGTGGTTTCCCGCATCTATGGTCCGGAAGGACTGGCCATGGAGGAAGAAGCCGCGGGCGTATTCCGGGAAGAGGTCCAAGCGGGCCAAAAAAGTGGCGTCCCCAAGCGCGAAGCACCGCCATCGGATACGCCCTGGCGGCGCCGGATAACCCCAGGCCCTGTGTCGCTCTTCCGCTATTCGGCGCTGACTTTCAACCCGCACCGTATTCACTACGATCGCCCTTATGCCATGGAAGTCGAAGGCTATCCCGGCCTTGTTGTCCATGGGCCCTACTCTTCGCAATGCCTGCTCGACCTCGCACGCGACAACAGTGGCGGCCGCCCTTTGAAGAGTTACGCTATGCGGGCACGCGCACCGCTGTTCGACAACGATCCTTTCGACGTGGTTGGTCGGCCAACAGCCGATGGCCAAGGCGGCGAGCTATGGGCCGTTACACCGGAAGGCACAATTGCCATGGCCGCGACGGTAACCTTCGGATAAACATCCTTCTGCCCGCTCTCTACCGAACAAAATCACGTCGAAGGTAAACAATGAAAACAACGACCCGGCTCAAGCAACTCGTTCATGCCCCCGAACTTCTGATGATGCCCGGCGTGCATGATGCCTTGAGTGCGCGAATTGCGGAGAATGCCGGATTCGAAGCCGTAACGGCTGCCGGATTCGCAGCGACGGGCGCCTTATTGGGCCAGCCCGACAGCTCGCAACTCTCCGCAAGCGAGATGGCGGACCATTACGCGCGTATCTGCGATGCCGTGGAAATCCCTGTATTCGTCGACGCCGATACCGGGTTCGGCAATGTTACCAATGTACGGCGAACTGTGCGTGACTTCGAACGTGCCGGTGTCGCTGGGCTATTTATCGAAGATCAGATTTTTCCGAAACGGTGCGGCCACACGCCAGGCAAAGACGTGGTGACTGTTGAGGAGTATCTCGGAAAACTGAAATCGGCATTGGACGCAAGGCGCGACCCCGATTTCGTGATCATGGCACGCACCGACGCGCTCGGCGTAATCGGTATCGAAGACGCAATTAGCCGAGGGCAAATGGCGCTCGAGATCGGTGCAGATATGATCTTCGTCGAAGCACCCAAGACGGCTGATGACATGCGCCGCATATGTACGGAAATCAAGGCACCGCATTTCGCCAACATGGTCGATTTTGGTGATTCGCCATTGCTTACAGCGCAAGAACTTCAAGATATCGGATACGCCGCGGCCGTCTGGCCGGTTGCCAGTGTGTTCACGGTAACCAAAGCGCTGCAAGACATGTACGGCGCCCTCAAACGGGACGGTACGACTGAAGCGGCACAACCTGCCATGGTTGAATTCGCGACCTACACGGCGCTCGTCGGCCTGCCGGAGCTTCGGGACCAGGAAGAAGCCTATCTGCAAACGACGCGAGACTATCTCGCCAGCCGCCAGCGCGCTGCGGAATAACCGAAACCATAAAAGTAAAAGGAATCCACCATGCCAATGGCAACGACGAACGGCATCGAAATGGCGTATGAGATTTCGGGCCCGGAAACCGGCGAACCCTTGCTGCTTGTAGGCGGACTTGGTGTTCAGATCATTAGCTGGACACAAACCTTCGTTGACGCGCTGGTTGCCCGGAGATTTCGCGTGATCGCCTACGACAACCGGGATATCGGGCTTTCGACAAAACACGACGATTGGGGTCCCGCCGATATCAAGACCGCCTTTAGCCAGGCCCGGGCGAAAGAAAAGGTAGCTGCCCCTTACACGCTCGAAGATATGGCAGACGACGCGGCCGGCTTGCTCGATGCGATAGGCGTGGCGAAAGCCCACATTGTCGGCAGTTCGAACGGCGGCGCAGTCGCACAGACTCTGGCAATCCGCCACCCGTCAAAGATTGCAACGATGATTTCTGTCATGGCGACTTCGGGCCGGCGAGGCTTGCCCCGTCCTACGGGAGACGTTGCCGAATGGCTAGCTAAACCACGGAACCCGTCAGGCACGCGCGATGGCGCCATGGACGAGGCGATATCAACGTCGCACCTGATCGGCAGTCCTGGCTTTCCACGGAACGAGGCGGAAATCAGAGACAGGGCAGGCCAGTTGTACGATCGCTCTTTCTACCCGGCGGGAAACAGCCGACACTTGCTCGCAAGCATCGCCTCCGGTGACAGCCGCGTTGCCAAGCTTAGCGAAATTTCAGCGCCGACCCTCGTTATCCATGGCCGGGATGATCCGCTCGTGCCGCTTGGCTGTGCCGAAGATGTGCAGAAGTCTATCCCCGGCGCGCAGATACTGGTCATCGATGGGATGGGTCATGACTATCCCGACGGCGCCGTCCCGACAATTGCCGATGCCATTGCTGCGCATACTTCGAACGCGCAAGCAGGCTAACCGTCAACCAAGCGCCATCTGCGCCATCCGGTCGAGTCGTGACCGGACATCATCGATATGTTTCAGCGGCACGAGGTGGATAATCTGCTGCACGCCGAGATCTTCATATTGCGGAAACAATTCGGCCTTCGGCGCCTGGTTGGGCAGCACGAATAGCTTGATATCGTTCCGCGAGCGGCCTCGTTCAGCCAAGAGCGTATCCAGTCGCGCAAGTTTGGCCGGCATATCTTCCGGCAACAGGCTCGCACCCATCCATCCTTTGCCAATATCCGCAACGCGACGCAATGCCGGTTCACTTTCGCCACCGAAAATAAAGGGCGGGTGCGGATTCTGAATCGGCTTGGGGTTCTGCGTACAAGGCGGTAGCGAATAGAACTCGCCCTCGTAGGATGCCAGTTCCTCGGTCCACAAAGCCTTCATGACCGCCATGTAGTCGCGGGCCCGTGCGCCGCGCCGTTCGAACGGGACCTGTAGCGCTTCGAATTCCTCGCGCAGCCAGCCGACGCCAACCCCCACATCGACCCGTCCGCCGGACAAAAAATCGAGGTCCGCAATCTGCTTTGCCGTATAAACCGGATTGCGTTGCGGTATCAGACAAACAGACGAACCGAGCCGAACCTTCTTCGTATGGGCGGCCACGAAGGACAATAACGTCCAGGGTTCGATCATGCCCGCCTCGAAGCCGCGTAATTTTCCGTCTTCAGCGTAGGGGTATTGCGACTCGTACTGTTGGAAGAACACCACATGCTCCGGGGCCCACACGGAATGAAAGCCCCGCTCCTCGACCGCCTTCGCCGCTTCAATAATCAGTTCGGGCGGTGTTTTCTCCGATCCCGGCAATACGATGCCAACTTCCATCACCTTCTCTCCACTCTTAATCGTCGCGCGGGATCGCCCGGTCGGCACTGCCGCCGATATAGGTACGGTTCCATGTCGGCGTGATCAGCAGTTCATTGATGCAGACATAGCTAGGCATTTGCGCCACGAAGAGAATCGTATCGCCCATATCGGCTTCCTTGATCATGCGCGCACGATCCTCATCAGTCGGCGGAATTGGCCGTTTATCGAGGATCTCCGTTTCCACTTCGCCCGGGCAGATCGCGCAGGCCCGGATACCCAAATGGCAGTTTTCAAGATTGATGCTTTCGCTCATCGCGTTGACGCCATGTTTTGCCGCCGTATAGGCCGCCCCCGACACGGTACCGACATACTTTCCGGCCATCGACGATATATTGATGATAAGGCCGTCGCGCTGCTCGCGCATGACCTTCAAGGCCGCGTGGGAGCAGTAAAAGGCGCCGTTCAAATCGATATCAACGACGATATGCCAATCGGCAGCCTCAACATCGCGCCAGCGGCGTTTCGGCACGTTCAATCCCGCGCTATTCACAAGAATATCGAGGCGGCCAAATCGTTCCTTGATCTTCGCGGCAACCGCGTTAACGGCATCGGAGTCGCTGATATCAACCGGTTCGACAACGGCTTCACCACCAGCGTCGACGATTAGTTTTTGCGTGGCTTCAAGCTCTGGCACGCGGCGGCCCGAAAGGACAATCTTCGCCCCCTCCCCCGCCAGCGCAACCGCTCCGCCACGTCCGATTCCTGTGCCCGCTCCGGTAACCCAGGCAACCTTGCCTTCGATCGATTGCATCTTATTGCTCCCCGTGTTGATTTAAGCGGCAACGTCGCAAGCGACGCCTTGTTACGCAAGGCATTGCTGATTGGTTCCAGTGACGTGAGACAATTGGCCCTTTTCAAATGGCTACTGAGAATTGAAATTGGTCCCATTGATCGACCTTCCGGGAGCACACCATGACAAATAACAACGAACAAATCTTTCCGCGCCCGCTATTCGGCGAGAAAGTCGAAAACCTACCCTCCAGCCTAGTACCGGCGCGCTCCAACCTGGAAGGAAAACACATTACATTGGAGCCGATCGATCCTGCGCGGCATGCGGACGATCTTTACGAGGCCTCTCATACGACGGATGCAGGCCGCGCCATTTGGACATACCTCCCGGAAGGGCCTTGGCCAGACCGAGACGCCTATACCGCCCACGTTCGTGCCTGCGCCGGGAGCCAGGATCGCATTTTTTACGCCTTGCGGCCCAAGCCCAACGGGCCGGCCAGTGGGCAGGCAAGTTTCATGGACATGCATCCCGGCAATGGCGTCATCGAAATCGGTTATATCTGGTTCGGACCGGCGATGCAGCGCACACGCGCAGCCACCGAAGCCCTTTATCTCATGCTCGATCATGCCATGACCGACCTTCGGTATCGGCGCATGCAATGGCGCTGCAACGCGCTGAACGCAAAATCTCGTGCGGCGGCCCGCCGGCTCGGCTTTCGGTATGAGGGGACGTTCTACAATCACCTGATATTCAAAGGGCTCAACAGGGACACGGCCTGGTATTCGATCCTCGACGACGAGTGGCCGGATGTGAAGGAACGACTCGAAGCTTGGCTGGCGCCGGATAATTTCGACGCCGATGGTGTCGCAAAGAGCTCGCTCAATGAGCTGATGCAATCAAGACCGCCAAGCACGCGCTACGAGTAGGCGTGGATTAATTTCTTTTGATCCTTGTTCGCGTTTCGCTAGGCTAGTCAGCGAAACTAGAATTCGGACACCGGAGGAATAATCCCATGGCACTGACCCTGGAAGAAGCGAACCGTATCGCGCAAGGCGCCATTGCTAAAGCAACCGAGCTCAATATCGGCATCAATGTCGCGGTTTGCGACGCAGGCGGCAGACTCGTCGCATTCCAGCGCATGGACAATGCGACCTGGGCCGGAGGCTTCGGCAGCCAGGGCAAGGCGATGGCGTCGGCGGCATTCGGTCGGCCTAGCGGCGATCTAACGGAGCGCGCCAATACCCCCACGCTTCGCGGCATCGTAGCTGCGGAAGGCGATCACATGATGTTGGGACAAGGTGGCGTGCCGATCACTCGCGACGGCAAGGTTATCGGCGCAGTCGGTGTCGGTGGCGGCACGGCACAAGAAGATGAGGATTGTTCGCGAGCCGGAATCGCCCTGCTCTAAAGCACACCGGGACTATAGGGAACCGATTCCGGTTCCGAATAGTCCCGTGGTTAACCTTTAACGGTGCTGGGACGCGTTGTAGGCGGCAATTTCGCCGCGGCGCTTCACGGCCCAAGCATATTGCCGTGGCCACATTTCCGATTCCGGATCGGCACCTAAAGCCTGAGCGGCATGCAGGGGCCAGAATGGATTGTACATAATCTCCCGACCCAGCGCGACGAGGTCGGCGCGACCGTCCTGCAGAATATCTTCCGCCTGCTGCGGGTCGATTATCACGCCAACCGCCATAGTCTTGACACCAGCCTCTTTCCGCACCCTATCCGCATAGGGAACCTGGAACCCCGGTGGCCTCTCCGCGCCGGCCTTGAGCGGCGCTCCGGAATCGGAGGCACGAAATGCCGGCGCACCCCGCACACCGCCGGCGGAACAATCCACGACGTCAACACCACAGGCTGCCAATTCCTTCGCGAGGATAACTGAATCCTCGATCGACCAGCCGTCCGCCGGACCATCCACCGCTGATATTCTGAAAAACAACGGCAGGTCTTCGGGCCAGACCGCTCGAGTCGCTTTCGCCACTTCCAGCGCAAATCGCATACGGCCTTGAATATCGCCGCCATAGGCGTCATTTCGCGTATTCGACAGAGGCGATAGGAAACTTTGGATCAGGTAGCCGTGTGCGCCATGAATTTCCAGAACCTTGAATCCCACGGTGTGGGCACGCTGGGCAGCCACCGCAAAGTCTTCAACGATTTGGGCAATTTCTTGAGTGTCCAATGCTTGCGGCACGGGCCACCCTTCGCCGACCGGTTCTGCAGACGGCGCAACTGTCTCCCAGGCGTCCGCGTCCTCTGGTGCTAAGGGTGTCCCACCCTTGAACGGCGGATTAGCCGATCCCTTTCGGCCCGCATGCGCGATCTGCATACCCGGAACGCAGCCCATCTCTTCGATAAAGCGAACGGTCGGTTTAATGGCCTCGGCCTGCTCATCGGTCCATATACCCAAGCATGCTGGTGTGATCCGGCCGCGCGGCTCGACAGCGGTCGCTTCCGTAAACACGAGACCAGCCTTGCCGCGCGCAAAGGTACTCAAATGCGCAAATTGCCAATCGGTCGCGAGCCCATCCTTCGATGAGTACATGCAAAGTGGTGAGACGACGATACGGTTGGGTAGCGTGACGCCACGCAGTTGAAGCGGCGTAAAGAGCATGGGTGTTTCCGGCACGGGATTGATCCTTCGTGTTTCAGTAATTTACAGGCCGGCGTTATAGAACGTCTGCAACGGCTTCGCGATAGCGTTCGATACCCGCGATATGATCAGAAAAGCTGCTGCCGTCGATCCGCTTATGATGATCGCGCTCCCGCGAATTGTTGACGGTTATATGTGTGACACCGGCCTCTTTCCAGAACTTCGCTTCGGCACGCCAGTCTTCCGGGCCGCCGGTGGCAATAGACGTCCAAATCTCAATCCCGACCGAGTCGGAATCACGGCCTTCCTCGGCCACGAACCCGCGTAGCCTTTCAAACGAAGCGACTGCGGCTTTGCCTGCCGGATGCGCCAGCATAATCCAGCCCGCACCAAATTTAGCAGTGCGGCGCAACGTGGCATCGACATGACCGCCGAACCACAGGGGAATGGATTTGTTCAAAGGCAACGGATTAATGCCCGCATCCGGAATTTCATGCCACTTGCCTTTGAACGTGACGTGCTCGTCCGCCCATAGGCGATTCATCACTTCGATCTGTTCCTCCGACCGTTTGCCGCGATCATGGAAATTTTCGTTAAGGGCAATAAATTCTTCCTTGTTCCAGCCAATGCCGACGCCGAGCCGAAACCGCCCGCCCGAAAGAACGTCAACGGAGGCGGCCTGTTTGGCGACAAGGGCGGTCTGTCGTTGCGCGAGAATCAATACCTGTGTCGAGAACTCGATCTTTTGCGTCGCATTCGCCAAAAAACCGAACAGCACAAATGGATCGTGAAACACATCGGCGGAGGTATTGCGGCTCATGTCCCAGTCCGGCCGATTCTCGACATTGACGCCAAGGACATGGTCGGTTCCAGTGAGATGGTCGTAACCAAGCGCTTCCGCCGTCTGGGCAAACGCCGCAACCGTGTTCGGATCCGCACCGATGTCGGTTAGCGGCAACGCCGTTCCAAGTTTGATTCGGTCGACCATGGCTCACTCTCCCATTGAATTTATTGCGCAAGCTCGCGGCAACACGATGATACCTAACTTGCGGCCGATACCTTGCAAAGCCGCGTCTTGAGGTTGGTCTGATCCGCCATCGGGTCGCGCTGCGTATGATCGGTCAGATAATTCACCGGTCGCCACGGGTTGTAAGGTTGTTTATCGCCCCATCCGATCGGCACATAGACCGCATCGGGACGAATGCCCTCTCGAACCCAGGCACGGGCCTCAATGGCACCATCGGTAGTTTCGACCCTTACAAGGCCACCATCATCGACGCCAATGGCTGCTGCCTTTTCAGGATGAAGCTGAATATAAAGATCCGGCCACATCTCCTGTGCCTGCCAAAAATCATGCGTCCAGGAATGGAAATGCGGCGCCGGCGGACGGCCGGTGACGAGTTCCGTATCAAAACCCTGCGATCGCAGCCGCGCGCCGGGCGAGTCGTTCGAACCCTCGACGATCCGGGCCGATCGGCCATAGCTGCGCCGCTCCGAAAAGATGAGAGGCTGTTCCAGCGCCGTCAAATCCTCGTCCCGCGCGACATAAGGCAATTCGATCAGTTGTTCGCGCTCACTGTAAAATTCCGGTAGCGCCGATAGGCCCAAGACATTGAAGGCGGCCTCCTGCTCCTTGGTCCAGAATTGCAGCTTACCGCTTGGCGTCGGAAAGCGCGTACCTTCCGGTTGACCGATTGCCGTCGTGCCTTCGCTAAAGAGCGTTTCAGGTGCCTGCCCATCCACTTCCGACAGGGGGAAGCGCAATGTGCGCGTTGGGCTGGCGCGGAAGGCCTCGGCCGTGCAGCCACGCAAATAGTCGTTGCTGGCGCACATCTCGTCCCAGAAGACGCCCGTGTCCTTGTATTCTTCCTTCAGAATGTCGTCGAAACCCAACCGTTTGCCGATCTCGATCCAAATCCAACCATCGGATTTTGCTTCGCCCGGCGGGTCGACCAGTTTGTCGTTCCAGACAATTCGGCGCTCCTCGGCGGCGCGGGTAATGCCGCCTTTTTCAATTCCGCTCGCGACGGGCAAAACGTAATCCGCCCATTCATGCGCCTCATTCTCGAACAGGCCGAAGTGAACATACAGTTCAAGCGCTCGCGCCGCTTCCCGGACCTTGTCCTGCGACGGCCAATTGGAAAAGGGATTGTTTGAGCCGATCATTGCCGTGATCGGGTACGGTGCCCCTTCCGTCATCGCCGCCAGCCAAGCCGACTGTGTGCGGCCAACCGCCGGCCTTTCCGGAATTGTCCGGCGGTCCTCTGGCGCATTCGCCTGTATGAACATGGCCGATGAAATATTGAAATAGCCGCCGCCCGGCCGTCCCCAATTGCCGGTCATCGCCGCGAGAAACATCAGGACGCGGTTGGTTTGCGTACCATTGGAATGTTGGTTGATGCCTCGGCTGGCATAGATCATACAGCCGTCGGCGGTCGCGACTTCTTCCGCCAGCATCTCGATCGCTTCTTGCGACAAATCCGTGATTGGGGCTGCCCAAGCCGGCGTGTAACCCTTCGCATCCAAAAAGTCACGCCACTCCTCCCAGCCTTCGACCCAATTCTCGCAGTAATGCTGGTCGTGCAATCCCTTTTTGAAGATGTGATTGATCATGGCGAGGCCGAGCGCCATATCGGTACCGGACCGAATTGGGAGCCATTGATCCGCCTTGTTTGCCGTGGCGCTCAACCGAGGATCGACAGCGACCATGCGGGCCCCTGTGGCGCGGCGCCACTCATTGATCATCCCGAAATAAACCGGCCGCGTTTCCGCCTGATTGTCGCCGATATAAAGATACATCCCCGCACTACCGATATCGGTCGGCCGATAACTGTTCGGTAAGGCACGGTTCGTTTGCACCAATCCAAAGGAAAGGTTTTTCGAGGACGAGCAATAGGGTTCCGTGCTTTCTGAATTCGGTGTACCCCACATCTGACCGAACACGCGGACATAGCCCTGATTGGTAATAATACCGGACCGAGTTCCCGAAAATAGCGCCAGCGTTTCCGGGCCGTGCTTGTCGCGCAACTCAATCAGTTTGGCCGCGATCTCATCCAGCGCCTGTTCCCACGAAATCGGTTCCAGGCGAGCCGATCCTTTTGGCCCCACCCGTTTCATCGGCTGCGTAAGCCGCCGCTCGTTGCTATACATTTGCAACGTCATCTGCGACTTCGGGCAAACATGGCCCTGGAAGATCGGGTCTTCGTCGTTGCCGCTAATCCCGACAACAGTGTTGTCCTTAATATGAAACTTAACCGGACAACCGTTAAAGCAGATATTGCACCCACCGGGTACAACGCGGTCGGGTGTCCGGTCCGGACGATCCGCACCATACGGCCCCTCGCGTGTGACCGCTTTTAACGGATCACGACTGGACGCGTCTTCCATCAGCGCGATGAGATTGGGCTCCGCCATCTCATCCGTACGTCGCTCGTTTTGCAGATAAACCGTGGCGGGTCCCATGAGAAAATGGTCATGATCGACCGGGTTCCGATCATCCTCTTCCGCCGCCGCAAGGTGGGTTTCCCGTTCGCCAAAGCGAATGGCCGTTGTCGGACAGACCGTCGCACAGGCCGGCTTCTCGCCCCGTCCCCGTCGGTCGGCGCAGAGGTCGCATTTTACCGCGTGATGATCGATGGGATCAAAGCCCATCGCACCGTAAGGACAGGCGACAACGCATTCTCCGCAGCCCGTGCAGCGGCTTTCGTCGACCGCGACGACACCTGTTACCGGATCCTTGTGAATGGCCTTCGGATTGACCGGGCACGCACGCAGACACGCGGGTCGATCGCAGTGCTGGCAGGTCACGGTTAGAAGATCGACATGCGGAGTGCCGGGCGTTTCCATCCACAGCACCTTGTTGCGATACTCGTGCGGACCCAGACCATGTTCCTGCTTGCAGGCCGCCTCACAGCTCTTGCAGCCGATGCAACGCTCAAGATCGATCATCAGCGAAAGTCGGCTCATTGGGACGGCCCTCCCCATGCCGCAAGGTGCCACCAATGGACCGGCGCACCGTCCGCCACATAACCCGCAAAGAATGTGACGGTAATGACATGAACGATAAGGCCCAACAAAAACAGTAAGGCCACGGCAATGTGCAATGCGCGCCAATAAGCAAGCGCGGGCGAAATCGCCTTGCGCTGCCCGATCACACTCATCTCTTCCCGCGCGAGGCGGACATAACGCAAGCTCAGCAACGGATGACGGCACCAGTGCGCCAAGGTCGGCGAAAACAAGGCCTCGTCCGCACCGGCGTCCAATCTCCTTAAGACATCGCCTTTGATTGCGATGATATCTCGCAATCGATCCTTATCGATCATCGTCTTGCCAATGATCGCGCGGTATTTTCCGCCAAATACGCCGGAGATTTTGTGCGAGAGGTAAATCCGCGCCCAGGCCCCCTGCAAGATGAGAAACAAGCCGCCCGCCAGCAGCAGGGCCGGGGGACGCCGGACATAACCACCGGAATGAATCACCAGTAGTGCAATGCCGATGCTGGCGGTGATGACATGAGCAACGAACCAGGCCGGCGGATTTTCGGACGCGCCCGACCGCTTCGCGAGTGAGAACGCAAATGGCGTCAAAGTGAGAAGCGCGCCTAGAACGCCGATCAAATATAGCTCCGGACTTCCGGGGGATGACCAGGCGGGCGGCAATGCCGAGCGGATGACAAAAAAGAGCACCGTAACCGCGGCCGTCAGCCCTAAAACGGTCAGCAGCGCATTTTTGCGCAACACGGGGCGCCTCCCGGAGGCTCCGAGCTGCATTTGTGTGATTTCTGTCGTCATCGAAAGAGGTCGCGCGCCGACGGCATAAAGGGCCAGGACTGTTTGAGGTCAAAGATCGTCGCTAGAAGATGACGCCTCATAGGGGGATTTGCAACGAGACGATCCATTGTGGCGCCCTCAATATCTGTAAAACTCAGCTTTCATGCAGACCACGGCGCAATCTGGGATAAAAGGCAAGTAATGTCAGGCCGCGAAAGCCAAGGAAACCCATAAGCGCGATCCAAAGAGCGTGATTATCCAGGTTCGGCAGCAAAAGGAACATGACAGTCAAATAGACCGCGAATGACAATAGCATCGACACCAGCATGACGTCGGCGCGGGTGGCGCCAAGGAAAATGCCATCATAGGCATAGGCCCAAACCGCCACCGCCGGCATTGCAATCGCCCAGGGAAGATAAAGTGCCGCTTCTGCGCGGACTTCAGGGATATTCGTCATCAGTGCGACGATCGCAGTCCCGGCAACCCAATAAATCAGTACATTGAGGCCGGCGACAACGCCGGACCACAGCAGCACAGCCCTCACCGCCTCCCCGAAGGCTTCCCGGCTGCGGCGTCCAATCGCCTGCCCAATCAGGGCTTCGGCCGCATGTGCCAGGCCATCGAGGCCAAACGCCGTGAACTGAAGAAAATTGTAAAGAACCTGATTGGCGGCAAGCGGCAGGTCGCCGAGCTTGGCCGCTTGCGCCATGAACAGCGCCATCCCCGAAACGACGCACAAGGTTCGGAAAAAGATAAATCCGTTCAGAGTCAGAATGCGCCGCAATTTGCCAAAGTCGAAAATACGCAGCGCCGACTTACCTTTCGGCATCGCTTTCAGTCGTCGCCGGACGTAATAGAAACCAAGCGCCAATCCCGCATATTCGGCGATGACCGACGCGGCAGCGACTCCCTCAACGCCCCAATCGAACACAAAAACGAACAGGAGATCGAGAATGATATTGATGACATTCGCAGAAATTTGCAGAATCAGCGGTATGCGTGCGTCTTGCAGACCATAAAGCCAACCAATGATCACATAGGTGGAAAGCGCTGCGGGTACAGCCCATACGCGTATCAGAAAATATCGGCTGCCAAGGTCTTCAACTTCAGCGCTTGCTTCGATCATCCCAAAGGCGAAGCTGACAATGACACCCTGCAGCAACAAGAGGCATCCGCCAACGGTCAGCGCGATAAACAGTGCCCGGCCCAGCATGCCACGCACCTCCGTCCAGTCTTCGGCGCCCGCCGCTTGCGCAGTCGGCGCGGTCGTCCCCATGCGCAGGCAATTGAAACCGAAATAAATGAAATTGAAAATCATCGCGCCGACACCGACGGCGCCGATGTAATAGGCCTCCGGTAGATGACCGACGACAGCGGTGTCCACCGCGCCCAGCAGGGGAACCGACACGTTGGACAGGATAATCGGCCCCGCCATGCGCCAAACGCGTCGATGAATTGTCACACCGATAGTTCCTTCCCCGCCCCTGCGCCTTTGGACATAGCGCACTCATTCGAGGCATTCTAGTGCATCGCACCACAACAATGTTTTTTGAAAGACTGGATGGATGGTTACGGATACCCCACAAACAATTCTCGTCACCGGGACCAATGGCATGCTGGGCCGCCCCTTAGCCCAGCGTCTCGCCGCGGAAGGCCGAACCGTCGTCGGTTTCGATATGGCATTGCCCCCGGGTGGGGATCCAGGCTTCACGGTCGAAATTGGCGATTTGCGAGACGGTAAAGCGGTGTCGACCCTGTTCAGCCGGCACGGTTTCGATGGCGTTGTCCATTGTGGCGGCATATCCGGGCCCATGGTCGCGCCGCAACAGCCGCTCGATGTTTGTGAAACAAATATTTCTGCAACCGCACAACTGTTGGAGCTTGCGCGCAAAGGCCCGGTGACACGGTTCGTCCATTGTTCCTCGATAGCGGCCTATGGCGCGGCCGCAGGTGCCCGTATAATCAGCGAAGACGGCGCGTTCCGGCCAACGGACGTGTATGGCGCCACCAAAGCCGCCGGCGACGCGCTGGTCCATGCCTACAGAGAAGAGCACGGCTTGGACGGGATCGCGCTCCGCATTGCTCGCGTTTATGGGCCGGGCCGGACAACCTCGTCATTCGTCAAAACATTGATCGAGGACGCCCTGTCAAACCGCCCGACAAAAGCGCCAGGTGATGGGACAGACCGTTACCAATATGTCCATCGCAACGATGTTGTCTCGGCACTAGCACTAGCCCTCGACGCGCCGCGTCCGCCACTGGCTGCGTACAATATCGGCAATCAGGAAACAACGAGTGACGAAGAAGTTGCGGAAATCGTGAGAGACCTGATACCCGATGCCGATATCGAATTCCTGTCGTCCAGTTCGGCACCAGGCGAAGCCCGGCAACCCATGGATATCACTGCCGCGCAAGGAGATCTTGGCTATGCCCCTACCGTCAACATGCGCGCCGGTGTGACCATGTATGTCGAATGGTTTCGGGAGCAGACCAAATCCTAAAGATGACCGTATCGGACGGTGGAGTTTGTGAGATGGGCCCGATTAAGTATGGTGATCCCTGAATTTTCGCAATCCTCAGCCTTGTCGAGCAGGCTGACCACTTAGAAAGGATTTCCGCAATGTCTACTGCCGGTCTCAGCAAATACGGCCCTGTCCCCAGCGAATACACGCCCGAAGAATGGGAAGCCCGCTGCGATCTCGCCGCCTGCTACCGGCTCGTTGACTATTACGGTTGGAGCGACCTTTTCGGCACTCATATTTCGCTGCGCGTACCCGGTACCGATCATTTTCTACTTAATCCGTACGGCATGCTGTTTGGCGAAATCACGGCTTCTTCTTTGGTCAAAGTCGATCAGGACGGCAACATGCTCGGCGAGAGCGATTACCCGATCAACCCGGCGGGCTTTACGATCCACTCTGCCGTGCATATGTCGTCGCATGAGATGAATGCCGTTCTCCATACCCATACACGGGCAGGTAATGCTGTCGCCTGCATGGAAGAAGGCTTACTGCCTTATCACCAGAAGGCCCTGACCCTGATGGCGTTCGTTTCCTACCACGACTACGAGTCAGTCGCACTCGACCATGATGAACGCGCCCGTCTGGTCAAGGATCTCGACAATGGCCGCATACTCGTATTGCGGAACCATGGCCTACTCTCCGTTGGTGAAACGATCGGCGAAGCGTTCTTCTGGATGTATCGCATGGAAATGGCCTGTCAGTATCAGGTGGACATCCTCAGCATGGGCCAGAAGCTGAAACTCCCGAGCAAAGAGGTCCAGGACTATACGATTGAGATGGGCCGAAAACTCTTCGGCAAAGGCGGTAGCGCTTCGAAGAACATGCAATGGCCGGCCATGATACGAAAACTTGAGACTGAGGTCGGCACCGGCTGGCGGAACTGACCGACACCGATTGGGAGCAACGCCATGGGCGGACTGAAGGATGGCCTAACCGGCAAGGTTGCCGTTATCACCGGCGCGTCGACACCGAAGGGGATTGGTACCGCCATCGCGCGGCGTTTCGCGGCAGAAGGCGCTTCGCTATTCCTGGTCGCGGAAGGCACAAAGGAACAGTTAGAGGCCGCCGCCGCCTCCTGTCGTGAGTTGGCAAATTCAGGCGGCCGTATCGAATGCGGGCAGTTCGACCTTTCCGAGCCGGATGCACCCGAGGCGATGATCGCCAAGGCGCTGGAGACATTCGATCGGGTCGATGTCCTGGTCAACAACGCCGGCATCCGGGACCATAAGGCTTTCGGCGATTTTAACAGGGCAGAGTTCGATCGGATTGTCGCCGTCAATGTTTCGGCCGCTTTTTTCGCCAGCCAAGCCGTACTACCTGCGATGCGAAAACAGGGCGGCGGGCGGATCATTCATATCGCCAGCCAGATGGGCTCTGTCGCCTTCGATAAGAGAGCGGTTTACGGCCTCACGAAAGCGGCATTGATCCATCTGACGAAAACCATGGCTTACGAACTCGGGCAGGAAAACATCATTGTCAATTCGATCAGCCCGGGGCCAATCCTCACCCAGCCGATCCTCGACCGGCTCGAAAAAGATCCAAGTTACGCCGATACGCGCGGGACTTATCTCCGCTCCGGTCGTTTTGGCGAGCCGGAGGAAATTGCCGAATTGGCCTACTATCTAGCGGCCACCGATGCGACATACATGCAAGGGGCCGATCTGATTATCGACGGTGGTTACACGACACACTAAGCCCTTGGGGTTTATTCCACCGGCAGTTTCTTGCCTTGCTGGTGCCACGCAAGCTGTTCGTTGTAATTCGCCCGGTAGCTTTTGTAGACCGCTGCGTGGCTGGCCCGCGCTGCGGCGTCGAGATCCGCGACCGGATCCGGCTCGAGGTCGAAATGACCGAACTCGTCCGTACCCCGAACCAACATCGCCGGCATGCGCTGCGTGCCAATATGGCGCACATGGGTCGGCACATAGCTGATACCGATACCGATACGCCTGTCATTCGTCAGGTTCGGCGCAGAACGATGAATACAGAGCGTGTTATGGAGCGAAAATTCACCCGCCCGCAGCGGCGCCTCCACTTTTCGCACCGTCTCGAAAGGCTCAACGATCTTTTGCCGTCCTCCGTTTACACTGTGCTCAACCGCGTTTTCCCGATGCGTCAATTGCCCGTGCGCAGTACTGCCCGGCAGAAAAATCAGGCAGCCATTCTCCGATGTCGAGTCTGTAAGCGCCAACCAGGCAGTCACATGGTCATGCGGACGGATACCGAAATAGGTCGAATCCTGATGCCATGCCGCAATCGCCCTGCTGTTTTCCTCCTTAATAAAAAAAGTACTCGTGTAGCAGAGAATATTGGGACCGATCACGTCCTCGACAGCGTCGAGGATCACCGGCAAGCGAACCAGATCGTTGACCCATTTAAAAAGCAGATGATTCTTGAAACGCGCCGCGCCGCCAAGCTCCGTCAGCCGGCCCTCGGCTTCCGTCTCGTACGCTTCAAGACGCTGCCTGTATGATGACGCATCCGCGGCACTCAAGGCGGGAAGCGGAAATACGCAGCCGTCGCGATGATAGGTATCCACTTGGCTTTGCGTCAGCACTTTTGGCATCGTTCGTCTCCCGTCATCCCATGTAACTGCGGGCACCTTCATCACGCAAAAAAATTCGCACCAGGTGCCGCCGCTTATCCGGATCGTCATAGTCGACATAATCCGTTCTTTCATGTGCGCACCGCCAATTGTGCAAATACTGAATCTGACCAGCTTCGAGCTGAAAGGTAAAATTCATCCCGGGATCATCCATAATCTCATAGAGCGTCTCCAGCGCCGTGGCGCCATCCTGATCCATCGGCTCATTCATCAACTCGTGCCCGACCTGAAGAAGCCGCTGATTGACCCGCGCCCGGAGCATATCGCCGTCAAACTTAAAAATCGGATTGATGTTGGTGATGGGATCGCCTGCCGGATGTTCGCCTTGCCTGTTCCAGTAGTAAGGTCGATACAGCCGCTCGAGAAGCGCCGGGCAGCGGCGACGCATCTCGTTGTGAACGGCTTCCAGATTTACGACAAGGCTTACCCCGCCGGACTTCGACGTCCGTAATACGAGAAGGCCGATATAAGGCGGCGGCTGATTGAACCCATAATCGGTATGCCAGGTAAGTTTTTGATTTGTCAGATCGCCGCGTATCCGGGTTGCGATTTTCTTTCCCGTGTCGTGCACGTTGTATAGCAAAGTGCCGTCAAACGACTGCGCGACCGGACGAGCAATCATAGAACTGAGTAACCAATAGACGGCCGTAAGTTCCGACTTTTTATACTGGTCGGCGGGAAGCTTATCGAGAACGGCGAAACCACAGCCGCTATCCAATATCGCTTTGACGCGCGCCATCATCTTCTTACACGCGGCGAGATCGTAATCCGCAAGATCCAATGCGATGGTCGGTATCGGGTTACTACGCAACACACCGATAAACGCATCGATCTCCGCGAGGCAGCTATCGAGGACCGGTACCATCCAATCTTCGCGGTGCAGCTTATTTTTCCGCCATGCCCGTCGTCCGCGGATAATTCGCTCCAACATTCGCGGCGGCGACGTGTGCAATGCGTTGGACAGCGCCATGGTGTAAGCCTTCTCTTCCGTGATTTACCGTCAGGTAAAGCCTTGGCTAACCAAAATACTAACCACCGGTTTCGGCGCTGACAAACATCGCTGCCGTGTCACCCGCAGATGGTGAACGCGCACCGAAGAAATAGGTGGTTTCAATCTATCGAGGCGAATTTGAATCATCGATTGCATTCGATTTTCAAATATAGTGCACTGTCTCCATAAACCGGGGAACGAAGATGGACATTACCAATATCCGCACCTTTCTCGCTGTTGTCGAAACAGGAAGTTTCGTCGCTGCCGCGGAACGGGTACACGTCACGCAGTCCACCGTCAGCATGCGAATCAAGTCCTTGGAGGAACAGCTCGGCGTAAAGGTCTTTGCACGAAACAAGAGTGGCGCCGTCTTGACCAACTCAGGACGCGAGTTCACAAAACATGCGATGTCGATGGCGCGAATTTGGGATCAGGCTTGCCTCGAAGTCGGCGTCGCGAACAATCAGGCCGCGCTGCTGCGCGTCGGTGGACAGCTCAGCATTTGGGGCAGCTTTCTTGTTGCCTGGCTTGCCTGGATGCACGCTGAAGCGCCTGCGATTTCCATCAAGTGCGAAGTCGGCTATATTGACGACCTAATGCGCAATTTGGGCGAAGGTTCGCTCGATATTGCAGTCATGTATAGGCCGCAGCAGCGCACGGGACTTCAAGTCAGAAAGCTATTCGATGACGATATGATTCTGGTTTCCAGCCCGGGTGCCAACAACCCCATGATGGGCGACGATTATGTATTCGTTAACTGGGGGCCGGAATTCCGGAAGGACCACGCCCTTAATTTTCCGGACATTAGCCGACCGCATATGTCCCTCGACCTCGGAGTCTTGGGCATCGATTATCTGGTGCGTGCCGGCGCCGCGGGCTATTTCCCCCGACGCGTGTGCGCACCGTACTTGCAAAACCGTACATTGCGCGCCGTCCCTGATGCGCCTGTTTTCTCCTATCCCGTTTATGCCGTACACAGAAACGATCTTGATGCTGGCGCGTTGCAAGATGCGCTGTTAGGGCTGGATGCAACCGTTGGGCAGTATCGTGACGACAGAATGATTGTTTAACCAGATTTCGGGCTGAAACCCGCGGAATCCGTCGCTTTCAATAAACATTCGAATATCGAATATTAAATATCAAAATTATTCGCTTTTCCTATGCGTGGTCGGATGCCTAATTTGCGCGGCTAACCTTCTGCGACAACGGGACGCAGCAAGAAAAAAATTAAACGTTACGCCTGATTGGGGCCTAACTGACAGCGAATACGCTAGGGAGATGAAACCGTAAGGCCATGGACATAGCGATAGAGCGTACTCAAAACCACGAACAACCCGAAAACCCATCTGCGGCGCGCGAAATTGATGATGCGAGCCAACAAATTGAGAAGTTGCTGGCCCAGGGACGGGAAAAAGGCAGCATTTCCGTCTCTCAGCTGGAGACAATCCTTCCGAAGGACAAGGTAACCTCCGAACAAATCGAAGACACGATGGCGATGCTTTCCGAGATGGGCATTGATGTCGTTGACGACTCACCAGAAGAAAACACTGGTATTGCAGAGGCAGCAAAGCCGCAACAACCTGCGGCTGACGGAAAACTGGATGAATCACTGTCCGGTCTGACGGACGATCCTGTGCGGATGTATCTGCGCGAAATGGGAACCGTAAAACTTCTGTCACGCGAGGGCGAAGTTGCCATTGCAAAACGGATAGAAGCTGGCCGCGAGCGATTGATATCGGCATTGACCGATAGTGCGCTCACAATGCAAGCACTGACCCAGTGGCACAACTCGCTTCTGGACGAATCGGCCTTCCTGCGCGATTTCGTTGACCTCGAGGCAACTTATGCCAAAACGCTTGGTTCCGACGAATCTCCGGGCTTCGACCCGACTGCGAATGAAGACGATGAGGAGGAAGAGGAAGAATTTGGCGAGCCCGCTCTTTCTCTCAGCGCGATCCAGGAGGCAATCGAACCGGACATTCTGGAAGATTTGCAAGAAATCGCCACGACATACCGCAAGCTGCATCGCCTTCGGGACAAACAGTTTTCAGCCGCCATATCCGGCTCGGCAATTCCGGCGGCCACGGCCCGTACATACGAACGGCATAGCACTAAAATCGCTTCGCATCTCAGCCGCATATGTTTGAACGAAGCAACCATCGATCATCTTGTCGATGAGATTCGCCAAAACAGCAGAGTGCTTGCAGGCTTGGAGGGAAAGCTTCTGCGGCTCGCTACAGAATGTAGCGTCAAGCGTGAGGATTTCCTGAAACGATATTTCGGACGTGAAGTCGACCCGTATTGGCTCAATTCGATATCCAGAGTCAAAGCGAAAGGCTGGAAGAAGTTCGCCACAAAATACCGTGATGAGGTGAAAGAGCTTCGTCAACAAATTGCGGAAGTGGCCTCAAGCGTGCGTATGCCGATGGATGAGTTTCGGCGCATCTCACAGGCCGTTCAAAAAGGGGACCGCGAGGCCAACCAGGCAAAAAAGGAAATGGTCGAAGCGAATTTACGCCTCGTCATCTCGATTGCAAAAAAATACACAAATCGAGGCCTTCAATTCCTCGACCTTATTCAGGAAGGCAATATTGGCCTCATGAAAGCGGTCGATAAGTTCGAGTATCGCCGTGGATATAAATTTTCGACTTACGCAACATGGTGGATTCGTCAGGCGATCACCCGGTCGATAGCCGATCAGGCTCGCACCATACGCGTGCCGGTCCATATGATCGAAACAACCAACAAGGTTCTACGGGCCTCGCATCAGTTGCTGCACGAGATTGGGCGGGAACCAACGCCAGAGGAGCTCGCGAAACGGCTCGATATACCTTTGGATAAAATCCGCCAGGTTCAGAAAATCGCCAAGGATCCGATCAGCCTGGAAACCCCTGTTGGTGACGAGGACAACAGCCATCTTGGTGATTTCATCGAGGACAAGAATGCGGTCGTTCCTTTGGATGCGGCGATACGCGCGGATTTGAGCGTCGCCACGACGAATGCACTCGCCGGCCTAACGGCACGCGAGGAACGCATTCTGAGAATGCGCTTTGGAATCGGGCTCAATACGGATCATACGCTTGAAGAAGTTGGTGTTCGGTTCTCCGTCACGCGCGAACGCATTCGCCAAATCGAGGCGAAAGCGATCCGCAAGTTGCGTCACCCAACCCGCAGCCAATCGTTGCGCAGCTTCCTCGACTATTAAACACCTGGGATTCGATTAACCTCCGGGCATGCGCAGCAATTGTGCGATTGGATCGGTCAGCCCTCTCCGCAGTGCATAATCGAGTGCGCTACGTCCCCATTGATCGCGGTGTTCACGGTCGATTTCATATGCCAGCAACAATGCCACAATCGCTTGATGGCCCTTGAATGACGCAAGGATGAGCGGTGTCACCCGCTCATCATCGACCCATCCTGGATCTGCGCCCGATTTGAGTAGGGCTCGCGCAATTTCAGTCATACCATCGCGTGCCGCATAGATGAGGGCCGTGTTTCGAAAAAGATCATGGAGATTGGGATCGGCGCCGGCTCCCAATAATGCGTGTACGGATTGCAGGTCTCCTCGAAGTGTCGCCGCGATGAGCGGGATATCTCCGTCTGGACGCGCCAATGCATTTCGCACTGTATGTGAAAAAACGAAAACCGATGCGATAAGCGCGAAATATACGAGAACCGTCCGATAACTTTCGTTCATTGCAATAGGGCAGCGTGCGGAACAATCATTAGGCCATCGCCCCAAGTTCCCAGAAGAACCAAATTCTTTAAAATGGCGATATGAACAATGGGCGTATCCGAAAAAAATCGCTCGAGCTTTCCTGATGTGAGATTCATTCGAATAAGACCGTTCGACCAGGACCCAAAATATAGCGAACCAGCGAAAAATTGGGCTGCGGACAGTTTCTCGCCTATCAGCGCATCAACCGGCCGCCAGGTCGAACCTGCATCGGATGAAAGGTATGCGCCCGACTGCGCCGCGAGCGCCAATTGTATCCCGGAAGCATTTGACGACAATACATAAACTCCATCACGGTCGAAAATTTTCGTCCAAACGCTCCGCCCCCAACGCATCCTGTACACTGCATTTTCTGGGGACGCTGCAAAAACAAATTTGGCATCCTTCGAACCTGAAAGCGACCAAAGGAAGTCTTCTCCAGGGCCCAGCGGTAGCCAGGTTCGCGCAAGACCCTTACTACGGAATACACCGCCGCGCGCGGTCGCCGCATAAACGAACGCGCCATTATCGCCACGACGCACAAATAATCTGCGGATATCGTCGCGTGGGAACATCAAATATTTAGAAAATAGATTACCGCCCACGCGA
>JAJFJB010000292.1 GCA_021774435.1 Alphaproteobacteria bacterium
GTTTGCGGCGGGGTCCGCATCGGGTGGTATGGAAGGCGGGCCGACGGCCGCCTATCTTGGTGGTTTGGCAAAGGCGGTAATCACGGGTCTCCGCGCGGCAGAGAATGCCGCCGATCAGGCTCAAGCGGCGGCATAAAGAACAATAAACAGAAAGGTCGTACCGCGTGAGTGACACGTTCGACTATATCATTATCGGCGCCGGATCCGCCGGCTCGGTTTTAGCAAACCGCTTATCGGCGGACAGCGGGTCGACCGTGTGCGTTCTCGAGGCGGGACCCCGCGACCTTAATCCCTTCATTCATATCCCGGCCGGTTTCATCAAGACCCTGGTTAATCCGTCGGTGAATTGGCTCTACGAAACCGTGCCGAGCGAAGGGACGGCGGGCCGTAGTATTCCGACACCGCGCGGCAAGACCCTCGGCGGATCGAGCTCGATCAACGGTCATATCTATAATCGCGGCCAAAGACTCGATTTTGACGGCTGGGCGCAGCGCGGCAATCGCGGTTGGGGCTATGCCGACATCCTGCCCTACTTCAAACGGACGGAACGCCGGGTCGGCGACGGCGACGATACATTCCGGGGCCGCGACGGCGGCCTTACGGTCACGGATATCGATTGGAAACACCCGCTCTGCGAAGCCTTCATCGAAGGCGTTGCCGGCCTCGGCATTCCGCGCAATCCGGACTATAACGGCGCAACGCAGGAAGGTGTCGGCTATTTCCAGCGCGCGCTTTATAACGGCCGGAGGGTTAGCGCGGCCCGAGCCTTTTTGCATCCGGCGAAAGACCGCAAGAACCTCGATGTCCGCACCAACGCGCATGTGTCGCGTATTCTATTCGAGGGCAAGAAGGCCGTGGGTATCCGCTATCGGCGGGGCAGTAACACGGTCGACGTCATGGCGCGCCGAGAAGTCATTCTCTCCGGCGGTTCGATCAATTCGCCACAGCTATTGCAAATTTCCGGTGTCGGTGCAAAGCCGCTTCTCAGTGGACTCGGCGTTCCTGTCGTGCATGAACTGCCCGCGGTGGGCGAAAACTTGCGCGACCATTACCCGGTGCGCATGGTCGCGAAGGTCAAAGGAACCGACACGGTCAATGAAAGAGTGCGGGGATGGAAGCTTGCGGTAGAAGTGGCGAACTACGCCTTGCGCCGTAAAGGCGTCCTGACTCTCTCGCCGACCCTGGTGCATATTTTCTGGAAGTCGAATCCGGCCCTTGATGGCGGTGATGTGCAGATGACCTTTACACCCGCGAGCTACCGGGAAGGCTGGCAAGGTGAGCTCGACACCGTTCCGGGCATGACCGTTGCCGTCTGGCAGCAGCGTCCGGAAAGTCTTGGATACGTGCGCGCACGGTCCGCCGATGCGGGTGAGAAGCCCGACATCCAGCCGAACTATCTTGACCACGAAATCGACCGGCAGGTTTTGCTGGACGCGATGAAACTGGGACGGACGTTTCTTCAGACACCGGAACTGGCGGTCTACAACGACGGCGAGACGCTACCGGGGTCCGATATTCAGAGCGACGACGAGCTGATGGGCTTCGCACGCGGCATTGGGACGACGGCGTTTCACGTGATGGGTACGTGCCGCATGGGCCCCGCGAGCGATCCTTCCACAGTTGTCGATGACGAATTGAAAGTGCATGGGATCGATGGGTTGCGGGTGGTCGACGCCTCGGTCATGCCGACGATGCCGTCCGCCAACACCAATGCTTCGACATTGATGATCGCCGAGAAGGCCTCGGACATGATCGTCAGCAAGACTCCACTGCCCGCAATCGATTTGTAGCAGCACAGACAAAAATTCTCTGACGATAAGGACGACATATGAGTTCCGAGAACCGCATCACCGGCCGCTCCGCCTTTCTTTCGCTCCTCAAGGATGAAGGCGTTACCCATCTCTTCGGCAATCCCGGCACGACCGAACTGCCGATCATGCACGCGCTGACCGATCATCCCGACCTGGAATTCGTTCTTGCGTTGCAGGAATCTCTGGTCGTCGCGATGGCCGACGGATATTCGCGCGCGTCGGGTGAATTGGTCGCCTGCAACGTGCACGTGGCGCCGGGGCTCGGGAACGCGATGGGCTCGCTGTATAATGCGAAGTTCACCGGGACGCCGATGATCCTGACGGCGGGCCAGCAGGAACAGGGGCATGGGCTGACGGAACCGTTGCTCTACGACCCGCTGGTGCCGATCGCGGCACCGCTGGTCAAATGGGCGGTCGAGGTTAACCGGCTGGAAGACCTGCCGCGGATCATGCGCCGCGCCGCCAAGGTCGCCACGACCGCGCCGACGGGGCCGGTCTTTATTTCGCTGCCGGGCGATATTCTCAACGAAGAGGCCGGGATCGAGTTGGGCCACCGCACTCGGGTTGATACCGCCGCCCGCCCGACGGACGCCGCCCTCGACAATATGGCGCAGCGCCTGCTCGAAGCAAAGAACCCGGCGATTATCGCGGGTCAGGAAATCGTCACCTCCGACGCGTTTCAGGAGATTGCCGATTTCGCCGACGCGTTGGGCGCGCCGGCCTATCAACAGACAATTCCCTACGGTGCGCATTATCCGTCCGAGCACCGGGCCTTCATGGGCGCCTTGTCGCGGGATCAGAAGCAGGTGCGCGGCGTGCTCGAAGACTACGATCTTCTGGTCGTTGTGGGCGCGGACGTGCTGCGCATGTCGGTCTGGGATCCGGTTGATGCGTTGCCACAGGATATGCCGATCTTACAGATCGGATTGGATGATTGGGAAATGGGCAAGAACTATCCGACTGAAGTCGCGGTACGCGGTGACGTGAAGGAAACCCTGAAGGTCTTGATCCCGGTCCTGCGGGACAAGGGCGGTGCCGCGCATCAAGAGACGGTCGAGGCGCGGCTCAAGGCGATTGAAGGCAAAAACTGGACGGCCAGGAACAAGGTGTTGCGCGAGAAAACCGCGGCACTCGCCGAGAGCGACCCGATCCAGGGAGACTGGCTGATGATGCAGGTTGTCGATGCGTTGCCGGACAATGCCATGGTCGTGAATGAAGGGCTGACGACGGCGGCACGCCTGCTCGACTTCCTGCCCTATCGCGACCGCTACAGCTACCACGCGCTCGCCAGCGGTGGGATTGGCTGGGCGATTGCGGCATCGGTCGGTATTTCCCTGGCACAGCGCGATCGGCCCTTGGTTTCGGTCATCGGTGACGGTAGCGCTATGTATTCGGTCCAGGCACTGTGGACCGCCGCCCATCTGAAATTGCCGATTACTTATGTGATCGCGAATAATCAGGGTTACCGCATCATCAAACAGCGGCTGTTGTCTTTCCACGGCAATGACAACTTTATCGGCATGGACTTTCAGGATCCGGAGATCGACTTCGTCGGGCTGGCGAAATCGCTCGGCATGAGTGCGGAGAAAGTCACGGACCCGGCCGCCGTGCGTCCCGCACTCGATGCGGCAATTGCCAGTGGCGGACCGACATTACTCGATGTTTCTGTCGATCGTTCGGTGGGTTAAAGCGGATTATCTTCTAGAACCAAGGATATTATGGACTCCATGAAGAAGCGCTTGCTCATCGTTGCCCACGCTCCGTCGCCAAATACGGCGCGGCTTCGTGACGCCATCTCCGCTGGCGTTGCCGCTGCGGAATGCGAGAGCGTTGAAGCAATCGTCCGGTCGCCTTTTGATACGGGACCGGACGATGTCATGGCGGCGAATGCGGTCATTCTCTTCACGACCGAAAACCTCGGCTATATGAGCGGCGCGATGAAGGATTTCTTCGACCGCATCTATTATCCCGTTTTGGAGGAAAAGCAGGGCCTGGCTTATGGGCTGATCATTCGCGCCGGACATGACGGTACGGGAACGCGCCGCGCTGTTGAAACGATTATCACCGGGTTGCGCTGGAAAGCGGTACAGGACCCGCTGACCTGCCGCGGCGATTTTGACGAGGCTTTCGTCGGGCAGTGCGAGGAACT
>JAJFJB010000293.1 GCA_021774435.1 Alphaproteobacteria bacterium
ACCGCGAGCGAGACCTGCGCCGCGTCAGTAGTCGAGATGCCCTTGAACCATGAGATCTGTCCGGCGACGACGACGACCGTGCCGTAGACCAGCATCCATTGCCATAGGAACGGCGAGAACACGTCCTGAAAATGCTCGGCGTCGAAGAGATACAGCACGACGAAAAAGAAGAACACGGTACCAATGCCGGTCCGAAGGACAATGAAAAGGCCGAGGGGGACGCTCTCGAGAAAGCGTTTGCCGAGCAGAGCCGCAATGACCAGCGCGATCGCGGCGAGACCGGCGTAGATTTCACCAATGCCAAAGGCCATCGGGTCGTAGCGGACTTGCAACCAGAATATCGCCAGGGCTCCGACGATTGTGATGGCGGTGCCGGTCACGTCCCAGCGATTGACCTGAGCCTTGAACAAGATAGAGGACAGGAGCAGAAAAAGAGGCGGCTCGATTCGGCCCATCAGCAGAACATTGGTTACGCTGGTCATTTCCAGGGCGAGGAAAACCAATGTCGGGCCGATGGCCCCCGACAGCACGGATAGGACGATTAGGCTGATCCAGTCGATTATGCTGAGCGAGCGCAGGACCTCTTTCGTCCAGGATTTCCGAAAAATCGCCGCCAACGTTATGCAGGCACAGAGGTTGCCGACGAAAAGGAGGTTGCAGAAACTAATCGGGTTCCGGCCGTCGATCGGATGCATGGCGCCGGTGTTGACCAGAAGCACCACGATCGAATTTGAGGCGCCGAAGATAAATATGGACGCCCAAACCAGGAGCGGGCCCGGGATTGAAGAAAGCCGCGACGGTTTGGGGTGTTCTGTTGCGGTCATAACCGGCTCTAGCGTTCGTGAAATGATTATCTTGTATAGGCGAACTAACGAGACAGCCTGAGTTTTTGCGCGATCAGATGATCGATGCTGATCGGCCCGGGACCGGTGAACATGAGCCAGAGGAAAAGGATGACATACAAGACCTGTGGCAGATACAGGAAATAGTCGAGCCAATTCAGGAACGACAGGCCGGCCGGAATCGTATGGACCTCAACCGTTGCTATCGCGACGATCATGGCGATTGTCAGCGCGATGCCGCAGAAAGTTGACAGTAGCCCAAGGGTAAGCAGAGATCCGCCAAAGAACTCGACCGACGCCAGGAAGACGGCGAAAAACTCTGGGAAGGGAATGCCTATTTCGTGCATGACTTCCAGGAGCGCCGCCTTGTTCTTTTCGACAAAGAGCTTGTTCCATCCGGAAATGGCGAAAAACAGGCCAAGGGATACACGCGCGAGCAATATCGGCGCCCACTCCCATTTTTTGTCGCCTTGCAAAATAACGGACGCGAGTTGGTTTACGAATGGGTGGTTCAACATGAATGCTTCCCCCGCATAGTTTGAATTCTACTGAGGGGAATGTGCGGGTTGCGCGTCAAACATGAAAATATCGATTTGTTTTCGTTTCGATAGGTTTCGGCTATCGATGGTGCCGAATGGCCAAGACGGTGACCATCACTATTTCTGTTGCATGTTGTTTCGATATATCCTGGGCGAAGATTGAACGCTGTTGCCGCGTTTCGCGGCCAGCACCTCTGGAGGATTGATGTCGATGAGCGGTTACGAACATATTTTGGTCGAGGAAGACGGCGGCGTCGGGATACTGACGATGAACCGTCCCGAGGTGCTGAACGCAATGAACCGTCAACTTACGTCGGAGTTGCACGATGCAATTCAGAAATGCTGCGACGATGACGCGATCGGCTGCATCGTCGTTACCGGGGCCGGGGAGCGGGCTTTCTCGGCCGGCGGGGATATCCACGAGCAGCGCGAAAATGACCGCAAATATTCCGAAGAGGAAATGGATAAGCGCAATGTTGCTTACCTGCAGATGAGTTATGAGATTGGCGCGTGTTCCAAACCGACGATTGGCATGATGAATGGCCTTGCCTACGGGGGGGCTGCGGTTTTGTCATCGTCCTTGGATATGCGCATTGGTTGCGAGGGCACGAAATTCCGTTTCCTGGCGGCGGCCTACGGACGGATTAACAGCACTTGGACATTACCCAATCAGGTCGGTTGGCCCATGGCCAAGGAATTGCTGTTCACCGCGCGTGTTGTCGAAGGGAAGGAGGCACTTCGAATAGGTTTGCTGAATCATTTGGTGCCGCGTTCTGAGCTTCGTGAGAAGACGATGGAAATTGCCGGGATGATCGCCAACAATGACCAGAGGTCCATCATGGGGATCAAGCAGCTTTTGCTCGACGATATGGGGGGCTCTTTGAAGGACCACTGGGCCAATGAGAAACATTACACGCGCAATGTGGTGAAGGGCGCAAAGGCGGAAGACGCGTTCCCGGACTTCATAGCGCGTAAGGGACGCCCAGCTGATTAGCTCATGTTGCCGGACTGATAGTTTTATATTCGAATAATTGCGTCTTAGGCCTTTGATTGTCGGGGAAAGCTCCCTATTTTTGGGGCCTACCCTCCGAAAACGCCTACCTTAAATTTCCCAGTCTAGAGGATAACCAGATCTCGCATGGACTTGATCGCAAATCTGCAGTTCGACCTGGTGGCCTTCACGACTGTCGTTCTTCTGGATCTGGTGCTCTCCGGTGACAACGCCATTATAATTGGCATGGCAGCAGCATCGTTGCCGCCAACCCTCCGTCAAAAGGCGATTGTGTGGGGTATTGCGATTGCCGTCATATTACGCATCGTGCTCGCTGCTCTGACTGTCTATTTATTGCAAATCACGGGACTAAAACTGGTGGGCGGGCTGCTCTTGTTCATCGTCTGCTATCAGCTTTGGAAGGATCTTCGGGGTGAAGAGGATGAAGCGCATGCGTTGTCCGGTGCCAGCGCAGACGATACGGCAGGCGCCGATAGCGACAATATTTTCTCTCCTGCATTCCTGCGCGCGATGTTAACGATCGTTGTTGCGGATTTGTCGATGTCTCTCGACAATGTCCTCGGTGTCGCCGGCGCAGCGCGCGATAACATTGGCATGCTGGTATTCGGCCTCGGGCTTTCGATCGTCCTTATGGCATTTGGGGCCAATCTCGTGGCCCGGTTGCTCAGTCGTTTTCACTGGATTGGTTATTTGGGCTTGGCCGCGATTGTATATGTGGCTGCAGGCATGACCTACGCAGGTGTTGTGGAAGTCCACGCTTATCTCATCAGTTAGCGACTGCGCGCTGTTGTAGGATATAGGGGGGAGCCCGTAGCGGCACGATCCAACTCGTAAACTGCGTCGGTGAAGGGTATCCTGAAAATCGCATCCCAAACGATGCGGCTCTTGAGCTTTGAGCGCTTAACGCTGTGGATGTACAGGAGAAAACTGGCTTAAGTACCGAGCTGTATTGTCTTTTCAATACGCTTTTCCCGGCGAAGAATTTTCAGCTTAACCAATTGCCCTTTGCGCAGAGCAATCGCCGTACCAAAATCCCTTCAACCCAATATTTCTTTTTCGTTGGTTTTATGGATTAAATCTCCCGGCACCAGGTCCGCTTTGTGTGCGGGGCTGCCGCGCACAACAGCAACGATGACGGCCCCTCTGGTCGTGCCTGCGCGCGTTTGTTCATCGGTACTGGGGTCCCGAAACCGAATTCCAAGCACAGGGCTTTTCATCTTTACCCAAAACGTTGCGAGGTACTCATTTCTCGGCCGCGAATAGGGAATATACGTGGTCGTTGTCCCATATGTTGTTGAAGTACCGCTGTAATTTCCGTACGCGCTTGCACCGTCGCTTCCATATGCGGAAATACTGCCCCTGTGGTGGGTCGATTGAGTGTCCGGTAGTGTAAGTGCCGTGACGCCCTGCTCGGTGGATTGATACTGTTGGTACTTAATAACTTTCGCTGCCCTGACCTTTTTTGCATGAGCGACCAGTAAATCTTCTCCAGTGCCACCGGTCGCACTAAAGCTGGAATATCCGATCTGCGCGTGGCCGGATTCGTTCATGCGTCTTTCATCGGCCTTCACGTCCGATGTGCCCGCAACAATTTCCGGATCGCCGCTATGAAAGGCTACCCTGGCTTTGTTTTCGGCGCTGAAATACGGGTTTTCAGTATAGAAGCGTTCATAATTGTTGACGCAACCGCCAGCAAATAAACAGCAAAAGAGCACTAGGGAGAAATTGTTTTATCGTCATAACTAACTGCTAACGATTGCGACCAAAAAGAATTAGTTGTGGAATATACAACCAATTAGTTCATATCGCTATAGAAGCCGTTTCCCGACGATACTCTACTGTGACACCGTGCATTGATCGCACTAGTCAGGTGAGTTTTGCTGCCAAGAAGGTCAATGTCCTGTCCCAGGCAGAGGCAAATGACTCTTGGGGAAAAACGTTACGCTTTCTCTCCGATCATCTTAGACAGCGTTTAGCGCATACCGCGCAGCAATCGGAAGAAATTTAGAAGCTGCAACGCCGAACTGGCGATATAAGTGTAGGCGGCGGCTTTCAGAATTCCTTTCGCCGCGGGCAGGTCTTCCCTTTTGATATACCGGCCATGCTCAAGAATTGGGAGAGCCCGATTAAAACTGGCATCCAGCTCTACCGGTAAGGTTATAAGGTTCGCAAAAACGCGCACCATACCCATTAAAACAACCGCGATCGCCCCCAACAAAAGTACGCGTGGACCAGCTGCTGCGCTGCCCGCGAAGGACAGCCCGAATAGCACAACACTGCCGATGGTATCGGTCAGCGCGGCGATCTTGATGATTCGTTGCCGAACGTGCAATGGCTTGTAGCCATCCCTATCCTGAATTGCGTGGCCTACCTCATGCGCCGCTACCGCAACGGCCGTTAGCGAGCGGCCGGTATAATTGGATTTTGTCAGTCGGACGGATTTTTTCGCAGGATCATAATGGTCACCCGCTGGTACTTGCTCTACCGTTACGTCTGTTAAGTCCGCACTGTCCAACAGATGCCGCGCCAATTCGCCGCCGGTACCGGGAAAGTCGGGACGGTTCCCGCTGTGACGCTTCATGACGGACCGGACCCAAAGCGTAGGGCCAAAGACAAGCGTGCCGATCACGAGAATCAAAATTAGCCACAACATAATCGATAAAACTTTTTCCGGTTCGCTATTTCGATTTTGTGGATGATTGATACACCAGAGAATTTAACGTGTTTGGGAATTTTAACGAATACTACTCATAATGGTATTCAGAATATTTCAATTCAATAAGTGTTTCATTAACGTCTGGATCCTCAAGATAGCGGCGAGCAGAGCTGACTGGGTTTTGTAAATGCCATCGTTGCGTTCGACCAACTCGAATGGACCAAGCGAGGCACCCGAAGTGCCCAGCTTTCTCATCGTCGATGATGATGAAGTGGATAGCTTGAATTGCCGTCGGACGTTGAAAAGGAGTTTTGGAGAGCACACTGAAATCGATGCGGCGATGACCTGGGATGAGGCGGCAGCTGCAATGGAGGCGCGCGTCTACGATGTTTATATTGTCGATCACAATTTGGGTGGCAGGACAGGCATAGAGCTGGTTCAGGAATACAGCGAGATCATGCAAGATCACGTTTTCATTCTGCTCACAGGGCAGGATGATCGTAATATCGATCTTGCGGCAGCGAATGCTGGGGCGTCCGATTATTTATTGAAGTCCGATTTATCCCCGGAACGATTAGAGCGGTCGGTTCGTTTCGCGTTATCGATGTGCGCTCAAAAACGCGAACTCATCAATATGGCAAAAGCCCTTGAAACCGCCACCGCGGACGCCCAGCAGGAAAGCCGGAAACATTTGACGTTGGCCCGCGAGCTTGAAGCAACACAAGACCAATTGCACCAAACACTTTCCCGCGCCGAGGAGAGTGAGCGGCAATACCGTCATTTGGCGCAGCATGATGTATTGACGGGCCTGCCGAACCGCATGTTGTTTGCGGATCGCCTTGATGTGGCCTTTGCCAATGCGCGTCGGCAGAATTCTACTACTGCTTTGATGCAATGCGATTTGGACCGCTTCAAACATATAAACGATACGCTGGGTCACCAGACCGGAGACTATCTACTGTTGGAGGTCGCCCGCCGCCTGAAAGCGTGTATTCGCGAAACGGATACCGTAGCGCGATTTGGCGGCGACGAGTTTGCAATTTTGCTGACGAACCTGACAGAGCACGGAGCGGCTGCGATGGTCGCTGATAAAATTATCGAGGCCCTCGGTGAAACGTTCGAGTTCAACGGGCATAAATTCAACAGCGGCGTTAGTATTGGTATTTCGATCCTTGACGGTTCTGTCGACAGTCTAGACGACCTGATGTACCACGCCGATTTGGCGCTTTATCGGGCGAAAGAGGCCGGACGAGGCCAGTATCAGTTTTTTGACCACGGTCTTAATGTCGATGCAAAACGCATTGGGATTATCAAACGCGAACTGGCGAAGGTGCTTAGCGGTAACCAGCTTTATCTCGTCTATCAGCCAAAGCTCGATTTACGCACCGGAGAATTGAACGGCGTCGAAGCGCTGGCGCGCTGGCGTCATTCGACATTGGGGCAAATTCCGCCCGCCGAATTCATTCCCCTGGCGGAAGCCAGCGGTCAGATCCTATTGATGTCCGAATGGATATTCGATGAAGCGACTCGGATGGCCCGCAAGCTGCAACGAATGCTTCGACAGCCGTTCCCGGTGTCTGTCAATTTGTCGCCCGTTCAACTCAAGCAAGGCGGCCTTGTCCATTTAACCGAGCGCCTTTTGTCGGAGCATGCCATTCATGCGTCTATGCTTGAGCTGGAGATCACGGAAACGTCTGCGGTTGAGAATATTTCCTGGGCATCTGATCAACTACAGCAACTGCGCGACTTAGGCATTAAGATCGCAATCGACGATTTTGGTACTGGTTATTCCTCTCTCGCATTGGCAACCAAACTGCCCGCGGACCAGATCAAAATCGACCGTTCCTTTGTTTCGGGAATGCTGGACGAAGCATCGGACGCTGCAGCAGTGAACGCGACGGTGAGTCTCGCCCATTCACTTGGCATGTCGGTCGTCGCCGAAGGTGTGGAAACACAACAACAGCTTGATTACCTTTTGGGGATTGATTGCAACGGTGCGCAGGGCTTCCTTATCGGACGTCCCATGACTGCGGATACTCTGATTGGCTTTTGTGAGGGGTGGTCTCCCACGAACGGACTACGCCCTGCTCTTGTCAGTGCTGTTTAGGCCTACGGTAGTTCAACGATGCGCCAGTAATGGTCGAGCATGTCGATGGCTTCCATGAAACCGTTGGTGGGATCGGATTTAACGATATAACCCGCGACATGATTCTCATAGGCGGAAACCCGGTCGCGGTCATCGTTAGATGTCGTCAGGACAAAGACGATCGATTTCGTGAGCTCCTCGTCGTTGCGAATTTCCTCGAGAAACTCCAGACCGCCCATCCTTGGCATGTTCAGGTCGAGGAGGATGATAAAAGGCGTTTGAATCTTGGTGCGCCCGCCTTCTCCTCGAAGGAACTCCAGCCCTTCGACACCGTCCCGCGCAAAAATTTTATTGTTGGCAATCTTTAGCTGATTGAACGCCCGGTCAAGGGCGATAACGTCGACGTCGTCATCTTCGATAACAAGAAACGTTACGTCTTTTGACATTGAATTGAAGTCCCGCTGTCGCTCGTGATGTGACTCACATAGCGCCATTTTTGTTTACTGAGCAAGCAGCCGTTCCAGTTTCGGTTTAGCTGCTTTCGATCAACGCTTTCGGCCATTTGACAGGCCAGGTAAAATGAATTGCCGCCCCTCGTTTTAGCGACGGATTCGAGTCTACCCAGACTCGACACCCGACGGACTCGACCAGCTTTTTGCCGATCGACAAGCCAATGCCGCTGCCTTCTACTTCGTCTCGTGCGCGGATCGTTTGAAACATGCCGAATATTCGTTCGTGATATTCCTGTGGGATCCCGGGACCGTCATCGGCGACAACGAACTCGTATCGATCTTTCATGTCGATGCTGGTGACGGTTATTCGCCCATGATCGTGGTCATGGTGCTTAATCACATTGCTGAATAGGTTGCGAAAGATTTGTTCCAAGGGCGCGGCGGCCGTATTCAGTATCGGCATAGCGGATGGGAGCTCGAGTTCGAATTTGTCGTTTGCGGCAACAAGCTTGAACAGTTCGGGCAACTCTGCGCTCAAATCCATGTTGCGAATTTGCGATTTCGTTCGTCCTGCGCGCGAATATTGCAGTAAGTCTTCCAGGAGCGCGCTCAAACGACCGATGCGGCTTTTAAGCAAATTGAGGTGTTTTTTTGAGTCACCCGGCATGGTTTCGCCAATATCTTCCTCAATCCAATTGGCAAGATTGGCAATGCCGCGCAAGGGCGCTTTCA
Source organism: Alphaproteobacteria bacterium (assembly GCA_021774435.1). GTDB lineage: Bacteria > Pseudomonadota > Alphaproteobacteria > UBA8366. Next base: position 8,320 of record JAJFJB010000293.1, read on the forward strand.
GGTCGTGGGATGCGACGTAGGCGAACTGCTCAAGATCCGCATTGGACCGGCGGAGTTCGATCGCGTTGGCTTTGAAGTGGCGCATGGCATCCGCGACGTCGCCCAGTTCGTCGGTGCCCTGGACGTTAATCGCAACGTCGACGTCGCCGTCGGCAAGCCGGCGCGTAATGGCGGCTATGCGGTCCAACCGGGCCGCGACGTCGGTTAAGACAAACCGCCAGATGACATAAACCGCACTCAGAAAAGCAAGTATGGCAATAACCGACAGGCTGATGCGGCCATACCAGATGGCGTTTTCGGCACGAAGTGTTGATGCCGCTATCGTAACGTCGACAGCTTGTTTTAGTTCGGTAGCGAACAGACCCAGACGTACGCGCAAATTCCGGCTTTTTGTTGTTAACGCATCTAATTCTGAGACGATTCCTAGATACGCAACATGCCTCTCGATGAGATTGTTCGGTCCTCTAATGGACTTGGCTATGCCCTTTAATTGTACGCCCAGCGCCAAGCGTAGATCCGGGTCTTTCGTTTCCTGCGCCATTCGGCCAACGGCTCTGAGGTGGATGTTCAACCGGTTGCGGATATTCGTAACCGATTCAGGGTTGCGGCTCAGGGCTAACGCTTCGATTTCGTCGGTCAAATTTCCAATTCGGTCGCGTATGCCGGTGAGACGCTGCACATTTTGCACATCGACGTCCATTAACTGATCGAATTGCTTGGTAATCTCGACATTTCGTAAGGCGTTCGAATTAAGCTGTGATCGAATTCGGTCCGTTTGCGAAAATACCACGGTTGTCGATTCAATGATCGCAGGTCTGAGTGCCTCGATGACCTTTCGGCTAAATGCCAAAGCTCGACTTGCTTGAAAATTTCGATGGTCTGCTGTGGCAATTCGTTTTTCCACCAGTGCCGCCTGCTCTAGCAGAACTGCAAATATGCCGTCGATGGTTTTCTCGAATCTTGACGCACGCGCATCGATGCTCTCTACGTTGGGCAAGTGCGGTAGTTGAGAGCGCATCTTGCTCTCGACGTCTTCAATTCTTTTCCGTTGCAAGGCGACAGCGTCACGATCGGAAGCTGCCAAAAGGGCAGAGATGATATCTGACACCGTCTCGGCTTCTTGGACCAGTCGTTCGACTTCGCGCGCCGCCGGAATCGCCTGTTCGATTATATCTTTTTGCGCAACATCGACCGCCTCATAACTGACGATGCCAACGATCGCGGCGAGTAAGGAAAAGGCTGCGATACCCATGAAGGCGTAACGCAGTTTCGCCTTGACAGAAATCGACCGGGCGCCGCCGGCGTCCGCGGCCGCACGTCCCTCAAGCATGCTCATGTCAAGACTTTCGTAACACCAATCGCCGATGATTATTTTGAAAAGGGGTTAAGAAATGAAAAATGGCGGTGGGGTGCGCAGACGCAGTTTGTTGATCGGCTCGGGGGCGATCGGCGCCGCCGCGGCCATCACGTCCTTTGCCCCACAAGTGTGGTCATTACAGCATGGTGCGGACCTTGCGTCTATTCATCGCTATGCGGCAGAGCAGGCTCGTAAATTAGCCGCAGGTCGCGGCGTCTCCCTGACCATTTTGTTACCGGCCGGATCACCGGCGAATGTGCGGCCGGTCGCCGATGCCTTCACGGCCGCTACCGGAATCAAGTTCAAGTTTGTGGAAACGCCGGTTGACGAGATCAACTCACAGATGATCATCGACAGTATTTCGGGGGGCGGAAGTTTTGATCTGGCGCTGCCGGCAACATTCGGCGTCCCGGATCTTGTCTCCGCCGGTGCGCTCGCCAATCTCGATGGCTTTGCCAGGAAGTACGAACCGGCCGGGTTTCAGGACGATGCGCTGTTCTCATTGGGGGACTACTACAAAGGCAGTCTGTATGGATATCAGACGGACGGCGATACCTATCTGATGTTTTATAAGAAGGACTGTCTAGAAAATGCGGATGAGCAAAAACGCTTCGCCGACAAGCATGGATATCCGCTCCGGGTTCCGCGGACCTGGCAAGAGCTGGACGCACAAATGGCGTACTTTCAAAGACCGGAAGAAAATATGTTTGGTGGCGCGCTATTTCGAACACCGAACTATATCGCGTGGGAGTTCTGGATACGGTTTCACGCCAAGGGCTATTGGCCTTTTGATACCAAATTGAAACCGCAGATCAATAATGAGGCGGGGGTCGAAGCCCTGAGCGACCTCGTCGCCGCCAGCGATAATCTTTATCCAAAGGCGCGGACGAATGGTCTTTTCGAAAATTGGAAGGCGTTTGCGGAAGGCAATATCTACTGCAACATCGGCTGGGGCGGAACGCAGAAGTTTCTCAACGGCGACAAGTCGAAAATCAAAGGAAACCTATTGTTCGGCGCCACGCCCGGTGGTGAGGTCGACGGCAAGCTGGTCCAGGTGCCATATTTTAACTGGGGCTGGAACTACACCGTATCCAGCGGTTCCAAGGAGCCGGAACTCGCGTATCTCTTTGCGCTTTATGCCTGCAGCCCGAAAATGTCGACGCATGCCGTACGCGAGGCCAGTGGTTACTTCGATCCTTTTCGAAGCGCTCATTACGCGGATGCGGCGATCCAAAGAACGTATACGCCTGAGTTTCTAACCGCGCATAGGGAAAGCATGGCGCTGAGCATTCCCGATTTGTACTTGCCCGGTCAGGGTGAATATTTTGACGCGTTACGCCAAAACCTGGTGCGGGCTAATGCCGGGCAACTCACTACTAAACGGGCACTCGACCTGACCGCACAGCAATGGGAACAGACGACACGCCGGCTGGGCCGCAAGGCTCAATCAGAGCAATGGGCCTATTTGCGCCGAAGCTATCCGGAAAAAGTGCGGCAGGCCCTGCGCTAGAGGCCCGGGTGCCCTAATTGGCGGTCCTGCCGCCCTCGAAAACCAATTCGGATACGATGACCCAACAAGCCGCGTCGTCCGCGGGGCAAAGGTTTGCAGAAACCCGGCGGCTTGGTAGAATTGGGCCATGTCACAAACCGAACTTGAAGATTCCGTTGCGCCCGTTGGCGAGTTCGTCGGACGTGGCGCCTGGCGCGGCGAGGCGCTGGGTGAGGGAGAAGGCGTGCTGCGCCCCAATCAAGCCTGTCTCGACGAGCTCGATGCTGTCGTGAAGGCAGTTCGCGCGAACCCATTGCCGACCTTGTTGATGACGCCCGACCTGTTCGAATTGCCCGCCTGCCGCGCAATGATGGCGAAGGCCGATGCGGAGATTCGGAATGGTCTGGGTTTCGTCATCTTAGACCGGATTCCCATTGACCACTATTCGCGCGACGAAGCTGTAATGCTCTATTGGCTTTTGTCGTCGATGATCGCCCGGCCGGTTGCACAAAGCTGGGACGGCAAAATGATCTACGACGTCTACGATAAGGGAAAGCCACCGGGTAACGGCGTGCGACCGGACGTCACCAATGTGCGCCAGAATTTTCATACCGATAACAGTTACAATCTGTGTGCGCCGCATTATCTCGGTCTGCTTTGCCTGCAGACCGCCAAGTCGGGTGGGATTAGCCGGTTGATCAGCTTCCGGGCAGCGCATAACGAGATGCGGCGGCGGCATCCCGAATTGCTGCGCCGGCTTTATCAGCCCTTCTATTTCGACCGTCAGCGCGAGCATGCGCCGGGCGACGTGATGACGACGCGTCACGCCATGTTTGAAAACCATGACGGAGAATTGGTAGCACGGTTATCGCACCGCCAGGTCATTCACGGCTACGAATTGGCCGGAAAGACGTTGGATCCCGAGGGGAAGGAAGCACTGGAAGCGCTGGAAGCGATTCTTGAAGAACCGTCTATGTGGAAGGATTTCTTCTTTGAACCTGGTCAGATTCAGTTGCTCGACAATCGCCGCTGTGGTCATTGCCGCACGGCGTTCGAGGACTATCCGGAACCGGAACGCAAGCGCAGGCTGGTCCGCCTTTGGCTCCGCGACAGCGGGCGTACTTTTTATCACGGCTGAGGATGCAATTAGAAATTGCCGCGGCCCGAAGGTGAGCCGCAGCAATTCTAATATTGCGCGCCTATCAGCTCTAGAATAAGCGCCGTCGCCGCGCGATTCCAAGGCCGACGAGTCCCAAGCCAAGCAAAGCCAGGGTGCCGGGTTCTGGAACCGATGCCGATATTGCCGATCCGGTGGCGCAAACTTGTCCGTTATCACAAATTGCGACAAAGTTTGATGCGAGAGCGAGGGGGCCTTCAACAAAGAAACCCGTTGCTGTTTCGCCGGGAACTATCGGGAAACCACCTAATTCGGTTTGCTCATCGAATACCGTTTCCAAAGAAAACAGGGCGACGAATTCAGCGCCTTCGCTGAAAAACTCGCCGAAGGTATCGAGAATATTTTGCGCATCTCCTTCGCCTTCTACGAAGGACAAGTCGCAAGTTTGCAAATTCAGGAACGTTGTGACAGCACTTTCGCAGCTTCCCTGGCTTTCGATGCCGTCCCAATCTTCCTCGTCGAGAACCTCACCTTCCCATCCGGGCCGTGTCGTATCGGCGATAAAATCTTCCGGTGACAATCCGCCTAGTCCGGGCGAAATGGCTGGTTGAGTGCCGAAATCGACTGCGAAACCAATAATTGGTGACGAACGATCTGGCCGATTATTAGTCAACGTGTAGTTGATCCTGAATGACGGACCCAGTATTTCACTGAGCTGCTGTTCTTCTTGAACAATAGCGCCAGTGTTCACAAGAATCCCCTCGGTTACAACGACTGAACCGGGCGGGATCGGTACGCCAGCGCTAGCGGGCGCTAATGGTGCAAAAACAGCGACGCAGAATACCGCTGCGAATAAAATAGAGCACGAGCGTAACATAACACATTACCTCCTCCGTGCCCCTCCAAGCTTACTCACAGCAAAAACAGTGCCAAAGATAAATAATTATTTATAATCAATTAGTTAATAAATCAGGATTGGATTACTTGTCGAATGATTGTAAAGAATTCCGACACTCTTATGACGGGTTTCCCCGGTATTTAAATTGGTTAATGGTAATTAGGTATATAACACAACAAGTTCTCTTATTTAGAGAGTAATTCCCCAAACCGTAAAGTATGCCGACGTTATTGCGTTAATAAGGTTAACGCGGTGTCTTAGCGGAGAGGTAGGTCAATGCGGGAGGGGTGGGCGGCCTCGCGAAATATGGTTAGGTCGGGAATTCGACCCGCCGGGACGTGTGAGAAATGGTCCCGGTCCGTGGCGGCAATCGCGATGCGAATGCGGTGTCCTTTTCGGAACAGCCAGGATGAAGGATAGAGCGAGAAAGCAAGTTCAGCAGGCTTGCCCGGAGTGAGTAGTTCCGCGTCGGCTTTCTTCAGGCTGTGGTAGGGACCAACCCATTGGAGACCCGATGGCGTTTCGCTGACCTTGCGATGCAGGGCGCGCAGGATGCCTTCGGTGACATAGCGCGTGCGTCCTTGGGGATCCACGTCTTCCAGATAGGCGAAGAAAGATCCGTCTTGCTCGCTTGAAGCGATGTGGAGCGTGATTACCGGATGCCCCGTCAATGTGCGGTCCGTCTCGACCGGCTCGCTCGTGTAAGTAAGCATACGTTCGTCGCGGCCATGCCAATCCTCATAGTAAGCTTCGACCGGGACGGTCGACAGCCGCTCATAACGCGTCTTTCGTCCGGTTCCGCAGCGAAAGTCGGGACGATGTTTGTCGGACGCGTCAGCGGCATCCGGTGCCGCTGGAGACAAGCTATGGTTCGCGGCAAAATACAGCGTTTCAGGCTTGGCTTCCGGCAGGGGCCACTGATTGGCGCTGGCCCAATTTTCTGCGCCGAGTGTGAAGTAGTGGATCGGCTGTTCCCGATCGAGGCCGGTATCGATCCCTTTCACATAATGATCGAAGAAGCGCAAATACTCGGCCATCAGCTCGAATTGCGGTTC
>JAJFJB010000294.1 GCA_021774435.1 Alphaproteobacteria bacterium
AACAGCTCAAGTGCCAGGGCGTGGGTCTGTCCTTAAAATTGCGAATGATATGTGATCTTGCCATGCCCCGTTAATTCGAAGGTAGCGGCGGGCAAAGCCTTCCTGGGTAAAGCCGCTCTTCAACAGAAGGTTCCGACTCGGCGTATTCGATGGCAAACATGCTGCTTCAACACGGTGCAGTCCCAGCGTGTCAAATGCGAATTCCAACATCAGCTGAACCGTTTCCGCCATATAGCCGTTTCGCGCGTACGGTTTACCCATCCAATAGCCAACGCTGCCCGACTGCGCGACACCGCGGCGAACATTCGACAATGTTATTCCACCCACAAGTGCCTCGTCTTCACGACGAAAGATAAGAAACGCATAGGTCGCCCCGTCGCGCCAATCCGTAGTGAACTTCTTCAAGCGCCGCCGGAAGGCCGCCGGTGTCGTCGCGTCCGATGGCCATGTCGGTTCCCAGACTTCCAAAAAATCGCGGCTCTTTTCACGAATGTCTATCCATTGCTTTTCGTCGCTTCGAGCCGGTGGTCGAATGAAAACGTTCGGTCCAACGAGACGGACAGCAGGCGAATTTCCGGAAAGCAAACTAAACATTTCTCTTATTCGTCACATCGTAAATTCGATTTATACACTTTCAGATATTCAGCCCATGCGCTTAAGGCATCAGCCCCGCCGCAATCGTGTCGTAGTCTGCAAGCTTACCCAACGGTCCAATTGCCGCAATCGTCGGCTTGCCGGAGAAAAACCTTTCTGCAACCTTAGCAACCGCGTCGCAATCCACGGCATCTATTCTGGCGATCTGTTCTTCGACGGGGACTTGTCGATTAAAAATCAGAGCCTGTTGGGCCATTTGCTCGCTGCGGACATTCGTCGACTCCAACGCCATGAGCGTCGCCGCCTTAAGTTGATTGCGGGCTCGGGCGACTTCCGATTCTTCTAATGTCGTGGCAAGCCGCCGAATCTCACCACAGAGCGCAGGCGTCAGTTCCGCCACCTCTTCACCGCCCGTACCGGCATAGATCGATAACAATCCACAGTCCGAATAAAAGGACATGAACGAATAAATCGAGTAGGCCAATCCGCGCCGCTCACGTATTTCCTGAAACAACCGCGAAGACATTCCACCCCCGAACAGGGACGATAGGACAGACGACGCATAAAACGCCTCGTCATTATATCCAACAGCAGGGAAGCCAAGAACGAGATGAACCTGTTCCAACGCTTGATCTTCGCGGTAATCGCCACCCGTGTAGCATCCTGGCGCCGCAATATTCTCCGATGTGTGGCGCAACCCTTCAAAGAGCGTAGAGGCTCTCTCGACGACGTCGTCATGCTCAATCTTGCCGGCCGCAGACAGGACCATGGCCTCGCCGCCATAGGTCTTTCCCATATGGCCGATGATAGCGTCACGGGGCATGGCTTCGACAATTTCAGGCAAGCCCAGGACGGGACGGCCAATTGGTTGGTCCGGAAAGGCCGCAGATTGAAAATGGTCGAAGATGATATCGTCAGGCGTATCGTGCGATTGGCCGATTTCCTGCAAAACCACGGCGCGTTCGCGCGCGAGTTCGTCTGGATCGAAAGTCGAGTTCAGCAATATGTCAGCCAAGATATCCATGGCCAACGGGGCATCTTCCTGCAGCACCTTGGCATAATAGGCCGTGTGTTCCCGGCTCGTGTAGGCATTAATTTGGCCCCCGACATCTTCTACTTCGCGGGCAATATCCGCCGCGCTGCGTCGTTCAGTCCCTTTGAACGCCATATGCTCCAATAAATGGGCGACGCCATTGATTTCCGAAGGTTCGTTCCGTGTGCCCGCACCAACCCAAACACCGACAGAGACGGTTTGAACCGTATCGACGGTATCGGTAATAACGCGCAGACCATTTGCAAGCTTGGTTTCCCGGATACCGCTCATGCCGCCCCCTTTAAACTGACTTGCTCGCGGACATAGGCTTCGATACGCGCCAAATCGTTCGGTAAAACGACCATACGCTCTTCGCGTTCATGCAGATCAGCCAGTGCCGGAGGCAGAGACGGCGTGATCCCCGAGGCGTCATTTACCGCGTCCGGGAATTTTGCCGGGTGCGCCGTCGCAAGCGCAACAATGGGAACCGAAGGGTCCTTTTTGTTCGCACGCGCCGCCGCAACGGCAATGGCGCTATGCGGATCCAGCAAATAACCGCTCGATGCCTGAACGTCGCCAATCACAGCCTTGGTCTCAGTATCATCCATGCGATGTTCACTGAACGTCTCGCGCGCTTTTTGCCAAAGATTGTCGCCCACAGACAATTCGCCGGTGTCCCGGAACTCGTTAACAGCATCGCCGGTGACGGCGCCGTCACGCCCATAGAGCTCAAACAGGAATCGTTCGAAATTGCTTGATACCTGGATATCCATGCTCGGTGATATCGTCGGCGTCACACCCGACATCTTCAGAGATCCACTTTCGAAGAAGCGCGGCAAGATATCATTTACGTTCGAACCAACGATAAATTGGTCAATCGGAAGCCCCATCGCCCGCGCCGCGTAACCCGCATAAACATTGCCGAAATTACCGGTCGGCACGGAAAAGGAAACCGGTCTGTCCGGGCTACCCAATGAAACCGCCGCATGAAAATAATAAACAATCTGCGCCACGATCCGGGCCCAATTGATCGAATTCGCCGCCGAAAGGTGAAGCTCATCGCGAAAAACGGTGTCGTTGAACATCGCCTTTACCATGTCCTGGCAATCGTCGAAGGTACCGTCGACCGCGATGGCATGGATGTTGGCGGAATCAACCGTTGTCATTTGACGGCGCTGAACCTCTGACACCCGCCCGTTTGGAAACAGAAAGAACGTGTCGATCGCATCGCAATGACGACAGGCCTCGAATGCCGCTGAGCCGGTATCGCCGGACGTCGCGCCGACAATCGTCACGCGCTCGCCACGCTTCCGCAGGACGTGATCGAACGCCCGTCCCAGGAACTGCATCGCAAAATCCTTGAACGCCAGGGTCGGCCCGTGGAATAGCTCCATGACCCAGAGGTTCGCATCAATTTGCGTCAGGGGCGCTACGGCATCGTGTCCGAAATCGTCATAGCTATCGGCGAGAATGGATGCTAATTCCGCCTTGTCGATGCTGTCACCGACAAAGGGAGAAACGATACGGGTCGCAAGCTCGCCATAGGACAAGCCGCGCAACGCGCGAATGTCGGCGGCATCGAATTGTGGCCAACTTTCCGGCAAATAGAGACCCCCGTCGCGCGCCAAACCGGCGAGCAGAACCTCATCAAACTCAAGCACCGGTGCGCGACCTCGCGTGCTGATATAGCGCAAAATACTTCCCTCATCCTTGGCGGGGCCGGTAGACTATCCACCAGACCGTGCCCAGGCAAGCACGACTCTAACCCATTAGACTCATTGCGTTTTCCACCAACCTCCTATTCTTGAAGCAGGCGTGCAGTCTCTTCCGGATGCGTTAGCATCGGATAGTGACCCGCATTCATTTCGACCCACGCAGCGTCCAGCCGATCCGCTGTACGGCGCTGATGGGAAAGCGGCGGGTTCGCACTCTCTATGCAGTAGATGATCGTTGCTTTCCAGGATTGCTCCCAAAACGCGTCGAGTTCGCCGGGTTCCTGGTCGGATAGTCCGATCGGATGCGGTGTTGCGCGCTCAATCGCCCACGCCTTCATATCCCCTTCCAATTCGGCGAACAATCCGGTCTCAAACGACTCGCGGGACGGGCCGCGCGTGAATTCCGTCATTTCATAGGGTATCGAGCCCGGCGGGCGCTCGACAATGTCTACGACGCTTTCGCCGGGTTGCGGCACGAGCGCATCGAGAAACACGAGACGATTTATGCGATCGCGAACCTGCGGTGCCGTTTTTTCAAGAACAAGCCCGCCTGAACTGGTTCCAACCAGTACGATATCGTCTAAATCTTCATAGAAGATCGCCTCCGCAAGTTCTTGCGAAACCGATGTTACCGTAATGCCGGGCCGCAAATTAACTTTGCGTTCCGCGCAGCCGTCCAAGGTCGGCACATAAACATCGTGCCCTGCCGCCCGCAGCACTTTCGCGGTCGGCTGCCAAATCCAGCTGCCTTGAAACGAGCCGTGGACCAAAACGAATGTTGTCATGATACCGCCTTTCAATCGCGCGTTTTCGGAAGCTGGAAGTCTGCGGCACGCTCAATCACCTTGACGATTTCGCTCATATCGCCTTCGCGAAGCCCCATTGCCAGCGCTTGCTGCATTGTCTGGTACGTCGCTCCCGCCACGTTCTGAGGCACTTCCAAACGTTCGGCCTCCATACGCCACAGCATCGCGTCCTTCGCCGTAATGTACATTGGCGCTTCCATATTGAATTTCCGGTTCAACACGAAATTTGGGATCTTGGACAAGGTCGCGCTGTTTTGTCCCGAACCGGAATTGATCACAGCCATGGCTTTTTCCGGATCTACGCCACCCTTCGCCGCCATGGTCAGCGCTTCCAGTCCAACAACCAGGTTCGTGAAAGACATGATGTTGTTGCAAATTTTTGTAATCTGCGCCTGACCGACCTTATCCCCGACGTAATGGATATCTCGGGCGAAGGACTTCAGAAACGGTTCGGCCTGATCGAATACTTCTTTCGGGCCTGAAGAAATAACCGTGATGTCCCCTTCCCAGGCACGTTGCACACCGCCCGTGATCGGCGAGTCCAGCACCGGCACCCCTTTTTCCGCCATCGTCGCTTCAACTTCGGCCAACGCTTCCGTGCCCATCGTGCCGAGATTGACGAAGACCTTCATCTGTTCACCATGGATGACGCCGTCATCCGCAGCGATAACCGCATGGAAGCTCTCGATTGTCGGCATACAGGCAAACACGATATCGGATTCGTTGGCGACCGCGACCGGCGACTCCACAATCCGCCCCTGTTTTTCGGCCAATGATTTCGTCGCCTCCGGATTGATGTCGAACGCGACGAGCGCGTTTTCCTGATCCAGAATATTCGATGCCAAAGGCAGTCCCATGCTGCCCGTTCCAATGAAGCCTGCCTTCATATCCCTGTCTCCCTGATTGCAATTTGGAGACAAGCGTAATGCAGCGCACCCCACCGTCAAAATGTTTCAGGCCGGTGCCTAGTCTTCGAGATAACGCGCGCGCAGATGAGCCTTGAAATGCGCATCGCCAAATGGCCGCCCCGTCGCGTGTTCGATCAGGCCGCTTGTCGACAGCAACGAACCCTTGCCATGAACGTTTTTCCCTAGCCACGCCATGAGCGGCCCGAAATCGCCGCGTGAAATTCCGGACGTTATTTCAGGAGCGGCTTCCTCGGCCGTCGCAAAAATCTGTGCAGCCGCCATTGCGCCCAGCGTATAGGTTGGAAAATAGCCCCACGCGCCGTCATACCAATGAATATCCTGCAGGCAGCCAAGCCTATCATTCGGCGGAGTTGCGCCAAGGAGTTCCAGCATCCCGTCGTTCCAGGCCCCCGGCAGGTCGGCGATCGCCAGGTCTCCCGCCAACATCGCGCTTTCCAGACGATAGCGCAGAATGACATGGGCCGGATAGGTTACTTCATCCGCATCGACCCGGATGAAACCGCGCGAAACATGGGTTGCCAACCGGTACAGATTTTCAGGTTGCCATTCGTCACCAGCCCCCTGGAAAGCATCGCGCATGACGGGCGCAGCCCAGCCCAAAAATCCTCGTGATCGGCAGACTTGCATTTCTACCAATAAAGACTGGCTCTCATGAATTGTCATGCCGCGCGCTTCGCCAACCGGTTGACGTCGCCATGCAAGAGGCCTGGCGCGTTCATACATGGCGTGACCACTTTCGTGCAGAACACCCATCAACGCCAATGTGAAATCGGACTCGTCGTAGCGCGTGGTTATCCGGCTGTCTTCCGGAATGCCGCCAGAAAACGGGTGCAGGCTTTCATCCAGACGCGCAGTTTCGAAATTCAAACCCACGGCTTCCGACATAAAGCGTACCAGCTTGCGTTGCGCGGCGACGGGAAAAGGGCCAGGCGGTATTTTCGGCTCCGGCCGGCACGCCTGTCGCGACAACACGTCGTCCAGGAAATCGGGTAGGAATTGCGCGTAGCTGTCAAAAATCGGATCGATGTCCGACCGCCGGCCATCCGGCTCAAAGACATCGAGCAATGCGTCGTAAAGGTCGCACTCAAGCACAGCTGCTTTTGCTTCGCCAACCTGGCGCGTCAAATTCAAGACCTCCGCGAAGCTCGGCATGACCAAATCAAAATCCGAATCACGCCGCGCTGACCGCCAGACGGTTTCACAATTTGTCGACGCCATAGACATCGCTTCCACGAGATCAGAAGGCACCGCCGTGGTGTGGACCCACTGACGCTGCATCTCATGCAAATTTGCCTGCTGCCAATTGTCGAGGCCGCCGCTATCTGCCGCGTCGACCAACAATTCGCCGAGAACCGGATCCGTCATCATGGAATGGCGAATGACCGCCAAGGCGGCTATTTGCTCGCCACGCGCGTTCGCGCCGCCTTCGGGCATCATCACCGACTGGTCCCAGCTCAACATTCCTATGGATTCACCGAGCAGCGCGGTGCGGCGAAAGCGGTCTTCCAGTTCAATGTAGGCTTTGGGCATTAGCCACGCTGCCGATGATACACCACGTAAACGACGATCAATGTGACCGCCATGAGAAACCAAGTGGCGGCATATTCGATATGGTTGTTCCGAATATCAAGACGCCATTGCTTAGTCACAGGAAAGCCGCCCGGCGTATCTTCCGCTGCGGACAGAACATAAAACCCCGGTAAGGATTCGAGACCCGCAGCATTCGACATCGCCACAGGGTCGATAAAGTACCACGTATTGCCGGTCACATCATTCTCCGGCGTGAAGGCCCCCGGGCCTTTTGCAATTCTCACGATTCCTTCAAATTCAACGACGCCCTCAACCTGCCCTTCGGACCGTGTCGTGGGCGCGCGCTTTTCGAAAGGAACAAACCCACGATCGATCAGTACATGCCCTGCACCGTCGGCGCGTTGAAACGGTGTCACGATATGTAACCCCGGCCCGCCTCTGAGCGAACGGCCAAGCAGGTAAAACTCATGCTGATGCAGAAACGTGCCAGCCAAGCGGACCCGCTGAAATTCGATATCGTCCAGGACTCCGGGTTTTACCGGGAGCGCAATTGCCTCGGATGCCGATCGAGACTGAAGTTTATCGATAAGTTCGGTCTTCCAGCTATACCGTTGGACCTGCCACGAGCCTAGCCCGATCAGCGCAATCAACATGAGTGCCGTCGTCAGGGTTGGCCAAAATCGGGGGCGAAAATTCATCGGTACAACTGCTATTTCGTCAATCGAAAGTGCGGGTCCCCGCCTCACCCGCCTTATGCCTGTATTGAAGCGCTACAAGGATGGCTTTGAAGGGCCGCAACAAGAGAAGTGAACCGCCGAGAACCGCTGGAATCCAGAGTAAAAGATGCAACCACATGGGGGGCATATAAGTGAATTCAAACCAAAAGGCGAGACCGGTAACGATGGGGCCAACGATAAAAATCACGAACACCGCGGGGCCGTCGCCGCTATCTTGTGCGCTGAAGTCCAGGTCGCAATGGTCGCAACGTGGCGCGATCGTCAGAAATCCGCCAAAGAGGCTACCGGTGCCGCATCGCGGACACCGGCATCTCAAGCCTGTCGAATAAGGGGAAAGTGGTGGATAGGAATCCGCCATTCAGCCGCGATCAGCCGCCCCACCAATAAACACATATGAACAGGAACAACCAGACCACGTCGACAAAATGCCAATACCAGGCTGCCGCTTCGAACCCAAAATGGTGATCCGGTTTGAAATGACCCGCGCGTGCTCTGAAGAAGCAGACGGTCAGAAAGCTCGTTCCGACGATGACATGAAACCCGTGGAACCCGGTTGCCATGAAGAAAGTGGAGCCATAGATGCCGCCGGAAAAACTGAAGCCGGCGTGGGAATATTCATAGGCTTGCAAGGCGGTAAAGCAAATCCCAAGTATGATCGTAATTCCGAGACCACGCACCAAATCCCGCCGATTGCCTTCGATCAGCGCATGATGCGCCCATGTCACGGTCACACCGGACAGCAATAGAATCAGCGTATTCATGAACGGTAGGCCAAAGGCGTCGAAGGTTACGACACCCTCCGGCGGCCAGACGCCGCCCGGCAAATCATAGGGAAGTTCCCTGGGAAACAGACTCGCGCCGAAGAAAGCCCAGAAAAAAGCCGCGAAAAACATGACTTCCGAGCAAATGAAGAGCGCCATGCCATACCGCATGCCCAGCTGGACGACCGGTTTATGGAACCCTTGATACTCCGCCTCCATAATAATGTCTCGCCACCAGAGCCACGCCGTGATGATGAGCAGGATCGTTCCGGGCGCGATTAGCCAAAGACCGAGTGAAGAAATCGTCGGTTCCATACCATCGCCGAAAAAATCGGGATGCATGAAGACAACCAGACCAAAAAACATCGCGCCAGCAGCAACCGCTCCAATGACGGGCCAGGGGCTTGGATCAACGAGGTGGTAGTCGTGGGCGTGTGCGTTTTCAGCGCTCATTGTTCCGTTCTCACTCGTGTCAGTTTCAGCTCGACTCGCATTGGCCTTCTAACCGCTTAGTTTACGTTCGGCCCTTCGGCCCCTCCGACCGCAGCCGTTTTTGGACTTGGTTCGTCCTGTTCAGCCGCGAAGAAGGTATAGGATAAGGTAATGGTCTTAACGTCGTCCAAATTCGAATCCTTGACGATGTCCGGATCGACATAAAAAGTCACTGGCATGTCAACGGATTTGCCGGATTCCAACTGTTGCTCGGTAAAGCAAAAACAGTCAATCTTGGTAAAATATTTGCCAACCTTCATCGGCGTCACGTTGAAAGTCGCTGTACCGGTGTTCGTTTCCGCAGCCATATTTCGCGCCCGATAGAATGCAACGGCACTTTCGCCGATTTTCATCGAAATTTCGCGCTGAACTGGGGTGAATTGCCAGTCCAGCGACGAATTTACCGAGGCATCGAAGCGAATCCGTACCATTCGGTCGACAACGACGTTATTTGGTTTGGCTGCCTGCTGCGTCGTCCCACCGTAGCCGGTGACACGGCAGAACAGGTCGTAAAGAGGCACCGCTGCAAACGAAAGCGCTGTCATACCCGCGACGACGGTCACACAAGAAAGCAAAACCCAGCGATTGCGATTACCGTTTGCCAAGGGTTCAGCCGCCTCCCATCCGGACCAGCGCAACCACATAGAACAGCACGACAAGGCCAACGAGAACGGCCAGCATCGTCAGATTCTTCGACCGCAGCCGTTTCTTCCGTTCGTTCGACTGTTCACCGTTTTCCGTCATACCATCCGATATTGCTGTAGGCGCACTCATCTATAAAGACCCGCCAATGCCAAGTGCCGCGTCCGCGACCATAACCGCGAACAACGCAAAGAGGTAAAAGATCGAATATCCGAACATCCGCTTGGCGGACCGATCGGTTTTGTCGAACCAAACCGCAATGGCCGCCGCCAGGAACAAAAGGCCCAAAATGCCCGCCGCAACACCATAGGCCCAGCCAGCGAAACCAAACCACACCGGCGCAATCCCCAAGGGAATCAGCAACACGGTATAGAGGATCATCTGCTTTTTGGTTTCGGTCTTGCCCGCCACCACCGGCAGCATCGGGATACCGGCCTTCTGGTAATCGCCATTGCGATACAATGCGAGAGCCCAAAAATGCGGTGGCGTCCAAAAGAAAATCAAGGCAAACAGCAAAAGTGACTCAATGCTTACAGTTCCTGTAACGGCGGCCCATCCAATCATCGGGGGGAACGCCCCGGCCGCACCGCCTATGACAATATTCTGCGGAGTGCGCCGCTTGAGCCACATCGTGTAGACGAAAACGTAGAACAGGATGGCCGCGGCCAATAGCAACGCCGCCGTAATATTGACTGCCAGTCCCATGATCGCGACCGAAGCCACGGCAAGAACGGTACCAAACCCAAGCGCATCACCCGGCGCAACGCGCCCGGTCGGAATTGGCCGCTGGCGCGTGCGGTCCATAACCGCGTCGATATCGCGGTCGTACCACATATTGATAGCGCCAGACGCGCCCGCGCCGACAGCGATGCAAAGAACCGCAACGGCGGCAATCAGCGGATGAATGGACCCCGGCGCCACCAAAAGCCCGGCCAACCCGCTAAAGACAACGAGTGACACCACGCGCGGCTTGAGCAGGGCGAAATAATCACCCGGCCCGGCCACGTCCGTTTCCGGACGTTCAATGGTGCGATATGCAGTGTCGCTCACCCGTGTTCCCCCGATTCCTCTTGCGAAGTACTGTCCCTATTTAATGTGCGGCAGTTCTTCGTAGCTATGGAACGGCGGCGGCGAGGACACGGTCCATTCCAGCGTCGTCGCGCCTTCTCCCCAATAGCTCGCTTCCGCTTTTCTTCCTGCGATCATCGAATAAAGCATCAACAGGAAGAAAAAGAGGGTCGAGGCGGCCGTGATATAGGAACCAATCGACGACACCATGTTCCAGCCCGCAAATCCTTCGGCATAGTCGATATAACGACGAGGCATACCGGCCAAACCAAGGAAATGCTGCGGGAAGAATGTCAGGTTGACGCCAACAAACGTCGTCCAGAAATGCAGTTTCCCACCCCATTCAGGATAGTGCCGACCGGTCATTTTCCCGAACCAGTAATAGGTCCCTGCGATGATGGAGAAGACCGCGCCAAGCGAAAGCACATAGTGGAAGTGAGCCACGACGTAATAAGTGTCATGCAACGCTAGATCGACGCCAGAATTCGCCAGGACCACGCCCGTGACACCGCCCACGGTGAACAGGAAGATGAACCCGACAGCCCAGAGCATCGGCGTATCGAAACGGATAGATCCGCCCCACATCGTCGCGATCCAACTGAACACCTTGATGCCCGTCGGTACGGCAATTACCAATGTCGCCGCCACGAAGTAAGCCCGCATGTCGATATCCATGCCGACCGTGTACATGTGGTGTGCCCAAACGATAAAGCCGACAAAGCCAATCGCAACCATCGCGTAGGCCATACCGAGGTAACCGAAGATCGGTTTCTTCGAGAAGGTCGAGATGATATGCGAGACGATGCCAAAACCGGGCAAGATCATGATGTAGACTTCAGGGTGTCCAAAGAACCAGAATAGATGCTGGAACAGGATCGGATCACCGCCACCATCCGGCTTGAAGAAGGCCGTGCCGAAGTTACGGTCCGTCAGCAACATCGTGATGGCACCGCCCAGAACCGGCAGAGACAGCAGCAGCAGAAACGCCGTAACAAGGATCGACCAGGCGAATAGCGGCATTTTATGCAGCGTCATGCCCGGTGCACGCATGTTGAAAATTGTCGTAATGAAATTGATTGCACCCAGGATCGACGACGCGCCAGCCAAATGGAGCGCGAAAATTGCCATATCCACCGCAGGTCCAGGATGGCCATCCACATTCGACAACGGTGGATACACCGTCCAACCCGTGCCCGCGCCTCCGCCGGCGACAGCCGAGAAGAAAAGCAGCAGCAGGGACGGCACCAGCAGCCAGAAGCTGATATTATTCATCCGAGGGAATGCCATGTCCGGCGCACCGATCATGAGGGGCACGAACCAGTTGCCAAATCCGCCAATCAACGCCGGCATGACCACGAAGAACACCATGATCAGCCCATGTGCGGTCACGAAGACATTAAAGGCATGGCCATCTGGGCTGCCATCCTCGTTCGTCATGAACTGAACACCGGGCTCCATGAGCTCCATGCGCATATAGATCGAAAACGCGCCGCCGATCAGCGCGGCGATCACGGCGAAGATCAGGTATAAAGTGCCGATGTCCTTATGGTTGGTCGAATATACGAACCGCTTCCAACCCGTCGGATCTGCGTGTGCGCCAGCCATGAACTATCCCTTCCTCTTTACGTCTCAGTCGACGGTTGTTTTCTTCGCAAGACGCACGACAGGCGGCGTCCCATCAACTTTGGCGTATTTCTTCTGGGCTTGTTTGACCCATTTTTCGAAATCTTCCGCCGGCACGGCTTCGACGACAATCGGCATATAGGCGTGATTGACGCCGCAAAGCTCGGAACAGAAGCCGTAATAAACACCCGGCTTGTTAATCTGTACCCAAGTTTCGTTCAGGCGGCCAGGAACCGTATCCAGCTTGATTCCGAATGCCGGAATCGCCCAGTTATGTAGCACATCGTCCGCAGTCATTAGCAGTTGGACCTTCTTGCCAACCGGCAAAACGACACGATTGTCCGTGTCCATATTGCGTTTCAGGCTAGAATCTTTCGCGAGTTCTTCTTCGCTGACGATGTTCGCATCGAACGTAAAGTTGCCGTTGTCCGGATACTCGTACGACCAGTACCACTGATGCCCAATAATCTTGAGCGTCATGTCCGGATCCTCGACCCGGTCGGCGAAGTACATCAACCTGAAGGACGGGATCGCAATAACGACCAGAATAATGACGGGTACTGCTGTCCACAAAACTTCAAGCAGAAGGTTGTGCGTTGTCGTCGATGGTTTCGGGTTTGCCTTCTCGTTAAACCGGAAAATGACGATCAACAACAAGACCATGACAAATAGCGCGATCACCGTCGCAATAATCGTCACGAAATCGTGGAAACCATCGATCCGCTCCATCGTCGGCGATGCGGCTTCCTGAAACCCCAATTGCCAATTTCTTGGTTCCGCCGCTGTGGCGCCATTGACGCCAAATGCGCCAGCGAAAATCGCCGCAAGCGCGACAAGTCGTGCTTTCACGTTCGCTTCTCCCATCCCAAATCGGCCGTGTGCCCGCTCCGTATACTAGCGCTTCAGTGAACAAACCAGAATCCACCTCTGCTAGGCCAGCCCATACTAACCGGCTATGATGCCATATCAAGCGCCACAACGTAGCACTACGTTCCCGCTAGCTAAGCCCATGCCAGATATAGATTTATCTACAACATACGCTCCGGCGCCATAAGTCCGCGCGACACTTTGCCGCAAAAATTCAAGCGATTCGCTCGATAGCCGATTCTCTCAGCGACTCCATAGTAGAATCGGCTGTTCGCGGACAAAACCGCGCGAGTTAACCGTAACCGGGAACGAACCAGTCCAAAACACCCCTAACAAACCCCTTCCCATATTACGATTTGGTTAACGAGCAGACAAGGCAACGTGGCCGGCCGGCTAAATCCGCCCTTACTTTTCGGACGTGAAGGCCATGTTGCGCAGCTAATTCTGAAACCTTCTCGGATTGACCGTCTCCGAACTCAATGACCGCCCTACCGTCGGGACGAAGCAAATTCGGCATCGCCAATGCGATTCGTCGATAGGCATCAAGACCATCGGGGCCACCGTCGAGCGCCATCCTCGGATCAAATTGCGAGACCTCTGGCTGCAATGTTTCGATTTGAGCAGTCGGAATGTATGGCGGGTTCGACACGACAAGATTAAATTTGTTCGACACGGAAGCGCCCCAATCGCCGACGATGACAGCCGCACGCCGTGCCATCCCCAAGGCCGACAAGTTCCGCGATGCGACCAGTGCCGTGGCCGGATTTCGATCGACTCCGAGTCCCCACGCCGCCGGATATATCGACAGAAGAGCCGCTAAAAGACATCCAGAC
This sequence comes from Alphaproteobacteria bacterium, assembly GCA_021774435.1. Lineage (GTDB taxonomy): Bacteria > Pseudomonadota > Alphaproteobacteria > UBA8366. Next base: position 13,631 of record JAJFJB010000294.1, read on the forward strand.
CCCGTCCCCAAATCCAATATATGCAAGGCGGAACGAGAATCCGTAAATTCAGCCAATGCGGCTTCGATAACGGTTTCGCTGTCGGGCCGCGGGTCGAGCGTATCAGGCGTCACCGCGAAAGACAGGCTCCAAAACTCGCGCTGCCCGGTAATATGGGATATAGGCTCGCGCGCGGTGCGCCGATTAACAAGGCTTATATAGTCTTCCGCGACGCAAACGATTCGTTCCGGGTAACCAATCAAAACGGCCTCGCTAAATCCCGTGACATGCGAAAGCAGCAAACGCGCCTCCCGCCATGGATTTTCAATGCCGGCCGCGCGCAGCCGTTCAGCGCCGTCAGCGAGACAAGTTCGGACATCGGTCATTCCAGGCTAGTCAGCCGCGCAGCCTGATCGTCGGCAATTAGCGGATCGATGACTTCATCGAGGACCTCGCCATTGATGATCTTGTCAATCTTGTGGAGCGTTAGATTGATCCGATGATCGGTGACGCGGCCTTGCGGGAAATTATAGGTCCGTATGCGTTCCGACCGGTCGCCGCTGCCGACCTGGCTACGCCGATCGGCAGCACGCGCCGCATCGAGTTCAGCACGCTCGTGATCATAAATGCGCGCGCGCAGGATCTTCATCGCCTTCGCCCGGTTCTTATGCTGCGACTTTTCGTCTTGCTGGGAGACGACGATCCCGGTCGGCAAATGCGTAATCCGCACGGCGCTGTCCGTCGTGTTGACCGACTGACCGCCGGGACCACTTGCCCGGAAAATATCGATCCGCAGATCCTTATCGTCGACTTGAACGTCAACTTCCTCCGCTTCGGGCAGAACCGCGACCGTCGCTGCCGATGTGTGGACGCGGCCGCCCGACTCGGTCGTCGGCACGCGCTGCACCCGATGTACGCCGGATTCGAACTTCATTCGTGCAAAGACGCCGCGGCCGGAAATCAACGCCGAGGCTTCCTTATATCCGCCCAATTCCGTGTCACTGATACTCATCGGCTCGAACTTCCAGCCATGCAGATCGGCATAACGCTGATACATGCGGAACAGCTCGGCCGCGAATAACGATGCCTCATCGCCCCCCGTACCTGCCCGCACTTCGAGGATCGCATTCTTGGCATCCGCCGCGTCTTTCGGCAGCAGCATGACCCGCAGTTCCTGTTCAATCTCCGGTATCCTCGTCTTCAACGCCCGCGATTCTGTTTCCGCCAATTCCTTCATATCAGCATCGCCCTCGGCCAGCAGTTCGGCCAAGTCTTCCAGTTCGGAGCGGACGTCCTTCAATGACTTGATCTTTTCGACGATCGGCGACAGTTCGGCATACTCCATCGAAAGCGCTGTGAATTCCGACGGCTCAAGATCGCCGGAAGACATCAGCGCTGCCAGCTCCTCCTGCCGCGCAATCAGACTGTCGAATTTTTCTTCCATACTCATTGCTTTTCCCCGTCGTCTCTGGCGCCGAGACCGAATAACCGCCGCAACAATTGTTCCGCGGACCTAAAGCTGACATCACGGCTCGCGGCCTTGGTTTCCGCCAGTTCCCGCATCGCGTTGCTCGGCTGGTGCAATAACCGGTTTATCAACATCCGTGTCGCGTCTTCCGCATTCGCGCCAGGCTCCGCCGCAAGCAGTTCGTCCCGCACCGATTCAAACTGGGTGCGCAACGCCACGATTGCCGGTGCGGCGTCCCTTCCGGCAAGATTTCGGCGCCACACACCCACTTCCTCATCAATTATATTCCACGCCCCCTGCGCTGCGGCCCCACGCGTCGAGCGGCCTTCCATTGCGACCCGCTCCAAATCCTCTAGCGTAAACAAAAATGCACCTTCAAGTTCCCCGACGTTCGGATCGACATCGCCAGGAATGCCCGCGTCGATAACCAAAACCGGCCTACGGCGTCTTTGCACAAGCGCCCGCTCCATTGCGTCTGCGGAAATAAGCGTTTGTCCTGTACCCGCAGCAGCAACGATGATTTCGGCGTCTTTGAGCGCCAGATCAAGCGTATTAAACGGCAAAAATGCATATCCGCTTCGTTGCGCCGTCGCTTCCGTCCGGCGCGAGGGACCGCTCATGGACAGCCGCACGGCACCGGCCGCCCGCAACTGTTCCACGATGATATCGCCCATATCGGCGAGACCCACCAAAAGTATGTTCGCGGATGACAACTCACCTTGCACGTCACGCGCAATCCGTCCCGCCGCCGAAGCGATCGAAACCGGTCTATGGCCAATTTCGGTTTCCGTTCGAACGCGTTTCGCGACGCCATAGGCGGCCTGAAGAAGAGCATCCAACTCATCACCCATCATGCCATGCGCCTGCGCGAAACGATGACCCTCCTTCACCTGACCAAGGACTTGGGGCTCCCCGATGGTTTGACTATCGAGCGACGCCGCGACGGCAAAGATATGCCGCACCGCCTCGTCGCCCGAAAAGTCATAGATTTGATCTCCAATTGCGTCTTCCGGCTGCCCGGATGCGGCGACAAGAAGCTTCCGGATCGTTGCCGCGTCCTGTTCGGGTTCGATCGATGCGGCCTGCACTTCGACACGGTCGCAGGTCGAAAGAACGATCGCTTGTGCGATGCCCTTTTCCGCCAATTGACCAACGAACAAGGGCGCTTTCGCATCGTCCAGAAAAATCCGGTCGCGTAGAGTCACGGAGCTGGAGCGATGGTTCGCGCCGACTACGAAGGGTCGCGCCTGCGCGCTCGCCGCCACGGGAAGCTACCGGTACGGGGCGAGAAATTCCGGGAGGGAGGCTAGCGATACCTCTTCCTGCTCGCCCGTATCCATATGGCGTACCGTTGCAACGGTACGCGCCAATTCATCATCACCAAGAATGATTGTCGCCGACGCATTGAGTTTATTGGCGCGCTTCATTCTGCGGCTGAGATTGCCGCTATAACCGATATCAACGCGATAACCGTCTCGTCGCAGTCGCTCTGTTAACTTCAGTCCCGCCTTGATCGCCGCATCGCCCATAGGAACGATTACGACCGGCCGCGATTCTTGTGGCGGATCCCCTGCCAGCATAGTCAGGCGCTCAATTCCGCCGGCCCAGCCAACACCAGGCGTCTCCTTGCCGCCCATCATACCAATCAATCCGTCGTATCGCCCGCCGGCAATCACTGCCCCTTGCGCGCCAAGCGCCTGTGTCGTGAATTCGAATGCCGTGTGACAATAATAATCCAGGCCGCGCACCAAACGCGGATTGAGCGTATAGGCAATTTCCAGCGCATCCAGCCCATCACGGACCGCAGTAAAAAATTGCTGACTTTCGTCATTGAGGAAATCATCAAAGACCGGCGCATCCGCGACGATCTCGCGATCGCGTTCATTCTTGGAGTCGAGTATCCGAAGAGGATTCCGCTGCAACCTGTCCTGACTGTCGGTCGACAAGGAATCGGCATACTTAATGAAATAGGACACCAGCGCGTCGCGGTACCGGCTTCTGCTTTCGGTATCGCCCAGCGTATTGAGTTCAAGAACTGTCGTATCGAGAACACCGAGTTCATCCAGAACGCGCGCGCCGCAGGCGATCACTTCCAAGTCGGCTTGCGGTTGCGCAACACCGATCAGTTCGACACCGATTTGATGGAACTGCCGCAACCGGCCTTTCTGCGGCCGCTCATAACGAAACATCGGACCGCTATAGAAGAATTTAACCGGAACGCTCTGTGCCAACCCTTCGGACATGAAACTACGCGCTACGCCGGCCGTATTTTCCGGCCGAAGCGTTACTTCGTCGCCTCCCTTATCGACGAAGGTATACATTTCCTTCGTCACAACGTCGGACGTATCCCCCAGCGTCCGTTTGAACACTTGGCTGAACTCAAAAATCGGTGTCGCCATCTCGTCGAAACCATAGCGCGACGCCGCCTTGCGGGCGGTCTCCGACACGCGGCGATGGGCCCGCATTTCATCGGGCAATAGATCATGTGTGCCTCTGACAGGCTGAAGCGATGCCATGGTTAGGAGCCGTGTTGCTGTATGGTTCGGGCGGCGGCGCGAATGTGCGCGCACTGCCAAGAATAATCAAGCGCTAGGAGGCGCAATAGCAAATGCGAGCGGTCCAATCCAGTCACAGATAAAAAGAAATCAGCGCGTTGCCGCCGCTTTTAATGAGTCGGCGTCGAGCAGAACATCGCGGCGTACGGCCCCTTTCGGGCCGATGTCGGGAATTGACGATCCGTCCACCGTTATCTCCAGGCCACCTGCGTTACCCGTCAGCATCAGGAGTCCCGGCTTGTCGGGAACACGGTAACTATCTCCAGTTCGCAAGACCCGGGTCAACATCAATTCTCCGGCGGCATCTCGAATCTCGACCCAACTGTCGATCCGCGCCTTGATTAGAACACGGGAAACAGTGTTCTCCGCGCCAAACTGGCGCGGCTCCGTAGACCCGGACGCCGGCGGTTTGGGGGGTAATGCCGCAACTTCCTGGGAAACAGCAGTTTCAGATGCGGATTCGCTTGCTTGTACGGTCTCGTTTATTTGGGTGTTTTCAACAGGTTCAATAGCGCTCTGTGCTAAAATTGCGACCGGCGGGACCTTTTCTACTCCGGTGTTTTCAGTAGCTGCGTCTTGTGTCAAAGGTTCCGTTTTTTCGGCAGCGGAATCAACGTTCGTCACCTCGGCCCGGATTTCAGGGGACGGCAAAGAGGTATCGGGCTGTACGGGCATCGTCTCCGAACCTGCTTCCGATTGAACAGGTATTGCGCTTGCCTGCACGGCCTGCACTGCATCACCTGTAACAGCGGATTGATCGGCGGCAATCCCTGTTATCGGCGCGTTCGCCGCGACACTGCTGTCCACCGCCGCGACGACTTTCTTCGCGGCTTCCTTTAGCACCGGTTCGACTATCGTTGTCGGTTCCGTTGGCGGATTACGTCCTGCTTCCTCCTCAGTGTTCGCTGGCGTTGCGCTGCTGGCCGCAATCTCTTCGCGGACCGGTACGTTTTCAGAAGGGGCCGGCTGCAGAGTTTCCTCAAGTGAACTGACATGCGGTGCAACGGATGCGGAAGGTTCCGTCGTTGCCGGCTCGCGGGAAGATTCCCTGGCCGGCACGGCCGTCACCTCTGGCGGGCTTGATTCGTCGGAGCCCAGGAATGAACGAAAACTGTCCGGAAGCGCCGGAACAAGCTCGGCGATCTTGACGTCTCGTTGGGCGAACAAAGCCCATCCGCCATAGACCAAGGCTAACGCTATGACAGATACCAGCAGGATCGTACCACTGGGTACTTTCCCTTCCGGTAGAGGAGATGGAAATACGAGGCGGACATCGTCCCCAAGCTCCGCCGTTTCATCCTTGTACCGCTCGACAATTGCGGGCCCGTCGAGACCGAGATGATCCGCGTAAGCGCGCACGAAACCCATCGCGTAGGTCGCGCCCGGCAGATCGTCAACACGACCCTCTTCGATCGCCAATAGATAAACATACCGGATTCGCAGGAAATCCGCAGTTTCCCGGAGATCGATCTCGTGCTCTTCACGTTTGGTGCGTAAGAGTTCC
>JAJFJB010000295.1 GCA_021774435.1 Alphaproteobacteria bacterium
GATTTCGAACTCAAGATCGTACGGCAAAAGCGTACATGGCACGACCACGGGCTTGTTCTCGCCTTTCCGTTTGACGATCATGCGCGACGTCGCGCACATCATCGCCGCCGGATTGACATTGAGAATATCCCAACAAGCTTCCGTGATTTCCGGAACATCCTGCGTCTCGTCCATTTCCGGGAACAACACGAGCGCTTCCGGATTAGTCGGATCCACGGGAATATCTTCGGCGCGGAACAGGCGGCCAAAACCATCCCGCATCACCGCGTCGCTTTCCCCCCAGCAAGTTCGGCCCGCAACGTTTATCCGGAACTGATTGGCCGCCAACCAGCGCAGCCCTTCGATCGTTTTCGTCCAGCTATGTTCGCCTCGTAACATGTCATGCAACGGCATTGCATAATGATCGAGCGAGACGCGGATGGTTAGCCTGTCACCATGCGCTTCGCAAAGCCGAACAATACCTTCTTGGCATTTCATCATCGGCCGCATCGCGTTTGTAAGTACCAGACAGCGAAATCCGGCATCCAGAACCGCCCCTAAAATTTCCACGATCTCCGGGTTCATAAAGGGTTCGCCGCCGGTAAATGCGATTTCCTTGGTTTGCAAACCAAGTGCCACGATCTCGTCCAGATAGCCCTGAACCTCATCACGGCTGATATAGACGAGCCGGTCGTTCTTCGGGCTCGACTCAATATAGCAGTTGGTGCAGGTCAGATTGCACAGCGTGCCAGTATTAAACCACAACGTTTCCAACGACTTCAAACCAACTGAAGCGCGTATTTCACCCGAAGCGGTCACGTCGGGGTCGCGGAACTTGGCTGGATCGAGTACCGGCTTTGGAACCGTCGTGATTACGTTCATTTAAACCTCGTGAAACACCGATAGGAAGTCCATTCCCTCATATGTGGCAAATGATTAAAAGGCCGACCCCGGCGGTACAATAAAAAAAGAAGTGATCGGGGGGGCATGCGCCGGTCACAAATTCGTCATAATTTTGCGGTGCCAATTTTCCGCTGTCGTTCCCACACGCTTCCCTAGTGGCCGCGCACGTTCGTTATATGCGCTCAAATGGCCCCTCGAAAAGGTCATAAATGGACCTTTCGATAGGGACACTAATTCCGTAACTTTCGACTTTCCGATACTGACAAATCCAGACATCTGCGGCAGTGGCTGATACAACGACTGCCGGGTCAATACCGCCGCCCTGGAGGCCGTCTGGGCCGAGTTCACAAAATGCAAAACAGATAATGGCCAAACGAACAACCGCAGCGCACCTCGCCGCCCTTTCCCTTGATCCGTCCGCGTCCGCGCCCCTGTATCGTCAGCTCTATTTCGCTATTCGTGAGGCTATTCTGGCGGGGCGAATACAGCCGGGCACACGGCTGCCATCGACTAGAACACTAGCGCGCGATCTCGATTTGTCACGCAACACTGCCGTCGCCGCCTATGAGCAATTGCTCGCCGAGGGGTATCTCGACGGCCGCGTTGGCGCAGGCTCCTATGTGTCAAAAGTACTTCCGGAAGCGCTGCTACATGCGAGACGGTCTCCCACCTCTTCCCCGGAGAACCCGGCAGCGGAACCGAAACTGTCAAGGCGCGGCGCCATGCTGGCCAGGCTACAGTCAGCACAAGGATTGCCGCCGAAAGCGTTCTCGCTCGGCCTCCCAGAGCTCGCCGGCTTCCCTTTCGAAGACTGGGCCCGGCTCCTGGCGCGGCGATGGCGGCGACCGCCTAGCGACTTCCTGGTGGGTGTCGATCCTCGCGGTTATCGGCCCTTACGTGAGGCGCTGGCACACTATCTAGGGGCGGCCCGCGCCGTCTCCTGCGACCCGGATCAGATACTCATCGTCTCAGGCGCACAACAGGCGTTGGATTTGGTTGCACGGGCACTGATCGATCCTGGCGACAGGGTCTGGGTCGAAGAGCCTGGTTTCAGTGGTACCTGGAGCGCGTTGCTGGCCGCCGGCGCAGCGCTAACGCCGGTTCCGCTGGATGAAGAAGGTATCAGCGTCGACAAAGGCCGCACACTTGCGCCGGACGCTCGCCTGATTTGCGTCTCGCCATCACATCAATATCCGCTTGGCACCACCATGACCTTGCGCCGGCGCCTGGAACTGCTCGACTGGGCTGCCGCCGCCGATGCCTTCGTCCTGGAAGACGATTATGACAGCGAGTATCGCTATGCTGGCCGCCCCCTCGCAGCGATGCAGGGTTTGGACGAGAAAGGGCGCATCATCTATGTCGGGTCCTTTAGCAAGGTCATGTTCCCGGGCCTCCGCATCGGCTATATGGTTGCACCGAAGGCATTGATTGAGCCGTTTCTCGCTATCCGGCGACTCGTGGATTCGCACCCATCGTCGATCGCGCAGGCCGCCCTCGCTGATTTCATCGCAGATGGCTATCTAACCTCGCATATTCGGCGAATGCGCTCCCTTTACGCCGAACGGCAAGCAATCCTCCTGGACTTCGCAACGTCGATATTAGGCGACCGCATAACGTTGAGACCTGACGATGCCGGCATGCATCTCGTTGGCTACCTGCCACCAAACACCGACGATGCAGCACTTTCTCGCCGTGCCGCCACTCACGATGTCGTGGTACCCCCGCTATCCGCGTTCTACAGAGGCCCGGCCCAGCATAAGGGGCTTCTTTTTGGGTATGCCGGCGTCGCGGACAAGGAAATTGGCCGCGCGGTCGCCCGACTTGACGCGGCGTTCCAGGACGATTGAACCTACGGCAGAGTGTCTTGTACAATGCGGTCGCGGCGGGTGTAGCTCAATGGTAGAGCTCTTGCTTCCCAAGCAAGTGACGAGGGTTCGATTCCCTTCACCCGCTCCACCTATTCCTGTCAATCGTCCCGAACTGGCGCGGAAGCCATGAAAATAGCCACCCTCATCGTGACTGCCGCCGCTGTCGTTGCATTTGCGTCGTCGAGCCCGGTTTGGGCAGAACGCGACGCCGGTATTGCCGCCTACAAGAAGAATGAATTTTCAGTTGCCTTGCAGGAACTTACACCTGATGCGGAAGCCGGTGACGCCAAAGCGCAATATTATCTCGGTTTGCTGCACGCTCATGGATACGGCGTCGCGAAAAGCGCGGAAATTGCCGCTGGCTGGTTTCGCAAAGCCGCGGAGCAGGGCGTCCGCGAAGCCCAGTTCGACCTTGGGCATTTGTATCGCAAGGGCGCCGGGGTCCCGCAAGACGATACGGTTGCCGTTTCGTGGTGGCAGAAGGCGGCCGATCAGGGTGACACCTTCGCGCAGTCCAGCCTTGCCGAAATGTACCTTGATGGGCGAGGCGTCGAACGCAATCTTGTGCAAGCTTATAAGTGGGTCATCCTCGCGGAACCGCGGGCGCAGCCAAACCGGGTTCAGTGGAATAATTTCACCGCACGCAAGATTGCCAAGATGATGAAACCAGCACAACTCGCGAAAGCCCAAAAACTAGTCAAACAGTGGTTACGCGCCCATCAATAGCGTTTAGGCGTCAAGTCGAACGCTATTCCCGCAGCAATTCTTCCGCCATTTCGCGTAGCTTGCCACGCTGTATCTTGATGCCGTTCGCACTCTCCGTCACGGGAAAGGCGTCTATCGGTACGACACGCGCCGGAACCTTGTACTTTGCCAACCGTTGCGCACAATGCGCCTGAATTGATCCTTCTTCGAACCCGGACTCGCCGCCGGGAATAACAAACGCGACTGCACGGTTGCCGGCGGCACTCCCCGCGGCAACGACCTGAACGCTCTCGACCATCGGGTGCATCTGCAACTCCGCCTCGATTTCCGCCGGGCTGACCAGAAATCCGCCGAGCCGCAATACGTCGCCCATCCGTGTCAGAAACTCGAACCCGCCATCAGGCTCGACCAGCCCAAGATCGCCCGTACGAATAAACCCATCATCGGTCACCGCCGCCGCCGTCGCATCTGAATCGCTGAAATATTCGATCATGCGGCTTGGGCCCTTGATTTCCAACTCGCCGGCCTCTCCCACGGCCAATAAGGCGCCGCTGTCCGGGTCCCGTACCCGGACTTCCGCTGTCGGCGACACAAGGTTGCCACCAGGTATCGCACGGACGTCCGGGGCCGCATCCGGCTCGCGGCGCGCCACCAACGCCTGCAGTTCGCTCATCCCCCACAGCCCGGTAAGCGTTAGTCCCGCATCGTCGGCACGCGTGACGATATTAGCCAGTTCAGAATTGAAGGCACCAAATCCGGCCGAGCGAACTTGCCGGAAAGGCTTTCTGTTCCCCATAACCGCCAACATGCGATCAATCATATCGTCACTACCGTTAAAGTAAGTTACACCATAGCCTTCGAAAAGGCGCACGGCTTCTTCCGCATCGAATGCGCTTGTCAAGACGGTGGGCTTGGCGGCGGCAAGTGCGGCCATCACCTGGCAGAAGCCGAAAACACCACAGAACGGCAGCCCCAGATAAGCCACGGTCCCCGTGTCGCGCAAACCGAAATTATCTGCCACTTCCCGTGCGTGCCCCGCAATACCGGCATGTCCGTGCAGCACAAATTTAGGCGCCTTTGTGGTACCGGACGTCGTGAACATATTGCACCCGCTATCCGGCGATGCGTGGCTGGAGTCGAACCGTGCATGCCGCGCAACTCGATCCCAAGCTACCGTCCGGGCACTGGGAATATTTATCTCCGGGGCATCATCCGATTCCGTATACACGATGATCGTTTCGAGCCGCTTCAACGCCTCGGGATCGACATCGGCGAGTATTCCAGGGAAATCTATGCCTCGGAAATCTGGCCACACGACGAGCACCTTCGCACCCGAGCGACCGACGATGTCGCCCACTTCACCGGCGCGGTACCGCGTATTTACTGCAACGGCAATCGCGCCGAGCCGTGCACACGCCAGATAGAGCGTTACATAAGCCGTCGTATTCGGCAGCCAGAACGCAACTCGATCCCCTGGTTTCACACCGAGCGACGCCAACCCTCCCGCGGCGCGGCGAGCCTGACCAGCCAGCCCGGCGAATGTGAGCGTTTGGCCGCCATAAATCAGTGCCGGCGTCTCCGGCGCCGCAGCAGCCGACGCCTCGATCAATCCGGTAACAGTCAACGCATCTTGATGGGCTTTCGGAGACATGCGCACACCCTATCAAATTAAGCGGCAAGCCGGAATGGTGATGTCCATCGTTTCCTCGTCACCACCGGTTTGCCAATCGCTCCACCGAACCAACTTCAAGCTGTCACACTGCCGTTACTTGGCGCTCCTATGTTCACCGGACATCGACTCCGTCCCCATATAAGGCCCCGCGATATACCCCACCTTCGCGGGGCCTCTTTTTTCACACAGCTGCAGGCGGCCGGCCATGCCACGCATTGTCCAATAGTGCCCGAATTGCGGTCCGGTCAAGCGGGCGCGGATTGGGATACGGATTGATCATCGCCTCGTCGGCGGCCTGGTCGAGTCCGTCCTCCGGCATGCCGATATCCTTGAGCGCCGTCGGCGTGCCCACGGACTTTTCCAACTCGTACAAGCCTATTGGACCATCAGCAGCATTGAGCGCCTTGGCGATCGCCGTCATCGCATCGGGTTCAGTAGCCGCATTATAGGCCGTCGAGTGCGGCAGCAGGATAGTATGCGACTCGGCGTGCGGCAGATCGAAGGTACCGCCGATTACATGCGCCAGCTTGTGATGGATCGACCGTGCCCCGGATCCGGCAGCCATTCCGCAGAGCCATGCGCCGTAAAGCGCTTCGTCGCGGGCGTCTAAGTCGCTCGGGTCTTTCATGATACGCGGCAGCGCACGGGCCATGGCACGGATGCCATCGAGCGATGTCAGCCTGAGCATCGGCGTCGAGGACTGACGGTACATCGAACCGACACCATGCGCGATAGCGTTAAAGCCGCTCGGTCCCGAAATCACCGGTGGCAAGTACACCGTCAGTTCGGAATCGTAGATGACGACGCGCGGCAGCATGCGCGGCGAGCGGTGTTGGATTTTGCGTCCTCCTTCGACCATACCGCAGGCGGAGGTCATCTCCGACCCGGAATACGTGGTCACGACACTCAATAAGGGGATATCGCATTCGAGTGCGATAGCCTTGCCGAGCCCAATGGCGGATCCCCCACCGATCGACACCACGGAATCGGCGTTTAGTGACCGCGTTGCCTCACGGCCCACCTCGGCAGTTTCGATCGGCACATGCATGCGCGCCTCGGCGTGAACACCAACGCGGCGGGAGCCCAACGATCCGGAAAGTGTTTCCGCCATTTCCGCCCGGCCGGGCGTACAGACAACCAACGTCCGCGAACAGCCGAGCCGTTCGACTTCGTCACCGAGCCGCTGCACCTGACCGGCACCAAAAACGACACGCGCCGGATTGGTATTGTGAATAAACGCATCCATCAAAAACCCCTATTCACCGGCCACGGTCATGCCATCGACGCGGATCGTCGGCGCATTGGACCCATAGCGGAACTCGAGGTTATTCGCGGGCGTGAGATTGAGGAACATATCTTTGAGATTACTCGCCACAGTCATTTCACTGACCGGATAGGAGATTTCGCCATTCTCAATCCAGTATCCGGCGGCGCCGCGGCTGTAATCGCCCGTGATCATATCAATGCCGAAGCCCATCAGTTCGGTGACGTAGAAACCGCTCTTGATGTCCGCCATCAGCGCAGCCGGTGTCACGGTCCCCGGCGCCATATAAAGGTTGGTGACCGAAGGCGAAGGCGGGCCGGAGACACCACGCGATGCCCGCGCCGTGCTTTCGAGTCCCAGCTGCCGCGCTGAACGCAGATCCAATATCCAACTGGTCAAAACACCGTCTTCGATCAGGTTCATCGACGCATTGGCCAGTCCTTCAGCGTCGAAGGGCTTCGAACGCAGGCCGCGTTTGCGGTGCGGGTCGTCGATGATATTGATGCTATCGGCGAAAACTTTGCTCCCCATCGCTTCGAGCAGGAAGCTCGTACCGCGCGCAATCGCCGCGCCATTGATGGCACTCGAAAGGTGCCCGATCAGTCCATTGCTGACGCGCGTGTCGTAGACAACCGGTACCTTCGCCGTCGTTGCCTTGCGGGGATTGAGGCGTTTGACCGCCCGTTCGCCGGCG
>JAJFJB010000296.1 GCA_021774435.1 Alphaproteobacteria bacterium
GAAGGTGCCGCGCCCTTTAGGATTGCGTTCCGGGTGCGGCGCTATCCGAACAGTTTTTTCGGTTTTAAGATCATTGATGCGCTGGTGAAAGGAGCGAGCTTGTTGGTTACGCAGCGCGCCGACTTTGCGCCAACTCTGCAAAGCGGCGGCATACCGCATCTTGTAAAAGGCTTGGAGAAGAAATTCGGCAAGGCGATGAAGGCGGTCGAAATTCCCGGGTAATTGGCGGGAGCTGCTGGTCCTACCAGTACAGCTCTCCCTGGATAAAGGCGCTGATTTCTTTGTCCTTTGGATTGTTAAGTATATCACACGCCGGCGCGTGGGAAACCAAGCGCCCGCGATGAAGGAACAGTATTTCGTCAGCAAGACGGCGGGCCTGGCCAAGGTCGTGTGTCGACATGACGATTTTCGTGCCCGCGCCGTGGATCAGATTGATCAGATCTTCAATAGAGCGCGTCACCGCGGGATCGAGACTCGCCGTCGGTTCATCCAAAAAAAGAATGTCGGGCTTCATCGCCCAGGCGCGTGCCAGTGCGAGCCTCTGTTGCTCTCCGAAGGACAATGTCCGCGCCTGCCGGCCGGCATGACGGTGCAGCCGGGTTTGTTTCAAGGCGTCGACAACTTGCCCGCGCCGTTCTGAGTGCGGCACGCCGCGGAGCCGAAGCGCATAATCCACATTGTCCGCCACAGTGCGGCGCAGCATGATAGGCCTTTGGAATACCATCGCCTGCCGTTGAGCGGGGTCCTGCGCATTGCCCTTCCAATCGATCCGTCCTGCCTTTGGTGCGATGAGCCCGTGGCAGAGACGAAGCAGCAGACTCTTTCCCGCGCCGTTATGCCCGAGGATGATGGTCTTGGTGCCGCGGTCTAACGTAAACGAAATATCCTTGATCAGGGGAACGCCGTCCGCTTCATAGTGAAGGTTGCGTACCTGCAAGGGCAGGATCGTCGTGTCGCTGGCTGACGCCACCTTCAATCGTTTCCCTCTGTCTCCTTGCTGCCGACCTCGACACCGGCCCAGCCTTCGATATGTTTGATAAGGCCAATCGACGTGTCGTCACCGGTGCCTTGGCTGACGGCATAGGACAGGAACTGTTTGACCGTGCTGCCGAGCCACATAGGGCAACCCATGGCCTCTGCTTCCTCCAGGCAAAGCCGTACGTCCTTGTAGAGGAGTTTCTGCTTCATCGTTTTCGTGAAGCTACGGTCGAGCACGGCGCGCGGAAACTTATCCATCGTCGCCGAATTGCGCCCGCTGCTCGCATTGATGACATCAAGCATTACCTTGGGGTCGAGGCCCCCTTTGACGCCCATGACCATCGCTTCGGCGGCGGCAATATTGTTGGTGGCCGAGAGGTAGTTGTTGGCGAGTTTCATCGTCTGGCCGAGGCCCGGTTCGGTGCCAATATAGAATAGATTGTTTCCGATCACCTCGAGTACCGACCGGGCCTCTTCAAAAACGGATTTAGGACCGGATACCATCAAGGACAGTTTGCCCGATTCGGCGCCGAGAATGCCGCCGCTGACGGGGCTGTCCAATGTTGCGATATTCTTTTTGCTGAGACACGACGCAACTTCCTTGGCGACAACCGCACCTGTCGTCGAAAGGTCGATATAGGTGCGGACAGCGCCGCCCTCCACGATGCCATAGGTGCCCAGTGCAACGGCACGTACCACATCCGGCGTCGGCAGGCTGACGATAACGGTCTCTGCGTTGTTTGCGACATCCTTGGGGCAAGAGGCTTTGTGAGCCCCCTTTTCCAAAACGGGAGCAAGCGCGGCGTCACGCGTATCGTAGACGGAAGTGCTGAAGCCGGCTTCGACCAGGCGTGAGGCGATGGGCCCGCCCATATCGCCCAGCCCGATGAAACCGATCTGTTTCTCCGTCATCTCATCGTTCCTCTTCGTACGGGATAGCCACCCGCCTAGTTCGACCAGTTGAACGGTGCGTAGTGGCCATTGTTGCCTTTTTCGGTCATGTCGAGATCGAGACCGAACCCAAAAACCTTGAGAATTTTCGATTTCGCGAGCGCGAGCCGTTTGTTCGCGGGGTGTCCGGTATTGTCGATGTAATAGGAGTCACCGGATTTGTTTCGTGAGGCGACGCCTTCGATGTCGAATTCGAAAATGTCCGGGATTGAGGTGGTGCGCTTCAAGCCGTCCATGATGAATTTGATTGGCTTGTATTCGACGCCTCGAAAATCGCTAACCAAGTTATCTCTGATCATGCCTGGCGTGCCGCCCGCCTCGCCGCTGGCAATCGCAGCAAGGGCAGTGCGTTGTGTGTCATTGGCGGTTTCATCGACGACGCAGGCAAAGACCCAGTCTCCGTCCGCCATGACCTTGCCGGAGCGGATCACGAAGGCAAAACTCAGCCCGTCCAAATCGACGTCACCGCTAGTGCCTTTATCGATACGGTAGACCATCATGGCATAACAATGATCATGCGTCGCGGGGCCTTGCGGATTGGTATAAATGCATGGGCACAGATAGTCGCAATTGCAGCTTTCCATATATTCGCCGCTGATCGTCCAGTTCGCCTGGGCCATGTTACTCTCCTATTCCCGGTGCGAGAGGAAGTCCGGGTCTCGTTTCTCGCGCATCGCGTTGCCACCTTCCTTGGACTCGTCGGTTTCGTACATCATGCGCACCGCCTCGAACCCGAGCTTGCTGATGCCGCGAATGCTTTCGCTGTCCGCGTTGAAGGTCCGTTTTGCAATGGCAATTGCCGTTGGGCTGCGCAGGACCAGTTCCGCGCACCAGCGGTCGACTTCCGCGTCAAGCTCATCGTCAGGGACGACTGTGTTGCAGAGGCCCATTTGCAGCGCTTCTTGTGCAGAGTAACGGCGGCACATATACCACATCTCGCGTGCTTTCTTTTCACCGATGACGCGTGCCAGATACGCCGTGCCATAGCCTGGATCGACGGAGCCCATCTTGGGGCCGACCTGGCCGAAGATGGCATTATCGGAGGCAATCGTCATATCGCAAAGCGTCGCCAGCACATTGCCGCCGCCGATCGCGTAGCCGCGCACCTTGGCGATGACCGGTTGCGGCGCGTCCCGAATGGCGCTGTGCAAATCTTCGACGGGCACCCCAATGGTGCCTTTGCCGCGGCGGCCCTTCTTCTTGTCCTGCAAGTCACCGCCCACGCCGAAAGCACGGTTTCCAGCCCCCGTTAGCACGATAGCCGCGATCTGTCGGTTCCACGAGGCGTTCACGATGGCGTCGGTGACTTCCTCATACATGCCTTCGCGAAACGCGTTCAGCCGATCCGGCCGATTGAAGGTGATGGTCGCAATATTGTTCTTTTCTTCGTACAGGATATCCCGGTACGTCGGCAGCTGCTCTTCAGACATAATGAGTTCCGTTTCTGTTGCTTACTTGCCCTTGAATTTCGCGTCTCGTTTTTCGAGGAAGGCGGACATGCCTTCGCTCCGGTCCTCGGTCGTGAACAGCCCAGCGGTCAAGTGGCGTTCGAATTCGAGCGCTGGTTCCATGTCCATTTGCATGCCGGAATTCACCGCCATCTTGGCGTACCAGACGCTGAGTGGCGCCCGCGAGGCGTAGGCCTC
>JAJFJB010000297.1 GCA_021774435.1 Alphaproteobacteria bacterium
CAGGAGATTTCGGTCACAACAAGGAGTTGCAATGCGTCATGCCGCGAGAGGCCTCGTTGCAGCTTCAAGCCATCGCCGCGTATCGTCATCTAATCCGTCGGACAGTTTTGCAAGAACCTCGCGGTGATAATCATCAAGCCAGGTAATTTCCGTTCCGTCCATCAGCGACAAATCGACTAATTCGCGATCAATGGGGGCGAAGGTCAGTGTTTCAAATTCAAACATTTTCCGTTCGGCTCCAGCAAGCGCCTGGCAAGGCACAACGGTCACCAAATTTTCAATGCGAATGCCATAATCATCCGTCTTGTAATACCCCGGTTCGTTCGAAACGATCATCCCTTCGCGCAACGCAACCGAATTCGGCGCCTTGGATATCCGATGCGGCCCTTCATGCACGCTGAGATAGCTTCCTACGCCGTGGCCCGTGCCATGATCAAAATCGAGGCCTGCCTGCCAAAGCGCATGCCGGGCTAACGTGTCCAACTGCGACCCCGATGTTCCCTCCGGAAAGCGTGCCGTCGCGATAGCGATATGTCCTTTAAGTACGCGGGTAAAACGATCTTTCATTTCCGCGGTCGGCGTTCCCACCGCGATGGTCCGTGTCACATCGGTCGTCCCATCGAGATATTGCGCACCGGAGTCGACCAGATAAAGCTCTCCCCGTTTCATATGGCGATCGGTTTTAGACGAAACCTTGTAATGAACGATCGCACCGTTCGGTCCCGAGCCGGAGATCGTATCAAAACTGAGATCACGAATTAGCTCTCCTTCATTGCGGAACGCCGCCAGCTTGTCAGCCGCTTCGATCTCCGTCAGCGCACCGGACGGCGCCGTCTCCTCAAACCAGGCGAGAAACCGCGTGAGCGCGGCACCATCGCGCTGATGCGCGTTGCGGGCACCGGCAATTTCCACGGCGTTCTTGCAGGCTTTCGGTAATGCGCAAGGATCCCCGGCAGTCGAAATGCGCGCGCCGCCAGCTTGCAGCCTATCGAACACCAAAGCGGCCGCACTCGAAGAGTCGACCCGAACCGTTTGCCCTTCCAGTTGCTCAAGCGCATCGGGAAACGCATCGACATTCTCAACAGAAACGCCATTGCCTAAATGCGCCCCCAACCCAGGTGATAATTTTCGCGGATCGACAAACCAGTCGACCGCACCTGATTTGTGCACGATGACGAAGGAAAGCGGCATCGGCGCACGCGGCACATCGCCACCGCGCACATTGAGCAGCCACGCGACGGAATCTGGCGCCGTTATAACGGCCGCATCACAGCCGTCGGTTCGCAATATCGCGCCGATTTGCTCCCGCTTATCGGCTGCGGATTTTCCGGCAAATTCGAGCGAATGCGGCACGATGGGTGAAATCGGTGCTGCGGGCTGGCCAGCCCAAACCGCATCGACAGGGTTGTCGTCCACGGCGACAAGACTACCGCCCGCCTTCTCCACCGCTTTACGCAGCGCCACAACGGCGTTCTCCGCGTGCAGCCACGAATCATAGCCAAGCTTGCCGCCTTTTGGCAAAGCTTCGGCAATCCACTTTGTCGCCGGCGTATCGATCAAATGTTTTGGTTCGAGCAAATTAGTGTCGACCTGCGTACGTACCTGCAGCGTATAGCGGCCATCGACGAAGATGGCCGCCCGGTCGGCCAGAATGACGGCAAGACCCGCCGAACCGGAAAACCCGGTCAGCCAACGCAGGCGGTCGTCACGGGGCGGCACATATTCACCCTGATGTGCATCCGTTCTGGGCACGATGAAGCCATCCAAACCGCGGCTGTCGAGTTCCTCGCGCAAGGCGCCGACCCTATCGGGCAAAGGCGGATCCTCGGGCACTTCGGCCACAATTACGGCCTTCAGCGCCAATAACTGGTCGCGCAGGGACGCCGGCAAATCAGGTGCGATCAATTCAATCCACACATCCGGTTGTTTGCCCTGTGGGGCACCTGCGACGCCCGCGACAAGCGCGCGCACCGCATCGATACCAATCGAAACGCCGGCTGCCTTTAGCTGCTGCGCGAGTGCTTCGTCCCCGCCATAGGCCGATACCTCAACCACCATGCAACCTCTCCCTTACAACGCAAAATTGCCCGTAAGCTCTTATCACAGCCCCGCATCCGAGACAGCGGTTTTGATGCCCCGACAAAACTGGGCCCATGCGCGCATAACAATGCTGCACTGCAATAAAAACAGCAGACGTTTTTCGATCGCAAACATATATAGGCTACAAGCGACAAGCCAATGGCTTGTTAAGAGATTGTTAATAAAAATGAAAATGGAGCGATCTAATGACTGGATTATCCGCACGAAATGGCAGAAAACACGTGTCGACCGGATTATTCCGCACGATCGGGCACACAATTAGTGAAATGCTCGTCCGCTATCAGCGGCGCGAAATTGAGGCCGCGCGTTCAAGGCAATGGTTTTAAGCCATAAGAGCAAAGACGCTCATGAGCCTCATGCAATGCTGCACTGCATTAAACGCAACTGGCGTTTACCGAACGCAAACATATATCGGTTACAAGTTGCAAGGACATGACTTGTACCCAATTGTTAATAAACGTTAAAATGGAGTAAACTGATGACCGCGATATCGGCGCAAACCGGCGCAAAACCTGCATCGACGGGAGTTTTTCGCGCGGTTGGACACGCAATCAGCGAATTGTTTGTCGCCTATCGGCGGCGGCAGACGATGCATGAATTATCGGCGCTCGACGACCACCTGCTCGAAGATATCGGCGTTCGCCGCACCGAGCTCTCCGCGGTGTCAATGTCGGCAGACGGCAAGGTGCAAAACGACTTGCATGTGCCCCGTCACCAGATCGGTTGATTTAACACGTCGTGGCGAGCGGCTGGTTAGGGCATATTTCACTCTAAACCCGCCGCCGCGCCATGATGAGTGTGTGCCATCCCTCGACGGGAATTCGGCGTATCAAGGCTAACCCCTGGCGGCCGTAAGCGTTGCGAACGGCATTCTCCTGATGCGCTAACAAGCCGGACAGAACAACCACACCACCTGGGGCGACCTGTTGGCACAATGGCCGCGACAGCGCGACCAGAGGCTTGGCGAGAATATTTGCGGCAATCAGGTCATAAGGTCCCGTGCGATGAATTTCGCGATCCGAAAAACCGTTGCTGCACCGGGTCTGAACGTACAGTGAAAGCCGGTTTATCTGGGCATTTTCACGTGCCACCGCCACGGACTGCGGATCGATATCGGCTGCAAGCACAGTACGGCGCCATGTTGCAGCCATTGCCAGCGCCAAGACCCCCGATCCACAGCCCAGATCCAGCGGCTTTTCAAAGCGACGGCACCTTGCCAGCCAATCCAAGGCCAAAAGGCAGCTTTTTGTCGTTGCGTGCTCTCCAGTGCCAAAGGCTGCACCGGCATCAAGCGTCAAACCAATCGCGCCAAACGGTGTCGGGCCCTCGAAATGCGACGGCCGTATGAAATACCGCCCGGCCCGCAAAGGCTGAAATGTCCGCTGGTTCTCCGCAACCCAATCGATATTGGGTAAAGGAACGCACGAAAATTCAGGTTCTGGAACACCTGCCTGTACCGCCGCGATGGCCAAGATGGCTGCGCAGTCGGCGTGGGACGGCATGTCCGGCGCGTAACCTTCGACCCGCCAAAGCGAGCTGTCGGGAATTTCGAACGACGCGACGGCGGCACAAAGCGACTCAATGGCCTCCGCAAAAAGCTCTGCAGCAGACGCTGGGACAATGACTTCCAGTTTCCAGCTCACGGCAAGCCTGTATCAGGGCTTCGAGACAAAGGCCGCGATGACCCGCTTTTCACCGGCCTTGTCAAAATCGATGGTGAGCTTGTCGCCGTCGATGGTTCGAATGCGGCCCATACCGAATTTCTGATGAAAACAACGATCACCGCGTGCAAACGGAACTTCCGATTCCGATAGCGGCTCCGCCGTTGCCTCTATGAATTTGACGCCCGGCCCGCGTTCCTGATAACGCCGCCACCCCGGGCCACCTTCCGTGCGCCTGGAGCCACCATCAAATCCGAAAGCCGACTGCCGCTCGGACAGGCCGCCCGATCCGCCGCCGAACAGGCCCGGGTCGGTCGTAACCTCGATACTGTCTGCTGGAAGCTCGCTCACAAAGCGCGACGGAATCGCACTTACCCACTGGTTATAAATCCGCCGGCTCGCGGCGTGCGTAATGGTCACATGCCTGCGGGCGCGCGTGATGCCGACATAGGCGAGCCGCCGCTCCTCCTCCAAACCGGCGGCACCGCTTTGATCGATTGCGCGCTGATGCGGGAAAAGCTCCTCCTCCCATCCCGGCAGGAACACCGTATCGAATTCCGCGCCCTTGGCACTGTGCAAGGTCATGAGGTTGACCATGTCCTGGCCCGCCGCCTCGGTGTTTTCCATCACAAGGCTAACATGTTCGAGAAACCCACCAAGGCTTTCGAACTCCGCCATGGCGGGGATCAGTTCCTTCAGATTTTCCAACTTCCCAGGGGCTTCGGGTTTCTTGCTCAACATCCACATTTCCGTATAGCCGGATTCGTCAAGGACGGTTTCCGCCAGCTCCGTATGCGGCAAACCATCCGACATGCGCTGCCAGCGTTGAAAATCCGCCAGAATATCGCCCAGCTTCCGGCGTGCTTGCGGCCGTAACTCATCAGTTTCCACAATCCGCAGACCTGCGGAAAACAAGGAACACCCTTCGATACGGGCAAGACCGTGCAGCGCCTGCAAGGTGGTCTTGCCGACCCCGCGCGCCGGTTTGTTGATGATCCTCTCGAAGGCGAGATCGTCTTCAGACTGATGGATCAATCGAAAATAGGCCAGCGCATCGCGAATTTCCTCACGCTCGTAAAATCGCGGACCGCCGATGACGCGGTAGGGAACCCCCAAGGTGATGAAGCGTTCTTCGAATTCGCGGGTTTGAAACCCGGCCCGCACCAGAATCGCAATCTCATCGAGCCTGTGCTTCTGGCGATGCAGCGCCTCGACCTCCTCGCCGATGAAGCGGGCCTCTTCTTCGCCATCCCAAACGCCGCGCACAATGACCTTGTCGCCCTCATTGGTATCGGTCCACAGCGTCTTACCGAAACGCCCTTCGTTATGCGCGATAAGGCCGGAGGCGGCGGCAAGAATATGCGGCGTCGAACGGTAGTTGCGTTCCAGCCGGATCACCTTGGCACCAGGGAAATCCGTCTCGAAACGAAGGATGTTGCCGACTTCCGCACCGCGCCAGCCATAGATCGACTGATCGTCATCGCCAACACAGCAGATATTGCGGTGATGTTGGGCGAGAAGGCGCAGCCAGAGATATTGTGCGACGTTGGCATCCTGGTATTCGTCGACCAGGATGTAGCGGAACAGCCGCTGGAAGTCGGCAAGGACGTCCGCGTTTTCCATGAACAGCGTCAGACAGTGCAGCAACAAATCGCCAAAGTCGGCCGCATTAAGCGCTTTCAGCCGCTCTTGATATTGCACGTACAGGGCAACGGCCCGGCCATTGGCAAACTCACCGCCATCATCCGCCGGCACCTTATCTGGCGTCAGCCCCTTATCCTTCCAGCGCTGAATAATCCCCGACAGTACACGCGCCGGCCAGCGCTTCTCGTCTATGTGTTCCGCCTCGAGAAGCTGTTTCAGCAACCGGACCTGATCGTCCGTATCGAGGATCGTAAAATTCGACTTCAACCCCACCAATTCCGCATGGCGGCGCAAGATACGAACACCCAATGAATGGAAGGTGCCGAGCCATAAACCTTCCGTCGCCGGGCCGACAAAGTTTGCGACCCGATCCCGCATCTCATGCGCCGCCCGGTTGGTGAAGGTAACCGACAAAATCTGATAAGGCTTGGCACGGCCGGTATAGAGCAGTTGGGCCAGCCGCGTCGTCAGAACGCGGGTCTTCCCGGTTCCCGCACCGGCCAACACCAGGACAGGACCGTCCAGCGCATCGACCGCTTCACGCTGTGCCTCGTTAAGCGCATCCAGCCACGGCGCCGGCCGGGCTACGGGCGGCGGCGGTGCATCAAACTCCAGCGGGTCGCCGGCAAAGGGATCAGTCATGGCATGGTCATCAATTCGACATGGAATATTGAATATAGGGGAGAGTCGGCTTTCAGGAAATGGCAACACCACCAAGCCATCTTCCATACCCCGCAATTTTCCATAGCATTGGGGATCGCCCAAAGAACGTGCTAGCTTACTAAGCGGGGGGAGTGAGTCATTTAACGATGGAGGCTGCATGAATTTGCGCACCATAGGAACTCGAATCACCCGGAAAACACTTGCCATTACGGCGACATGCTTGGCGTTCCTGTTTACCGTCGGCGCCGCTAATGCCCAAAACACGGTCGAAGACATACTAAGCGCCGTCGTCCGGGTTCAGACGGAAATCGACGCCACCGCACGGACGGCCGGAACACTAGGCTCGGAGCGCGATGGCCACGGCGTCGTCATCGATTCGAGCGGCTTGGTGTTGACAATCGGCTATCTGATTCTGGAATCTTCGTCGGTTCTGGTGACCGGACCCGATGGTGTGGCTCTGCCCGCAAGCGTAGTTGCCTATGACAGTGAAACCGGCTTTGGTCTTGTCAGAACGCAGCAGCCGATCCGCGTCCGTCCGATGCGCCTCGGCGATTCAGCGCAGTTAAACGAAGGGACCGGGGTCATTGTTGCCGGCTTCGGGGGACGGCGAAACACCATTCGCGCGAAGGTCGTCGCGCGTCGCGAATTCGCGGGATACTGGGAATACCTTCTGCCGAATGCCATCTTCACGCAGCCTCCATTTCCTGTGTTCGGCGGTGCGGCGCTTATCAATCATGAAGGTCAGCTCGTCGGCATCGGCTCCTTGGTTGTCGGCGATGCGAAACAAGGCGCCGGCGTGAACCCCGGCAATATGTTCATCCCGATTAACGCGTTGAAACCGATCCTTGGCGGATTAATTGACAGCGGGCGAGCGGACAGACCGGCACGGCCATGGATTGGCGTCTACACCGAAGAAGTCCGCCGGCGCATTTTCGTGACACGCTTGGCTTCCGAGGGACCTGGTGCCGCGGCGGGCGTTAGGATCGGTGATATCATCGTATCGGTTGGCGGCAAATCCGTGTCGAGCATGCCGGACTTTTATCGCAAGTTATGGTCGCTCGGGGCTCCAGGTGTCGAGGTTCCAGTGACGGTGTTACGGCAATCGGGCGGCATCGAAACGCTGACACTGTATTCGCGTGACCGGTACGGATGGTACCGAACGGGCAAGGGAAACTAAGGCTGCGGTCTATTCGGCTTGGTACTCATCCGGAAGAAATTCGGGTACGGGAAGCTCTAGTATCTTTTCGACATGCGTGTCGGCATCGGCGCGGACCAAATCACGGCAAAGTGCGCGAACCAAGCGGGGTACGCCATGGCTCAAACTTGTCGTTTCCGATGACCCTCGTCCATTGCTCACGGATCCAGCCCAATTATAAAGATGGATATCCGCCAGATAGGGCGCCGCTCCGGGCGTCTTTTCGATCAATTGGAAATCGCTGCCGAGGTAGGGAAATGCGCCAGCAGCATTACTTTCCTGACCCGCCGGCGGTGTATATCGATCTCGCCACAACGCAATTTGATCCGCGAAGCTTGAAAGTTCCGGCCGTGCTGCCGCCACCATCTCAAACCCGGCACCGATAAGGGCATAATCCGCGCGGTATTGCCGATCCGCGGTTTCGATCACGATTTCATCGCCCGCCATACCGACCGATTGCCAGGCCGCATTGAGGTGGATCGAAAAGTTCTTGTGCCGCGTGGAACGCTGCAACGTTTCACGAATGATCGATACAGAGCGTTTCATCAGCTCTGCCATAACGCGCCACTTATCAGCATCGTCCAGGTCGACGTAATGATGCAAGACACCCGGGTAATTGATCTGCTTGAAGCGGTTATAGCGATACAATTCGGAGCCGCGGCAAAACAAGTCGACTTTCCCGGCGCCCGCTTCCAACGCGGTCCCCGCATAATCAAACGCCGACGAAGCCGCCCCCAACACAGCCACGTGCTTGCCCTTCAGCGAATCAAAATCTACTACTTCAGCACAGTGTGCATAACGCTCCGGTGGCAAACCCTCGCGGACCATTTCCGGGATGAATGCGTGCCCGAACCCATCCATACCGGTCGCCAGAACCAATTTTCGAGTCGTCAAAAAACCCGAACTTCCGGCCCGATCAAGGTGGAGCCGGAAACCACCATCGCACGGTTCGACCCGTGTGATCTGAACGTCATTCTCAATCGGCAAATCGACCTGTTCGCGATACCACAACAAGTAACCCATCCACAGGCCTGTGGGGATTTTATAGATCGCCTGATATGCCTCTTCACCATAGGCCGCCTCGTGCCACGCCCGGAACGTCAGATCGGCTATTCCACCCTCGGGACCAGGAACATCTTTGGGTGACCGCAATGTTTCCATGCGGGCAAAGGTCCGCCAAGGTCCTTCCTGTCCCTTCGGTGCCGCGTCGAGCAGCGAAATATTGGTGACACCGTCCCGCTTCAACGCGAATCCAATGGCGAGACCTGCTTGCCCCGCCCCCGCGATCACAATATCGCGGTCGATCCCGTCGCGTGGCGGCACCCAATCGGCCGGACAGTCACCCAAATATTCCAGCGCTCGGGAAACACAGGCTTCCAACGCCGCGAGACGTTCAGCAGCGTCGGGCAATAACTGATTTGGCATTCTGTGAGTTCCGCTCATTCGAACCGAAGCGCGGCAGCATAAAGGTAATCATATAGGGGCGCCAACGCTCGAGAGCGAAAACAGATGATACAAATCGTCGCTAATCAGCCAAAATTTGTTCTACGATCCAGCGATCAACGGCATTCACGCCACGCTCGCGCCGAGCCAGCCGTCCCGGCAGCGCAAGCGGCGAATTCACGCCAATCTGCTGCTGTTCGCAGATGCGATTATCTTCATCGTGGCTGGTATCCCAGCGCTTATAATAACGTTGGACAACGTCGTCGAAGTCGTCCCGCGCTATGGTCTCTTTCGGAAACCCGGAGCCAACGACCAACTCAATCCGCGCCGGTCCACGAGGCTTGATTTCCATCCACCAGAAACAATCCGTCGTCGCCACAAGATAAATGTTGGGGTACAGGCCGAGAAAGTGGCTCGCCTCCCGCTCGGTTTCCGTTAGCGACGCGATCGGGGGGAAGGGTGTTGTATCGTCTTTTAGAATCGCCGCAGTTTGTTCAACACCAATCAGGGAACCGGACCAGGCGCCATTCACATCCAGCGGTGTGGCGATCTGATCGCCCAGCGATTCCCGATGAACCGTCGGTATGTGGTAGGATTCCCGTTGGTTCTCCAGATAAATCTTCCAGTTGCACGCGACGTCCCAGACCTTACGGCGTGTTGTCACCAAATTCGGAAAATCATAAGCCACGACATGGTCAGGCAAATCGCCGAGATAGTCCAAGAGACTTCCCGCATCGGCATCAAAATTGACGAACAGAAAACCCGCCCAACTTTCCAGGCGCAGAGGCACCAGCGCATGGTCCTTCTTATCGAATCCTACGGTTTCTTCCATGCCGGCGGCACTGACTAGCGCGCCATCAAGATCGAAGGCCCAATTGTGATAGGGGCAAACTATCGCCCGGCAATTGCCTTCGCCCGTGAGCAATTGCGTGCCGCGATGCCGGCAGCTATTGGCGAAGGCCCGCACGGCGCCTTCTCGGTCACGAATGATAATGATCGGGATGCCCGCAACATCGGTCGCCAAATAGTCACCGGGGTTGGCCATTAAATCGGCGCGTCCGACGAAATTCCAAACCTTCATGAAAACGCGCTCTATCTCGAGTCGATAAAACCCGTCATCGGTATAGCACCAGGGCGGCAGGTTCTCCGCCTCGAGCGGCGGCTTTAGCACATTGGCGTAGTGTTTCGGATCGCGTAACTGATCGATGGATAGCATGGCGCAATCCTTTCCCAAAGGCGGCAGTTTCGTTAATTTGCGATTCTGAAATGGGCTTCTGTCGGCTCGCCTTCCTGACCATTGATCGGGAGCAAGTCCATGGGGCAGGCTGAAAACACGACGATGCAGTCCATCTCCGCTCGTAGGCTTATCGTATCGCCTGGCCGGCTGACCGGCGGCCGCCAGTCCAGCTTACCTTCCTCAAGAATTGCAATGTTCATAAAGAGATTCAGCGGACAGGGCGTCTCCGAAGCCGTAACGTCCAGTACCTTCAAGGCCGCGTGAAGGTTCTCCGTGCAGTTCTCATGATAACCCTCATGTCCCAGCTGTTCATAACGATGCGGATCGCACGCGGCAATCAAGGTGTCATGCACGCCGGGACTCGTGTCGCCGATAATTGTGAGGATTGGACGACGGCGGTTCGTAACATAGGTGTCGCCAATATCCGGAATGGCTTTGCGAAACGATGCGCGGCTATGTTCCATCGACATGAACTCGGTTGGATCGTTTGTCGAAAAGGCCCAGCTATCGACAACTTGCTGACCGTGCGTGTTGACAACCTCGACGATCTGGCCCTGTCGCACTCCTGCAGCTGCGCCGCTGCGTGCGGGAACCGTTTGCAGGGCAGTATTCATGCGGCCTTCTCGCCAACAAAGGCGTCCGTGATAATGCGTGCCGAATGCATCAGCCGGATATGATTCACATCATCGTAAGGTGTCGCGAAATGCATCGTTGCCCGGTTATCCCAGAACATCATGTCACCGACTTGCCAGCGGTGCCGATAGATCAAGTCATCCTGCGTTGCATGGGCGTTGAGTTCGTCCAGCAGGGCCTGACTTTCCTCAAACGTCATGCCGACAAACTGCTTGATGATTTGTTCGCTGACATAAAGGACCTTGCGGCGGGTGGTAGGATGCGTCCGCACCACGGGGTGCACCAGGTCCGGAACGCGCGCCTTCTGCTCTTCGGTCAATGGCGGCCGGTCGGGGTATTTGTTGGCATAGACATATTTGTAACTGTGTACCGCTTTTAGATCTTCGACCCGCGCCTTCATCTCGTCCGACAGCCTGTCGTAAGCAGTGGTCAGGCTGGTGAAGAGAGTGTCACCCCCTTCGGGTGGCAGTTCGATGGCGTAGAGCAATGACCCCAGGCTCGCGCGCGGCATGTAGGTGTTGTCTATATGCCAGTGCCATCCGGTCTTGTGCGCTCCCGCCGGCTTTCCGTCCTTCTGCTTATTGGTCAGGACGAAGACTTCAGGGTGACCGGAAAGGGTAAATTGCTGCAACACGTGATGCTCCAGCTCTCCCCAACGGCGGCCGAACGCGACTTGCTGCTCCGGTGTGAGATTCTGATTCCGAAACAGAACCAAAGAGTGCTGATTGAAAGCAGCATCGAGTTCGAGGAACGTTTCTTCCGTCAAGGGTTCGGCAAGGTCTATATCTTGAACCTCAACACCGAAATGACCGGTGAGGTTTCGGGTTTTAATGCCCATGGACCGCCCTCCAACAGCTGACACAAGTGATTTTGGTAGCACAACGGGAACACATCACCAAATTCCAGCACCGATGCTTGCCAATGGCGGCGCAACCGGCAATGGTAAGCCTAAATGGATATGGCAGGGAGTTAACGATGATCGAAAACCAGTTCGTCCTCAATACAAAGGACGGTGCGATGGCCACCTTTACAGCCCATCCGGAAGGCCCAGGCCCCTTTCCCGCTGTTGTCTTCTACATGGACGCGCCGGGGATCCGCGAAGAACTGTACGGCATGGCGCGGCACATTGCGGCGCAGGGCTACTACGTGATTCTGCCGGATTTGTTTTACCGCTTTGGCGTCATCCGCTTTCCGTTCCGCGATGACAATACGCGCAAGATCTGGCAGACCGCGATGGCAAACCTGTCGAATGCTCAGGTCATGGATGATACGCGTTCGATGCTCGATTATCTCGAAGCCCAGGATGCCGCGAAGACCAACGCTATTGGTTCAATCGGATATTGCATGAGCGGGCGGTTCATCGCGGCCGCGGCCGGCACCTTCCCCGATCAGTTCAAGGCGAATGCGTCGCTCTATGGCGTTGGGATCGTCACGGACAAAGACGACTCCTCACATTTCCTGGTGAAGAATATCAAGGGTGAGATGTATTTCGGCTTTGCCGAAACCGACGGAACCGTGCCCGCCTTTGTCATTCCGACCCTCACCGCGGAGCTCGAAGAACACGGCACGAACTATACCCTTGAAATTCACCCTGGCACCAATCACGGCTTCTGCTTCGCGGAACGCGAGGTCTACAACGAGGCCGCAGCAAACAAGGTCTGGGACGTCTTTTTCGACATGTGCAAACGCAATCTGCACTAACCCGGTCTACAAATCAGGCGCGAGGACACAGCATGCAGGTACTCTATAGAGGCGGCGCACTCTTCGATGGCGAAAACGAACCGGTACCCGATCATGGCGTCCTGGTCGACGATGATAAAGTCACGAAGGTCGCTGCAGTTGGCACATTCGACGGTTTCGACGGCACAACAGTGGACACGAGTGGCGGCACGCTAATGCCGGGCCTGATCGATTGTCACGTGCATCTCTGCCTCGGCGCAGAAGGCGACCCAGGCACCGCGGCGGAAAAACTGCTGCCTGGGCAGACCGTTATGAAGGCCTTGGCGCGAGCGCAAGCCACTTTGGCCAGCGGTGTCACCGGCATCCGAGATTGTGGCGGGCGCGATTATCTGGAATTCGCTGTCCGCGATTCGTGCAACGCCGGTGATCTGATGGGCCCCTCAATCCGGGCCTCGGGCAAGATGATTTGCATGACCGGCGGACACGGCAACAGGCATGGCCGAGTCGCCGACGGGATCGACGAAGTGGTCAAGGCGGTACGGGAACAGATTCATGCCGGCAGCGATCTCGTGAAAATCATGGCCACTGGCGGTGTGATGACGCCGGGCGTCAATCCTGAAGACGCTCATTATTCAGCAGAAGAAATGGCAGCAGGTATTCACGAGGCGAATCGCTTCCACCGCCGTACCGCCAGCCATGCACAAGGCACCGAAGGCATCCTTAACGCCGTGCGCGGCGGCATTTCGTCGATTGAACACGGTATTTTCATGACCGAAAAATGTGTCCAGGAGATGATCGAGCGCGGAACGTTCCTCGTACCAACCTTGGCGGCGCTGCACAATATCGTCAGCATGAAGGATAGTGGCATTCCCGCTTACGTGATGGAAAAGGCCGAACGGATTGCGGAATTCCACGTACGCTCGATCAAGATGTTCTATGACGCCGGCGGCAAGATCGCGATGGGTACCGACGCTGGAACCCCCTTCAACAAACACGGTTCCAACGCGGATGAGCTGGCGCTGATGGTCGGAATTGGCATCGCGCCCCTCGACGCCATGCGGATTTCGACGAGCGCAGCATCGGATTTGGTCGACTTGCCCGGGGAAGGCCGCATCGCCGAAGGCACCTTCGCCGATTTCCTACTGGTTGACGGCGATCCAGCAACAAACATCGATCAAGTGGCGAAGCGCGAGAACCACCGCATGGTCGTGAAGCGGGGCGCAGCTGTCACAAGAAACGCCATGGCGCTTGGTAAAACGCCCTTCCAATCATTGGCGGCATTTTAAGTTATGTTGCGCTTGCGTCAGATTTGTCTCGTCGCTTCTGAGTTGGAACCCGCTGTCGCCGACCTTGAGGCGGTGTTCGGAATTAAGACTTGCTACCACGATTCAGGCGTCGAAAAATATGGTCTCGTCAATGCCTTGCTACCCGTCGGCAATAATTTTCTCGAAGTCGTCGCGCCGTTCCGGGATGGCACAGCGGCAGGACGTTATCTCGAACGGCGCGGCGGTGATGGCGGCTATATCGTCATCCTGCAATGCGACGACATCACCGAACGCGTGGCCCGCTGCGAATCCCTGGGTGTTCGCATCGCCAACCACATGGATTATGGCAGCTATAAAGGTCTGCAATTGCATCCGCGCGATACGGGCGGCTCGATGCTGGAAACGAGTTGGAGCGCAGGCGATGGTGCTCCCGATGGCCCTTGGCATCCTGCCGGAGAAACCTGGCAGGATGCCGTAAGAACCGACCGCGTAAGTGCCATGACTGCGGCTGAATTGCAGAGTGACGACCCCGATGCTCTCGCTGCTCGTTGGGGCAAAATCCTCGACATCACGCCCGAACCGATTACCGACGGTGTCACCCTCTTGCCACTTGAAAACGCCGTTCTGCGTTTCGTATTGGCGACCGATGGCCGCGGTGAAGGTTTAGGTGAAGTCGATCTTCACGTTTCAAACCGGGATGCCGTTTTAGAAGCGGCAGGGTCCCGTAATTGCCCGATCGACGGAGACGTCGTCATTGTCTGCGGCACACGATTTAGGTTGATTTCATGAGCGAAGAATTAGACGTCGTCCGCGACGGCGCAGTAACGCACCTCACTTTGAACCGGCCCGACATCGCCAATGCGCTTGGCCCCGTTTTAACGGAAGCCATGCTGGATGCGGTGAATACCGCCGCGCAGGACGGCACTCGTCTGCTCGTCATCCAGGGAACGGGAAAATCATTCTGTTCCGGGTTCGACCTGTCGGGTTTTGACGCGCTCAGCGACGGCGATCTGGTTCTCAGGCTTCTTCGCATCGAAACCTTGCTGCAGACGGTCTATCACGCGCCCTTTCCAACCCTGGCAATGGGGCATGGTCGAATTTTCGGCGCCGGCGCGGATCTGTTCAGCGCCTGCAGTCAGCGCGTCGCCGCGCCGGGCACCCAGTTTCGCATGCCGGGCTTGGCCTTTGGAATCGTCCTGGGTACCCGGCGGTTGATGGCGAGAATTGGTCAGGACGCGGCGCGCAACATCCAGAACGAGACGCGCACATTCGACGCGGAAGAGGCGAACCGCTACAATTTTGCCAGTGATATTGCAGATCAGTCCGAATGGCCCGGAGTCATTGAGGCTGCCGCACAGGCAGCGCAAACTTTGAAAACCGAGGCGTCTGCCGCATTATTCGAGGTAACCGCCCCGGACACGAGAGCAGTGGATATGGCGGATTTGGTTAAATCGGCCACTATTCCCGGGCTAAAGGATCGGATCGGGCAATATCGGGACGACATGCGCCGTACGGCAGGCAAAGCCTGACAGGGTACCGTCGGCTTAGGAGGTAGACAGAACACATGGCAACCATCGCATCACCCGTTGCAGTCGAACGAACGGATAGGGATATCTATCTTGATCGCGTGCGCAATCTGGCGCCGTTGATCAATGAGTCAGCGGATCAAATCGAAAGAGATCGGCGCCTGCCAGAGAAATTGCGCAACGGCCTTTACGACGCCGGACTATTCCGCCTGTTGTTGGAAAAGCGGTTCAACGGTGCGGAAGTCGTCCCGTCGGATTTTTCGCGCATCATCGAAGAAGTGGCTAAGCACGATGCCAGCACGGCCTGGTGCCTGTGCCAAGCGAATGGCTGCGCGATGTCCGCCTCCTTCATGGAAGATCATGCCGCCAACGCGATTTGGGGCGACGACCCGAAAGGTGTGCTGGCCTGGGGTCCCGGAAAGTCGGAAGCGGTCCGCGAGGGCGATGGCTATCGCGTCAATGCCAAATGCGCGTTCGCCAGCGGCGGCCGTCATGCGACCTATATCGGCACGCACGCTACGATGCTGAACCAGAACGGCGAGCCTGAACTCAACGAGAACGGACGCAAAATCATCCGGACCATGCTGATTCCCGCCGAGCAGATTGTCTGGGAGGATATCTGGAATGTCGTCGGGCTGCGCGGCACGGCAAGCGATGGATATGAAGTGAAGAATATCTTCGTTCCTGAGGCTTTCTCCTTGTTGCGGGACAATGCCAAAGAGCGTCGCACAGACCACCCTCTCTACCTGTTCCGTCAGACCAACCTCTATGCGAGTGGATTTTCCGGCGTGGCGATGGGCATCGCGCAATCCATGATCGATGCCTTCGCCAAATTGACCACGGAAAAAACACCGCGCATGCAGAAGAACCCGTTAAGCCAAAATGCTGTCGTGCAATCGGAATTCGCGAGGGCCTCGATTCGTCTTGATGCCGCGCGGACTTTCCTGCGCAGCGAACTCGACGACATCTGGGCAGCTGTGCTCTCTACCGGCGAACTCACGGTCGAGCAGCGGATGCGCATCCGGTTGGCGACGACGCATGGCATTCACGAAGCCAAGGGTGCCGCGGACACGGTCTATGACGCCACCGGTGCCACGGCCATATTTGCCAGCGGTCCCTATGAACGCCGCTTCCGAGATTTGCACACGGTCACGCAGCAGATGCAGGGCCGGCGCGCGCATTACGAAACCGTTGGCGCTTTCATGCTCGGCAATCCGCCGGATTTGTCCTCGGTGTGACCGACTTCGAATACGTCACGGTCGACGTCTTCACCGCGCAACGGTTTGGCGGAAATCCGCTTGCCGTAGTTCTGGACGCGCGGGGCATGACCGATGCGCAGATGCAGCAGGTTGCCGCGGAATTCAATTACGCGGAATCCACGTTCGTTCTACCACCGCGGAATCCTAAGAATACGGCGCAGGTTCGCATCTTCACCCGCGCGCAGGAAGTGCCCTTTGCCGGGCATCCCAATGTCGGCACGGGTTTCGTCCTCGCACAACAGAAAGAAATTTTCGGCGAAGCACCCGGATCGTCGATGCGTTTTGAAGAAAAAGCGGGTCTCGTCACGGTCGATATCATCCGAGAAGCCGCGACGGTTGTCGGCGCCCGGATCAAGGCACCGCGCGCATTGGAAACGGGTTCGACAATGGACTCCGCGGCCTTCGGTGCCTGTGCCTCTGTGCCGACCGAGGCGATCATTACGGAACGGCATTTGCCGACGCTGGCGTCGGTTGGCCTGCCATTTTACGTGGCTGAAACGAACATCGAATCGCTCGCAAAAGCGCACGCCAACCTCGATGCCTTTCGCAGTGCTGCGGAAAAGTATGGCCTTGCCGATCTTAGCGGGCGGCTTTCAGTGTTTATTTATGCCAGGCACGGTGATGGCATTGAGGCCCTGCGTGCCCGGATGTTCGCGCCGCTCAGCAACAATTGGGAGGATCCGGCCACCGGCAGCGCATCGGCCGCCCTCGGCGCCTTCCTCTTATCTCTCGAAAACCAGACGTCGGCACGTATCGAAATCGAGCAAGGAGTCGAAATGGGCCGGCCCAGCAAAATTATTATCCACGCACAAAAATCGAATGACGTCGTCGACAATGTCGCGATCGAAGGCCGTTGCGTCGCAATGATGCACGGCGAGCTTTCGCTCTAGAGATCAGTCGAACGCGGGGCCTAACGCTTTCTCCGGATCCGGCGGGCCGACGCCCGTCGCAACGGCCATGTCGGATACGAAGGGGTTATCCTCCCGCTCCTGGCCAAAGGTCGACAAACGGCCATGCCCCGGCAGGAAAAGAACTTCATCGCCGAGTGGCCAGAGTTGTTCGGTGATCGAGCGCACCAGTTGCTCGTAATCGCCTCGCGGCAAATCGGTGCGGCCGACAGTCCGCCGGAACAGCACGTCGCCGACGATGGCAAGCTGCGAGGCGGCGTGAAAAAAGATCACATGGCCTGGCGTGTGGCCCGGGCAATGTCGAACTTCGAGCGTCTGTTCGCCAACACTCACCGTATCATTATTTTCCAACCAGCGATCCGGCACAAAAACGCGCGGCGTATCGAAGCCCGGCTTTTCTTCCGCGTCGGCCAGCTTGTCGATCCAGAACTGATCGTCGCGATGCGGTCCCTCGATTGGAATGCCCCGTTGTTCGGAAAACTCCGCCGCGGCACCAGCATGATCGCGATGCGCATGGGTAATGAGGATTTTCTCCAAGGTCACCCCGGCGCGCTCAACGGCGGTCATAATCCGGTCCAGATGCCCACCGGGATCGATCACCGCCCCTTTCATCGTCTTGGTGCACCAGAGCACGGTCGCGTTCTGCTGGAACGGCGTGACAGGCACGACCGCAGTTTCAAGCGGTTTATCGAACATGTTGCGGATCTCTTTCCGTGGCGCCTTTCACTAGACTAAGCCAGCCGACCCCTACGGAGCAACGGAACCAGCAATTCGGTGGTTAGGTGGGCAGATACGAAATCTCGACGACTTCAAGCTCCACCTCACCGGTCGGCGAACGCATCGTCACGATGTCGCCCAACTCGGCCTTCAACAACGCCCGTGCGACAGGCGACACCCAGCTGATCTCGCCATGCTCGGGACGCGATTCATCGATGCCGACAATCCGCACCGTGCGCTCGTGATCCTCTTCATCGCTATAGGTGACCGTCGCACCAAAGAAAACCTGATCCGCATTCTTCTGCAAAGAGGGATCGACAATTTCCGCGATTTCCATTCGCTTTAGCAGAAACCGAATTCTGCGGTCGATTTCGCGCAGCCGTTTTTTGCCGTAAATATAGTCGCCATTCTCAGACCGGTCGCCATTCCCCGCGGCCCAGGACACAACATCGACGACCTTGGGGCGCTCGACCGTCCGCAATTGTTTCAGCTCGTCGCGGAGCCGCGCCATGCCTTCCGGTGTGATGTAGTTCTTCACGCCTGCCGGCAGGGCCGGGGCCTCTTCCGGCTCCAGCTCTTCGGGTTCACTCTCCTTGGTGAACGCCTTGCTCACCGGTTTCTCCTCTAACTTTTAGACCGCCGAAGCTAGCGCAGCTTTGTTCACTGAACAACGACAGCTTGCAGCACGGTATCCTCCTGTCGCACTATTAAGCAGCTTAACCAACATCGCCGCACATCGCCGGCCACATATCGGGAAGGTTGTTCGCATGAAAAATACATACAATCGGAGCGCAGAGGATCTTGCCAATGTTGTAGGGCTCGAGCACATGAATGTGACAGTGCCCGATCAAAAAATCGCGACGCTGTTTTACATCGTCGGCATGGGATTCACGCGCGACCCGTACCTACAGACCGGCGTCGTGAATATGTGGGTGAATATCGGCCGCAGTCAGTTCCATCTTCCGATCGGAAAACCGCAAGTCATCCGTGGCCGCACCGGCATTGTCGTACCGGATTTGAAAACCCTGTCCGAAAGCTTGAAATCCGTCCGCACGGCTCTGAAAGGAACAAAGTTCGCTTTCAAGGCAGGGCCGGGCTACATCGACGTTACCTGCCCCTGGGGGAATAAATTCCGCTGCCACAAACCCGCTGTTAAATTTGGCGCCACACTGCTGGGCATGCCTTATGTCATGCTCGACATTCCAAGCGGCACCGCCAAGGGCATAGCGGCGTTTTATCGCGACGTCATGGAAACGGATGCCAAAGTTAAGCCATTCGAAAAAGCACCGGCAGCTCATGTGCTGGTAGGACAGGACCAAACGCTTGTCTTCCGTGAAAAGAAGGGGAAACTACCCAAATATGATGGCCATCATTTGGCGCTCTATGTCGCCAATTTTTCGCGCCCTCATGCGAAAATGGCCGACCTCGGCCTGATTTCAGAGGAAAGCAATCAGCACCAATATCGGTTTATGGACCTTGTCGATCCGGAGAGCGGCAAGAAACTCTATAAAATTGAGCATGAAATTCGCTCGATGACCCATCCGCTTTTTGCCCGGCCGATGATCAATCGCAACCCAGCGCAGACGAACAATGCCTTCGCGCCGGGATACGATGACCGTCCCTGGGCCGCGCCGTTCTCAGCGTAGAACTTAAGGTGAAACGGGGGTTGGCTTCGGCAAAGGCAACCCCCGCTGCGCCATCACAGCGCGCAGACGATCCGGGTAATCGGAAATAATGCCATCAACACCCAAATCCAGCAGGGCGCCCATACGGGCCGAATCATTCACCGTCCAGACCACTACTTTGAGCCCAAGCTCGTGAGCCTCGCGAAGCTGCCCGGCATCGATTTCCTTATGGTAAGGCGACCAAACAGCGCCGCCAGCCGCCTTTACGAGACGCGGCACACTGCCCCCGTATTCGTCGACATCGAACCCCGCAGTCCAAGGCGACGGCCCTTCTTGGCCCTTCTTTATATTGTTAAGCCAGCGTTGTTGTGCGCTTAAATAAACCGTCGGAATGCCCGGCGCCAGGCGTTGAAAGGCCTGTAACGTCCGCCAATCGAAGGATTGGATTGTAACGCGTGCCGCCGCCTTTTCCTGCCGCACCACATCAAGCAATGCCTTCGCAAACGCGGCTGGCCGTCGCGTTGCTGTCGGCTCGCCCGGTTTTAATTTTGTTTCAATGTTAAAGCGTACCGTATCATTGCCAGCCCGGCGCGCCAGGTCGAAGACAGACGCAAGTGACGGGATCTGTGTCCCATCCGCAGGCCTCTGGTTCGGATAGCGGCTCGCATAACGATGGTCGGGATTAAGGCGGCCAACGTCGTAGCGGCTAAGCTCGTCAAAGGTGAGACTGGAAATCGCCGGACCGCGGTTAGAGAGCCAGGCACCCTCCCCGTCACGCGTCAACGCCGGGCTAAGCGCTGGATCATGGCTCACGACAACCACCCCATCCGCCGTAACTCCCACATCGAGTTCCAAGGTCGTCACCCCTAGCGTTAGCGCATGCGCAAAAGCCGGCAGCGTATTTTCAGGCATCAACCCGCGTGCGCCGCGATGTCCTTGCAAATCAATTTGGGCCCATGCAGGAAGAGCACAGAGCACGATAAAAATTGTGACGAGCGTTTGCTTAACCAAGACGCTTTCCCGTTTCCTGATCGAATAGGTGTAAATGATCTGGTGACACCGATAGCGGCAGTTTCGCCCCCAATTCAAGAGACACGACTCCGCGAAGGCGAACTGTAACGGCAACGCCATTTGAACCCAAATTACCGTGAACGATCGTATCCGCGCCCAACTGTTCGACGAGATCGACTGTTAACACAACGGATCCTTTATCCGAGATTTCGAAATGCTCTGGTCGGATACCCAGTGTTACCGGACGACCTGCCAGGTTCTGCGGCTGTCCATTGCCTAATCTAAATGCGGCCTGCTCGTTTATCGCGGCGGTTGCGCCAGTATCGCCAATCCGTGCCGGCAAAAGATTCATTGCGGGTGACCCAATAAACCCGGCAACAAAAGTACTGGCCGGTTCTTCGTAAAGCGTAATCGGTGTTCCCAACTGCTCCACATTGCCGCCATTGAGCACGAGGAGCCGGTGCCCCAATGTCATCGCTTCGACTTGATCATGGGTCACGTAGATGCTGGTGATGCCGAGTGATTCCTGCAGCTTCTTTATTTCTATCCGCATCTGCACGCGTAGCTTCGCGTCCAGATTGGAGAGCGGCTCGTCAAATAGAAAGACACTGGGTTCCCGTACGATGGCACGCCCCATCGCGACCCGTTGGCGTTGCCCGCCACTCAATTGCCGCGGCTTACGATGCAGCATGTCGTCATCAAGTTCGAGAATTACCGCCGCCTTCCGCACCCGCGATTCGATCTCCGTCTTGGGAATTTTACGGATCTTCAAGCCGTAGGCCATGTTGTCGAAAACCGACATATGCGGATAGAGCGCATAGTTCTGAAAAACCATGGCGATGTCCCGTTCAGCCGGTTCCAGCGCATTGACGACACGGTTGCCGATTGCGACCTCGCCGCCGCTTATCGTCTCCAGACCGGCGATCATCCGCAATAATGTCGATTTCCCGCAGCCGCTCGGGCCGACGATCACCAAAAACTCGCCGTCGTCGATATCGCACTCAACGCCATGAATGACCGGCGTGTCACCATAGGATTTCCGAATATCGCGAAGGCTTACCTCGGCCATCTCTCCGCTCCTATTTCTCGGTCTCGATCAGGCCTTTAACGAACTGCCGCTGCATGACGACGACAACGATGACGGGCGGCAGCAACGCCAGGATTGCCGTTGCCATAGTCAAATTCCATTCCGGCACCGAATCCGCCACGAACAACATTCGCTGAATGCCCATGACGATTGTCGTCATATCGGCTTCGGTCGTAATCAACAGCGGCCACAAATATTGGTTCCAACCGAAAATGAAGAGGATGACAAAGAGGGCCGCCAAATTAGTCCGCGACAGCGGCAACAGAATATCAATGAAAAATCGTATCGGCCCCGCACCATCGACACGTGCCGCCTCTGCCAACTCTTCCGGCACCGTGAGAAAAAACTGACGGAACAGAAACGTCGCTGTTGCGGACGCAATCAAGGGCAAAGTCAGGCCCGCATAGGAATCGAGCAGGCCTAAATCCGCGACGACTTTGTATGTTGGCAGAATCCGTACTTCGACTGGCAGCATCAGGGTCAGGAAGATGATCCAGAAAAAGAACATCCGGAACCGGAACTGAAAATAGACAATGGCAAACGCGGATATGATTGAGATCGCAATTTTCCCAATCGTGATACCAAGCGCCATAATCAGGCTGTTCCATATCATGATGCCGACAGGCACGCCGCCGGCGTTTTCCTTTCCCGAACGCAACACTGTGCCGTAATTCTCGACGAGTTGATCGCCGAACCAGGGCTGCACCGAACTGATGACATCCTCCGTCAAATGGGTCGACGCGACAAAGGCAATGTAGAGCGGGAAAAGGACGATAATCAGGCCCGCCACCAGGATCACGTGGGTGATGATCGTCAGGTAGGGGCGGTTTTCGACCATCAGTATTCGACCTTCCGCTCGATATAACGAAACTGAAAAATCGTTAGCGCAATTACAATCGCCATCAGCACGACGGATTGCGCCGCCGACCCGCCCAGATCGAGGCCAACAAAACCATCCGAATAAACTTTGTAGACCAATATTTCCGTCGCCTGGTAGGGACCGCCGCCGGTAACGGCATGAATGATCCCGAATGTATCGAAGAATGCGTAGACGATATTCACGACAAGCAGAAAAAACGTGGTCGGTGTCAGCAATGGAAAGACAATTGTCCAAAATCGCTTCGCGGGGGCCGCACCGTCTATCGCCGCCGCTTCGATCAAAGATTTTGGGATCGCCTGCAGCCCGGCAAGAAAGAACAGAAAGTTATAGGCTATCTGTTTCCAGGCCGCGGCAATAACGACGAGCAGCATCGCCTCGCCACCATTCAGTATATGGTTCCAGTCATAGCCCAACCCTTTCAGGGTCAGAGCGAGAACACCATTCGCCGGGTTGAACATGAACAGCCACAAAACCCCGGCAACTGCCGGTGCGACCGCGTAGGGCAGCAAAAGCGCCATTTTGTAACCGGATGCACCTTTGATCACACGATCGGCCATTACCGCCAAAAGCAACGCGGTAGAAAGGCTGAGCACGGTCGTGGCGATGCTGAAAATCGCCGTTGTATGGAGCGAAGCCAGATAAGAGGGGTCGCTGAAAACTTCGGCGAAGTTGTCCAGCCAGACAAATTCAGTCGACAGCCCGAATGCGTCTTCAATCAGAACCGATTGGAATAACGCCTGGCTCGCCGGCCAGATAAAAAAGATCAGCGTGATGACAATCTGCGGCGCGACCAGAAGATAAGGCAGCCAGCTATTTCGGAACGTAACCCGTTTATGCATGACAGCGTACCGCGAGTGCGGAGGGTCTACCCCAACCGCATTCGCCGGCCCGGCCTACTTATTCGCCCTTTCGAACTTCCGCAGCAACTTGTTGCCGCGATTGGTTGCATCGTCGAGACCCTTCTTCGCAGTCTTCTTGCCGGCCCAGATAGCTTCCAGTTCCTGATTGATGATGTCGCGAATCTGAACGAAGTTTCCGAGACGGAGCCCTTTGGAATTCGCCGTCGGCACACCGCTCATCTGCTCGATCGCAACATCGCGGCCTTCGTTCTGCTCATAGTAGCCGATCCGCTTGGTCAGTTTGTACGCATCGCTGGTGATCGGAACATAGCCGGTGTTCTGATGCCAGAAAGCCTGCACAAAAGTGTCCGACAGGTAACTCATGAACCTCGCGACACCGACATAATCTTCCTTATGCTGACCTTTCAGCACCCAGAGTGTCGCGCCGCCGATGATGCTGTTACGTGGGGCCCCCTTCACATCCGACCAGTAGGGTAGCTTCGCCGTGCCGAATTCGAATTTCGAGCTCTTCTTCAGTCCGCTGTAATAAGCGGATGAATTGATCAGCATCGCACACTTACCTTCGGCGAAGAGTGGATTGCCGTCGCCGCGCCGCCCGCCATAGGTAAAGACTTTATCTTTCTGCCAATCGGCGAGCTGCTTGATCGTTTTGACATGCAGCGGGCTGTTGAACGCGAATTCGGTATCGAGGCCGGCGAATCCGTTATCCTTCGTCGCGAAGGGCACGTCGTGCCAGGCACTGAAATTTTCCAGCATCGACCAGCTTTGCCAGCCGATCGTAAAGCCGCAGGATGCCCCACCTGAGGCGATGATTTTCTTCGAGGCCTCGCCCATTTCTTCCCAGGTTGTTGGCGCCTTGTCGAGGCCCGCCTTCTTAAAGGCCTCCTTGTTCCAGAACACGACGGGCGTCGAGCTGTTAAACGGCATCGACAGCAGTTTGCCATCGGTCGACGTGTAATACCCGATGACCGAAGAGAGATACCGCGATTGATCGAAAGGCGTGCCGGCGTCCTTCATTAATTCATGAACGGGATAAATAGCCCCTTTCGCTGCCATCATGGTCGCGGTACCGACTTCAAACACCTGCATGATGTGCGGTCCCTTGCCGGACCGGAACGCGGCAATGCCGGCAGTCATCGTCTCGGTATAGTTTCCTTTGTAGACCGGTTTGACGACATAATGAGACTGACTGCGATTGAAGCCCGCGGCGATGTCATTCACGGTTTCGCCGAGCGCACCACCCATCGCGTGCCACCATTGAATTTCGGTTGCCGCCGACGCTGTGCCAACCGCGCCGCCGATCGCTATAGCTGCCGTAGCGGCAAGCAATTTTCTGAATCGCACCATGCCCATTCTCCCTTATTTGCGAGCGTGCATTGTATTGCCGCTCTTGCACCAAGAATATTGAAACGAGTAGGAGAAAATGTCTAACGGAATTGCGTTACATCACGAAGACATGAGCGTTGGGTATGGAGAGGAAGGTGCAGGCTTAGCGTGGTAAATTGCGCCGTAACTCATCTTCATCCCAGTGCACGAAATCGGGGCCGAGCTGATTTAGCGCCGTACAGCCGATCTGAGCCATGACAAGATCGATTTCATTTCGGAGAATACCTACCGCTTTCGTCGCCCCGGGTACGCCACCGGCGACGACGCCGTATAATGTCGGCCGCCCCAGAAACACGAATTTCGCCCCCATGCAAAGCGCAATTAATACATCGGAACCACGCCGCACACCGCCGTCGAGCATCAAGGTCATGCGGTCGCCAACCGCCGCGTTGATAGACGGCAAGACATCAAGCGGCGACGGCGCACGGTCAAGCTGACGCGCGCCATGGTTCGATACCATCAAGCCGTCGACACCGATTTCCGCCGCCCGAATCGCATCGTCGGTGCGCATCACACCCTTCAGAACCATTTTGCGTGGCCATAGTTTGCGGAAGTTTTCGATATCGGCCCAAGTCAGCGAGCCCCGGATTTGGCTAGAGACGAAATCGCCCAGCCCATTGGCGTCGACACCGGCAGGCGCATAAGGCTCCCAATTCGGCAGTTTGGCGATACCGTGCGTCATATAATCTTTGAACCAATAGGGCCGGCGCAGAGCATCGAGCTTCGACGCCAAGGACAATTTTAGAGGCCGCCCAAATCCGTTGCGGCGGTTTCGTTCTCGGTTGGAGCCCGAAGGAACGTCGACTGTCACGACGAGCGTCGACAGACCAAGATCGTCTGCACGGCGGATCATGTCTTCGGAAATCGACCGGTCCCGCGCGACATAGAGCTGGTACCAGCCATGTTCGGGCGCAATCTTGGCCAAATCTTCCATCGACGCGGTTGCCGCGCCGGACATGATAAAAGGAACATTCGCTTCGCGCGCCGCTTCCGCGAGCATGAGATCGCCACCCCAGCGGTAATTGCTGATACCGCCCGTCGGCGCGATGCCAAAGGGGCTGGAATATTGCCTACCGAATAGCGCCTGGGACTGGTCGCGCGTCGTTATATCGACCATATAGCGCGGCATGAGGGGACGACGGCGAAAAGCATCCTCATTGCGGTCTAGCCCATCTTCATCGTCGACGCCGCCTTCTATGAAATCATAGATGATCTTGGGCAGGCGCTTCTTGGCCAGCAGGCGAAGGTCGTCGAAATTGATCGCGTCGTCTACGCTCATTGGACTGGTTACTCCGCGGCGACGGCTTGCCCGTCTTCAAGGTCGGCAATGAATTTTTCCGCTTCAAGCGCGGCCATGCAACCCCGTCCCGCCGCCGTCACCGCTTGGCGGTAGACCTTATCCACGACATCGCCCGCCGCAAAAACGCCGGGAATTTTAGTGGCTGTGCTGTCCGGCGCCGTGATGATATAATTTTCATCGTCCATCTCCACATGCCCCTTGAAGATTTCAGTTGCCGGATCATGCCCGATGGCAACGAATACGCCGGTTACATCGAGGTCTGTTGTCTCTCCAGTTTTAACGTTGCGCACGCGTGCGCCATTCACGCCCAGCGGATCGGAATCGCCCATGACCTCCTCCAGCACGTGATCCCACATGACCTCGACTTTCGGATTGTTGAATAACCGGTCCTGCATGATTTTTTCTGCCCGGAAACTATCGCGCCGGTGAATGACCGTCACCTTGCTGGCATGGTTGGTTAGATACAGCGCTTCCTCGACCGCCGTATTGCCGCCGCCGACGATTGCGATTTCCTGATCGCGGAAAAAGAATCCGTCGCATGTGGCACAAGCAGATACACCGAAACCCATAAATTTCTGCTCCGACTCCAAGCCGAGCCAGCGGGCCTGCGCACCGGTGGAAATGATGACCGAATCGGCGGTGTAGGTATCGCCACTATCGCCAACGCCGACAAAGGGCCGGACACTGAAGTCGACGCTGGTGATGATGTCATGGACCATATTGGTGCCGACATGCTCTGCCTGCTTCTGCATCTGTTCCATCAGCCAAGGGCCCTGGATCACGTCGGCAAAGCCGGGATAGTTTTCCACATCCGTGGTGATTGTCATTTGACCGCCAGGCTGCAAACCCGCAACCAACGTTGGTTTCAGGTTCGCCCGCGCCGCATAGATCGCCGCCGTATAGCCTGCCGGGCCGGAGCCAATGATGAGGACTTTGCTGTGATGTCGTTCCGCCATGGGACGCGCACCCTTTCGTCTTATCTGGTTTCGCTTGATGATTGCGATTGGACGTAGTCTGCCGGAAAGGCCAATTCAAGTAAATTGGCCGTTAACCGCATCGTGCGCGCGAATTAACCGCTGGGCTCCACGTCAAGGCGTACAACGATATCCTTCAAATCGTCGGAAAGTGCCGGATAACGTTCCCGAACTAGCGGATCGTGACCTGGAACGATGTGTTTCGGCGAATCGGCCAACAATGCCATCGTCCGGTAACCATCGATCATATCACCGACATTATAAACCAGTGGGAACGGGTTCGGCGCTTCCATATTCTCGTAATAATGCGCCGCGTCCGCTGCCAGGACGACCCAACCGCGCTTCGTCCAAACGCGGACGACTTGCAAACCATCGGTGTGGCCTCCGACATGATGCACGGAGATCCCTGGTGCCAC
This sequence comes from Alphaproteobacteria bacterium, assembly GCA_021774435.1. Lineage (GTDB taxonomy): Bacteria > Pseudomonadota > Alphaproteobacteria > UBA8366. Next base: position 27,471 of record JAJFJB010000297.1, read on the forward strand.
CTCTTCCATTCCGTCGACGAAAACGACACGATTCTCGTAGACCTTACGTAGCACATCGATGACGTACTCGATTGCGAAGGCTTGGTTGAATGTCTCATGCCGCATATTGCGGCCAGTCGCGAACGCCATCTCACGGTCCTGCAGATAGAATTGCGCCTTGGGAAAATCCGAGACCGTACCGGCGTGATCGTAATGCAGGTGGGAGATGATGACGTCCTCGACTTCCGCCGCGTCGATGCCGATCAATTTCAGCCCTTCCGCAGGCGTGCGCAATAATGTCCGGCCGCGTTTCTCCGCTTCTACCGCCTCAAACCCGAGGTCGACGACGAAGGTGCGGCCATTACCGACAATCGCCCAAATGAAGTAATCCATCGGCATTGGCCCGTCATGCGGATCCTGATGCAGCAAATGCTGATTCCGGGTACCGATCCGTTCGGCGTAACGAATGGCATAGACTTCATACGGGTCGGGCATATCGCATCTCCAAAAATTACTTGAGAGACCGCCGATAGGCGGCCAGCATGCAGGCTGTTATTACTACCAATTATCAAGCAGCAAGAATACAGGGAGAGCCGGAAATGTCGGAAATCAAGAAGATCGGGTTTATCGGAACGGGTGTCATGGGCGGGCGGATGTGCCGCAATCTGGCAACAAAAGGCGATGTCCCCGTGATTGCTTTCGATCTTGACCCGGACAAGGTTGCCGCCCTGGACAATGCCGGCGTCGAAGCCGCGCCGTCGATCGAAGCCCTTGTCGCGGTTTCCGACCTCATCATCACCTGCGTACCGGGCGAACCGCAGGTCCGCGCCGTATTATTCGAGCCCGGCGGCGTGCTGGAACATGTCCGTGCGGGCCAGACCGTCGTCGACATGACCACGGCGACGGCTGATGTCGCCCGCGAAGCAGCGGAGAAACTAAGCGCAAAGTCCGTCGATTTCGCCGACGCGCCGATCGCCCGGGGTGTCTCCTCCGCAGAAGACGGCACGTTGAGCATCATGGTCGGCGGTTCGGCCGGCGTATTCGAGCGCATCAAGCCGGCGATGTCCTGCATGGGCACGGAGATCACCCATTGCGGCGGTGTCGGTACCGGTATGGTGATGAAACTGATGAACAATTTCATTGTGTTCCTGAACACGTCCGCGCTTGCCGAAGCGCTGTTGATCGGCACCCGTGCGGGTGTCGATGGCGAGCTCCTGTTTGAAACACTGTCGCGCGGTTCCGCCGACAGCTTCGTATTGCGCAAGCACGGCATGCAATATATGGCGAAGGGCGACTTCCCCGACGACGTTTTTCCGGTCACCTATTCGCTCAAGGATTTGAGCTACGCGATGAAGCTGGCGGAACAAACCGGCGTAAATGCGGAAACCGGCCATATTGTCGAAAAGCGTTTCAAGGACGCTATCGATGCCGGATACGGCGACCTTTACGGTCCCGTCGTCTACAAGGTTCTCGAAGAGCAAAATAAGAAGTAATTATGCAATCGAGCCGCGTTGCGTCACTGGCGCTCATTGCGCTATGCGAAGTCGCGGCAATGGCTGTTTGGTTTTCTGCCTCTGCGGTCGTGCCGGCCTTAACCGCGGAGGTCGGCCTCCCCGCGTCGAATGCATCGCTGTTTACAAGTGCGGTGCAAGCCGGTTTTGTCGTCGGCACACTGTTCAGCGCCGCGTTCGGCCTTGCGGACCGTTTCGACCCTCGGCGGCTGTTCTTTGCCTCCTGCCTGGTTGCCGCAACTGCGAACACATTGATTCTATTTCTCGATCCAACCTCTGCGGCGGTAATCGTCATGCGCTTCTTCACCGGTGCCTGCATGGCGGGCGTCTATCCCGTGGGCATGAAGCTCGTTTCGACCTGGGCCAAAGCAGATATGGGGTTGATGATCGGGATTTTGGCCGGCGCGCTCACGATCGGATCTGCGAGCCCGCACCTGTTCAATGCCATAGGCGGCATCGACTGGCGCTTTACACTCGGGGCCGCCTCCGTATCGGCCCTGTTCGCCGGTATACTGATTCTCTGCGCCGGGATCGGACCGAATATCGGCAAAGCACCTCCTTTCAACCCGCGTCTTGCGCTCCATGCCTGGACAAGCAAACCAGTGCGTCTCGCGAATTTCGGATATCTTGGCCATATGTGGGAGTTGTACGCCATGTGGGCCTGGATTGGCGTCTTTCTCTTTGCCAGCTTCAAGCAAGTCATGGACCCGGATGCGGCAGCGGTGAACGCCGCTTTCGCAACTTTCGCCGCGATTGCCGCCGGCGGTTTAGGTTGTGTCGTCGGCGGCTTGATCGCAGACCGCACGGGCCGAACATCCTTGGCCATCGCCATGATGGCAATAAGTGGCAGTTGCGCGATTGCCGTCGGTTTTCTGTTTGGCGGCGAACCGGCGCTTCTTATCGCTGTCTGCCTCGTCTGGGGGTTCTCTATCGTTGCGGATTCAGCGCAGTTTTCCGCCAGTACCGCCGAACTTTCTGACCCTTCGCTCATAGGGACCATGCTAACGGTTCAAACCAGCCTGGGATTTTTGTTAACGCTTGCGACAATCCATCTGGTACCCGCCTTGGTCGGGGTCGTCGGCTGGCAATACGCGTTCGCCTTCCTGGCACCGGGCCCATTATTTGGGATTTGGGCCATGTTAAGGCTACGTGCACGCCCCGAGGCGCGGCAATTGGCGGGTGGAAAACGTTAAGAAAAATTTACGAATTGGTAACCATAAGCGCGGATACTAGTGGCCATTGATCCGAATTACACGGAATCCCGAATTGCACGATCACGATGTCTTCGCAGAAAATGGACCGGCCGTCGCGCGTAAACCGCTGACGCAGCACGAACTCGATGAGATCATCGCGCGGCACGGACGGTTCCTACGACATGAAAGAGAAGGCATTTGGGCCAGCTTTAAGCTCATGGACCTGTCGTATCTGGACCTCTCTGATCGCGATTTGCGTACCGCCGATTTTACCGGAGCCGACTTACGTCACACGCGTTTGATAGGGTCGAACCTTAACGATACGATCATGTTTGCCGTCGACCTACGCGAAGCCAATCTGACGCGCGCAACACTCGATCGTAGCGATTTGCGAGGCTCCAGCCTGCGCCGCGCCAATTTGACCAATGCGAGTTTAATCGAAGCGGACTTGCGGGCCGGCCGCCTCTATAATCGGGATAGTCATGGCGAGTATCGCACGGTGCGAGACAAGCGCTCGCTAACCGACCTTGCAGCGGCAATCCTGACCGGCTCCGATCTTACCCACGCAAAGCTGGGCGATGCTCTCATCGTGGAAACCGATCTGACCGACGCCAATCTATCCGAAGTCAATCTGGAACGGGCGGATATGACATCTTCGATCCTGACAGGCGCAAACATGGCAGGATGCAATCTAAGCGAAACAAATATGACAGATGTCATTCTGCATGGGGCGGTGCTGACTGGCGCTCGGCTCGATCAAACGAACCTGACAGGCGCCGACATGGTCTGCGCGATCCTAGACGGTGTCGATTTTTCGCGGACCGACGTATCCGGTGCTACCGTCCCCAAAGGCATTGAGGAAATCGAAGCCGATCTGGCGACGATTTTTGAGGAACACCATGTCTGGGTTACGCAAAAGGGCGCTAAAGGCGCGCGCGCGGAGCTTCCCAGGTTTATTCTGTCCGATCAGGATTTTGCCTCTGTCAATCTCTCGATGGCGAACCTCGCTTACAGCAAATTCCGCAATACGAATTTCTCGCGGGCGCACCTCATCATGGCGGATCTGAGTTTTTGCGACCTGCGTGGCGCCGATCTCAGCTACGCCGACTTGCGCGGAGCCGGGCTGACGCGGGCAAATTTGACGGGTGCCGATCTCACCGGTGCGCTCCTTGGGCCCGTTCCCATGGAAGGCACGGTAAACCGGGAATGGACAACCAATCTCCAGCACTCTCGGCTTAGAGAGGCCCGCCTTCGCGGCGCGGATCTGCAAGCCGTCAACTTGGAAGGCGCGGATTTGACGGACGCCGCCCTCAACGACAGCGACATGCGACGTGCCCTTCTTACCGATGCCATTATGACCGGCACCGATTTGCGTGGCGCCGACCTTACCGGTGCCGATTTGCGGGGCGCCATTGACGTTCGGCGCGTTAACTAGCGAACAAATCAAAACGGCACTTTTGCGTACTGGGCTGGTCATCCTGTCGGTAGCGTTGTTTCATGTCCCAGCGGGACGAAACAACGAACGAGGAATGTCATGAACAGGGTAGATGGCAAGATTGCGCTCGTCACCGGCGGCGCGCGTGGAATTGGTGGTGAAACGGCTAGGCGATTGGCGCAAGGCGGCGCAAGCGTCGCAATTACCGACCTGTTGGAAACGGAAGGTAAGGCCCTTGCCGGCGAAATAGTAGAGTCCGGCGGCAATGCCATTTTCCTCACGCACGACGTCACCCGGGAGGACGCGTGGCAACAGGTCGTGGCTGAAACCGAACAGCGGCTCGGTCAACTTGATATTTTGGTGAACAATGCCGGGGTCTGGTCACGTGGCGTTATTGAGGAAACATCGGTCGAAGATTTCGACCGGATCTGCGCCGTTAACTTGAAAGGCGTTTTTCTCGGCACCAAACACGCCATTGGCACAATGAAGAATCGGCCTCCCGACGCCGATAGCGCGTCGATCATAAACCTTTCATCCACAGCCGGTCTGGTCGGATCGGCAACGTCCGCGGTCTACAGTATGACAAAGGGCGGTGTGCGGTTGTTCACGAAGTCGACGGCCATCGAGGTGCGGGCACGCGGCTACAACATTCGGTGCAATTCCGTGCATCCCGGAGCAACGGAATCACCGATGCAGGACGATATTCTCGCCACAAGCAATATGAGTCCTGACGAAATCATTGCCTTTAAGGCGACCCGCAATCTCTTGGGGCGTTACGGCGAACCAATCGATATCGCAAAAGCGATCATGTTCCTTGCATCGAACGATTCAGCGTTCATGACAGGCTCGGAAGTCGTCGTCGACGGCGGCTATACCGCGCGCTGAACGATAGCCTAAACGCCGAGATAGCGAGCCCGGAGTTCGGACGTGGCGGTCAGTGCCGCACTGTCGCCGGACCACACGATCTGGCCTTTTTCCATGATGTAGTGCCAGTCCGCCAGCCGCATCAGCGCGTCCAAGTTCTTGTCGATGACCAAGATAGCCAACCCCTCGGATTTCAGTTCCGCCAGGCAACGCCAAATTTCCGCGCGGATCATCGGCGCTAACCCTTCCGTCGCTTCGTCGAGGATCAAGAGCTGTGGATTGGTTAGAAGGGCACGCCCAATCGCCAACATCTGTTGCTCGCCGCCAGAAAGGGCGTTACCCATATTGTCGGCACGTTCCGCCAGGGTCGGGAACATCTCGAACACCCGCGCCACCGTCCACGGATTTGCAGACCCGCGCCGGTTGGCCGCCGTCGCGACCAAATTTTCCCGTAAGGTAAGATTCGGAAAGATGCGCCTGCCTTCCGGCACCAGGGCCAGCCCAGCGCGTGCGATCACATGGCTGGGCAATCCCTGCAAAGATTGATCGTTGAATCGCACTCGTCCTGTGCGCGGTGGGTTCAAACCCATGATCGAATTGACTGTCGTCGTTTTGCCCATCCCATTACGACCCAGCAACGCGACAACCTGGCCGCTTCGGACTTCCAGACTCACACCGAACAGTGCCTGGCTCATGCCATAGAAAGATTCGATCGCCTCGACCGCCAGCATTACGCGTCCTCACCCAAATAGGCGTGGCGCACCTGGTCGTCGTCGCGGATTTCCGTTGGCGTACCCGTCGCAATGGCGCGCCCTTGAACAAGCACGGTGATCCGGTCCGCAAGCGCAAATACCGCATCCATATCATGTTCGACCAACAGGATCGCGACGCTGCCTTTAAGCTCCTGCAGCAATTCAACCATACGGGCGGATTCGTCCCCGCCCATGCCCGCCATTGGTTCATCGAGCAATAGCATCGCAGGACCGGTCGCCATCGCCATCGCCAACTCCAATTGGCGTTGCTCGCCATGCGCCAACTCACCGGCGATCACATTGCCACGTGCACCCAAACCGACGCGATCCAGAACTGCACGTGCGGGTTCCCGCAACGACGGATCTTGGCCGGCCTTACGCCAGAAACGAAAACTATGCCCATCATGGGCCTGCACGGCCATGGCGACATTGTCCTCCGCCGTAACATCGCGAAAGATGCTGGTGATTTGGAAGGACCGTGCCAGTCCAAGTTGCGCCCGCTTGGGTGGCGCCAGACGCGTGACGTCGGTTCCCGCAAACCGGATCGTGCCGTCGTCGGGCCGCAAGGCACCGGAAATTTGCGCGATGAATGTCGTCTTGCCGGCACCGTTCGGGCCGATTACCGCGTGCACCTCGTCTGGGGCAACGTCTAAACTGACGCTATCCGTGGCGACGAGCCCACCGAATGTCTTAATCAATCCGGATACATTGAGCAGCGGTTCACTCATCGGACCGGGTTCCCAGCAGACTATTGATACCGCCGCGCAGGAACAGCACGACAAGGATCAAGAAAGGGCCAAAGATGATCTGCCAATGATCTGTTAGATCGGAAAGAAATTCTTCCAGCAATAAAAACGCGAAGGCGCCCAAAACCGGACCGAATAGGCTGCCCAGTCCACCGAGCACGACCATGAAGATCAGCTCGCCTGAGCGCGTCCAATGCATCATGTCGGGGTTGACGAAATTGGTGAAATTTCCGAGCAGCAAGCCGGCCAACCCGCAAATGACACCGGCGATCACGAAGGCTGTCAGCTTGTAGCGGTATACGGGATAACCGAGCGCCTGTAATCGCGCTTCGTTGGACTTCGCGCCACGTATGACAACGCCAAAACGCGAATTAATCAATCGGTGAACCACGAAGATCGTGAAGAGGAGGCAGACGAAAACCACATAGTACAGGGCGATCCCTTCTTCCAGGTCGATCAGGCCGGCAAACTCGCTACGGACATCGATCACCAAGCCATCATCCGCACCATATTCATCGACACTAACGCCCAGGAAATAAAGCATCTGGGCAAGCGCCAGCGTGATCATGATGAAATAGACACCGCGCGTTCGAAGCGAAATCGCGCCGAATATCAACGCCAGAAGCGCAGAAACAACGAGTCCCACCGGCCATTGGATAAACCCGTCATAAATCTCGTAGTAGGCAAAAATTCCGACCGTGTAGGCACCAACACCGATATACACGGCATGTCCAAAGCTGATCATATTGCCATAACCGAGCAGCAAATTCAGGCTGATGGCCGCGATGGACAGGATCATCGCCCGCGAAAACAACCCGATATAAAACGGTTGATCCAGCAAAGCGATCGGCAATAAGGCGACCCCCACCAGGAACAACGTCATTACGACAGTGCGCCGGGAAATCACCATCGACCTCAGCCACTCCGGGGCGCAAAAAGACCTTGCGGCCGAAAGAACAGTACGACCGCCATCAGAACGTAAACCAGCATCGCCGACAAGGCCGGCGCAGCGGTCTCCGCGGCATTGCCGGAGATCAATGTCTTCAGCAACAGGTCGAGAAACGACCGGCCCATCGTATCGATAAGCCCCACGATGAGCGCCGCCACGAAGGCGCCTCGAATTGATCCAATGCCGCCAATCACGATGACGACAAAGGCGAGGATGAGGATTTCCTCGCCCATGCCGATATTCACTTCGATGATCGGACCCGCCATCATCCCGGCCAATCCGGCTAGGGCTGCACCGAGCCCAAATATCAACGTGAAAAGCATCTTCACATTCACACCCAACACGCCCACCATATCGCGGTCCGAAGCGCCGGCACGGATCAGCATGCCGATACGGGTTTTGGCAACCAAGACGTAAAGCCCCAACGCAACAACAAGTCCAACGGTGATGATCAAAATACGGAATGTCGGATAGAAGACATCCGCCATGATCTCGATATTGCCGTCGAGCCAACCCGGAAGCGGGATCACCAACCCTTCTGGGCCCCAAACGATCCGGGTCAACTCATTGAAGAACAGGATAATGCCGAACGTCGCGAGCACTTGATCCAGATGGTCGCGTGCATAGAGCGTTCGCAGCGCGACCATTTCAACAATGATTCCGAGAACCAATGTCGCTGGCAATGCCAACAGCACGCCAATGACAAATGAGTCCGTCCAGTCCGTGAATGTCGCACAGAAAAAAGCGCCGGCCATATACAGCGAGCCATGCGCGAGATTGACCAGATCCATGATTCCAAAGACCAGCGTCAAGCCCGCAGCCAGCAGGAAAAGCAGCACGCCGAGCTGAAACCCGTTTAACGTCTGTTCGAGTAGGAGGGCCCAGGTCATATCGTGCGTCTGAAGTTAGTTACGAAGTCGCGACTTGAGCGGTTTTCCCCTCACCCTGCCCTCTCCTGAGAGAGAGGGTTCAATAGGTCATATCCTAATCCCTCTCTCCTTGGGGAGAGGGCCGGGGTGAGGGAACTATCGGTAATTCCGTCTAAAGCCCGAGACCGCTACATCTTGCAGTCCTTGGCATAGGTATCGACATGCTCCTTGAGCACAACCTGCCGAGCCGCCGTCGTCCAGACTCCATCGCTATCCTTCACCACTTCACGCAGATAGAAATTCTGCACCGGGAAGTGGTTCTTGCCATATTTGAAAGGACCGCGGACGGACGGAAAATTCGCCTTCGCCATCGCCGCACGCATACCGTCCATGTTTTTCAGATCGCCGTTAACCGCTTCCACCGCACTCTTGATCAGGAACACCGTGTCATAGGTCTGGGCAGCATAGAAGGAAGGATAACGGCCATATTTCTTCTTGAAGCCTGAAACGAATTTCTTGCTCTGCGGCGTATCCAGATCGGGTGCCCAGAACTGCGTCATGAAGCTGCCCATAACGCCGCTGAGATTTACCTTCTGGAATTTCGGCAAGCTAATCGAGTCGACCGTAAAGACAGAATAAAGTGGAATCTGTCCACTCAGTCCGGCCTGCTGGTACTGCTTCATGAACGCGCCGCCGGCCTTGCCAGGGTAGAAGATGAAGACGCCATCCGGCTTAGCAGCACGCGCCTTGGCCAACTCAGCGGAAAAGTCGAGTTGGCCCGGCCATTTCGTCATATCCTTGCCGATGATCTTGCCCTTGAAGGTGCGTTCTACGCCCGCGACCATGTTCTTGCCGGCGGCGTAATTCGGCGCGATAACGTAAAGCGATTTGACGCCGCGCTGGTTCAACACCTCGCCCATCGCCATCGGCGTCTGATCGTTCTGCCATGACGTCGAGAAGAAATTCTTATGACATAGCTTGCCCGCTAATTGTGAGGGGCCGGCGTTAGAGCTGATCAGGAATTTGCCCGCACCCAGCACCGATTTGCGAGATGCCAGCAGCACATGAGACCAGATATAGCCAGCAACGAAATCGACATCGTCCTTCTGGACGAGCTTATCGGTTTTCTGTTTGCCAATTTCTGGTTTGAAACCATCATCCTCATACATGACCTTGACATCGAGACCGCCCATCTTGCGGCCTATATCCTCAAGGCCCAGCTCGAAGGCGTCCTTCATATCGCGGCCGATCACACCTGCCGGCGTCGTCAGCGTCGTCACAAAACCGATCTTCACTTCAGCAGCCTGGGCGGTCGCCGCAGCGAACGTAGCTGCCGCGACCAATCCGGCACCGATTGTTCTTAAAAGCATGACATTCCTCCCTATCGTGACACCGCGCTTGTGCGCGCGCGGCTTTGTAATTTCTATACGGGTTTTACGCCCGTTTTCTTGAGCAATGTCAAGGTGGCAGCATGGCGCGGCCAGCTACGGGCAAGCACCGATGGCGCTGGTCCGTCGAAGGCTGTGGCACAGCGCTAACAAACACTTAACGAAACCACCTGTATAGCGATAGTTCAGCGCAACAGATTGACATTAGACCCAATCGGACCTGGCCCGGCATTTCAGAAGCGAAAAATGGCAGCGCAAACGATCCGTACCCAGAAAGATCTCCGGCTATTGCCGCAGCCACGCCTAATCCTCACGGCGAAACCTTGGGTGCGCAAGCTCACGACAATTTTTCTCGCATTTGGCGCTTTGCTGTGTTCGGCCCTCGCATTAGACGTTACAGGTCCCAGCGCCCATCTCTATGCCATCGGCGCTACAATCGCCGCGATCGTCTGTTGCTCCGTACTCGTACTTGCGCGGCCTTACGACTGGCGCGCATGGGTCAACGTAGCAGCTACCCTGGACGGCCTGTATGTCACGGCTGCTCGCACGCGGCTCGTCTTCGTACCCTGGCACGACGTGCTGGATATCGGAGTCGAGCGCATGTTCACCGGAAAAGGCGGGCCACGGAATTTTCCGAGGCTCAAGCTTCGGCTGTCTGAGGCGGATTGGTCGCTTTTCGGCAACCTGTCCAGCATCAAGGGCACCGGCCCCGTGCGCAGTTACATATTTTCACCGGTCAGCGGTTCCGCGGAACTGGTGGTGGAGCAGCTCAAGGCCTTTCGCGGCAATAACAAACCGGCCAAATCGGGCACCTGACTATTCGTACCGCGCGCGCAGTACGTTCTTGCGCACTTTGCCGACCGCCGTTTTCGGCAATTCCGCCACGAACCGAACGATCCTAGGCACCTTGTATCGCGCAAGACGAGACTCACAATGGTCAATTAACTCTCGCGCATCCGCAGTGCCCTCGCCGGCGCGGACCACGTAAGCCACCGGCACCTCGCCAAGCCGGCCATCGGGAATGCCGATGACCGCGCATTCCGCGACGGCGGGATGACCAAACAGCACGTTTTCGATCTCCACCGGATAGATGTTCTCGCCGCCTCGGATGATCATGTCGCGCAGCCGCTCGACCAGCGTGTAGAACCCGTCTTCGTCGCAGCGCACCGCATCGCCGGTCGCGATCCACCCGTTGCCGTATTTGTAGAGCGCTTCGGTCGCTTCCGGATCGCCATCGTACCCAAGTAGGGCATTGGGTCCGCGGCAACACAGTTCGCCGACCTCCCCCGAGGCAAGCGGTCCGCCATCAGGGCCGAGCACCGCCAATTCCACCCCGTCGATCGCCTGCCCGATGCTGCCCACCTTCGCTGGCAAGTCGGCGCCGCGCCGCACGGTCAGGGCGCCGAGCTCCGACTGGCCGTAATTCTCGATGAACTCGACCCAGGGTAGGGTTTCCATCAACCGTGCCAGCACTGGCGCCGGCATCGGCGCACCGGCATAGACGACGCGGCGCAACGTCGCCAGCCGCTCGGGCCGGAACGCCTCGTTTGCCAGCAGGTCGATCAGCTGCGTCGGCACCATGACCGTGGCCGTGACGCCTTGGTTTTCCGCTTGCTCGAGAAACGCGCCAGCCTCCCAGCGCTCGAGCAGCACACTGGTTGCCCCTGCAGCAACCGCCGGCTGAAAGCAGACGAAGAGGCCCGCGACATGCGACATCGGCGTTGAGACGCAGACCACATCGTTCTCCGTGAACCCGAACGCCTTGGCGATGGCATGCGCCTGCCCAGCCCGCGCCCGGTGGCTCACCAAAACGCCGCGCGGCTGCCCCGTAGTACCGCCGGTGTAGGTGATGCAGAATGGGTCGTCGGGGGAGAGGACGATGTTTTCGATGGACGCATTGCCCGACGCGAAGGTTTTAAAATCCTCGCCGAACCGGATCATTTGGATATCCGTCGCGATTTCCATGCCATCGTGAAACAGCATCTTGGATTGGGATCGCGCAAGCAGATCGCGCACCTCGTCCGTGGTATTGCGCGGCGACAGGTTCACGAGCACTGTCCCCGCCCGCACCGACCCGAAATATAGGGCTGCGTAATCGCCACAATTTCGGCTCAGCACTGCAATTCGGTCGCCTTTTCCAAGGGTCGCCGCACGAAGAGCGCGCGCAACCGAATCGGCCGCCGCATCCAGCGTCGCAAAATCCAGTTGGGCGTCAGCAGCAACGATGGCAAGCCGTTTGCGGTTTTGGTTCGCGCTCTGTTTTAGAAGGCTTCCAGCGAGAATGTTCGTTATTCCTTTTACCGCCCCACCGCATAACCCTGCATTCCGCGCGGATTGGCGCCGGCCTTGAGCACGCCGCCCCCTTGTGCGGCGGCGCACATGCGGCCTTCGGACCAATCGTCACCGACCTCGACTTTGTGACCACGGCGGCGGAGTTCATCGACAGTGGCTTGCGGGAAACGGCCTTCGACAACGAGACGACCCGGGGTCGCGGCGCGCGGGTAAAAGGAACTTGGGAAATGCTCGCTGTGCCAGGATGGGGCGTCGATCGATTCCTGCAAGTTCATACCGAAATGTACGTGCCGCAGGAAGAAATTGGTCTGCCACTGGTCCTGCTGGTCGCCACCTGGCGTACCGAATGCCATGTAAGGTTTCCCGTCCTTCAAAGTCATCGAAGGCGACAATGTTGTGCGCGGCCGCTTGCCGGGCTCCAAGGTCGCGGGGCGGCCCTCTTCGAGCCAAAACATCTGCGCCCGGCTATTGAGGCAGAAGCCAATCTCCGGAATGATCGGTGAACTTTGCAGCCAGCCACCGCTCGGCATACAGGCAACCATATTGCCCTCTTTGTCGATGACGTCGACATGACAGGTATCGCCCGCAACCATGCCCTGCTTGCTGACCGTCGGCTCGCCAATGCCAGCACCCAGCGCCATGCCTCCAGCGGCAACATGGGCGGCGTAGTCGACCACGCCACCGAACCCTTCAACGGTTCCAGGGCGGAACTCCATCGACGCCGCGCCCATATCGATCAGTTTGCGGCGCTCGGCGTTGTAGGTATCGCTGAGCAATGTCTCCATCGGCACGTCGACGAAGTTGGGGTCACCGTAGAACGCTTCACGGTCAGCGAAGGCCAGCTTCGCTGCCTCGACGACGACATGCACAAAGTCCGGCCCGACCGGATCCATGGCCGAGAGACCATATCCCTGCAGGAGAGCCAGCATCTGCAGCAGCGCCGGGCCCTGTCCCCATGGCCCCGTCTTCATCGCCGTATAGTCGCCATACTCATAAGTCTGCGGCGCGTCGTAGCTGGCCCGCCACGCCGCCATGTCCGCACCGTTGAGCACACCGCTATGGCGTCGCCCCGTCACATCCATGACCTCGTTTTCACGGCAAAACTTGTCGATCGCCTCGGCGACGAACCCTTCGTAGAACGCGTCTCGTGCGGCGTCGATCTGTGCGATCCGGTCGCCGCCGGCTGCTTTGCCCTCGTCGATAAGGCGCTGCCAGGTTTCCGCCAGCTTCGGATTGCCAAGCAGGCTGCCCGGCGCGGGTATCTTGCCGTTCGGTAAATAGACCGCGGCGGAGGTCGGCCATTCGGTCTCAAACATCTCGCGGACGGTGGAAATCGTCTCGCCGACGCGGCCAACCATGGGCGCGCCATTAATCGCATACCCCATGGCAGGCGCGAACACCTCTTCCATAGTCATTGTGCCGTGATCACGCAGCATCAGCATCCACGCGTCGAAGGCGCCCGGCACCACCGTCGCCAACAGACCCGTGCCTGGCACAAGATCAAGACCCAAACCCTTGTAATGCGCGATCGTCGCGCCGCCCGGCGCGGTGCCCTGACCGCAAATAACGTGGTTTTCGCCGGTATCGGCGCGATGAATCAGCGCCGGCATGTCGCCACCAGCACCGTTCAGGTGCGGTTCCGCAATCTGCAGCGTCATCCCGGCCGCCACTGCTGCGTCGAAAGCGTTGCCGCCCGCTTCCAGCATGGCCATGCCAGCGGCAGAGGCCAGCCAATGGGTCGATGACACGACCCCGAAAGTTCCAAGCAATTCCGGACGCGTGGTGAACATCGGGCAGTTCCTTTTATGAAATGTTAAGCGCGATCAATTATGCGAAAGGCACAATCTACCCGCGCGGCGTGCCGGCAACAACCGGCGCTCACTATTTGGCTCGAATCGTGCCGGGGTTGACGAACGACCAGTCGCGGCACATGTTCGCTGCCATCTTTAAAATTCGAGGTACCTCCATGCCGATGCCCGTCCCTTTCGTGAAAGATATCGATTTCGAATACGGCAAAGTCCAGCAAGTGAGCCCGTTGATCCGGCGCATAATTGCGCATAATCCGGGGCCGTTTACTTATATGGGCACGGGAACGTACATCATCGGTCAGGGCAATGTCGGCATCGTCGACCCAGGACCCTTGGATGACGAGCATATTGCAGCCTTGCTTGCAGTCCTGGATGGGGAGACGATCACGCATCAGATCATCACCCATACTCATCGCGACCATTCGCCCGCGGCGGCACCGATGAAAGAGAAAACGGCAGCGCCGACCTACGGATACGGACCGCATCACGGTAACCAGAAGGCCCCAAAGGTCGAAGAGGGCGGCGATTGGGATTTCCGCCCCGATCACGTCGTGCAGGACGGCGATGTCATCGAGGGTAAAGGCTGGACCATGGAAGCGGTGCATACGCCGGGACACACCTCCAACCATCTCTGCTTCGTCTTAAAAGAAGAGAATGCGCTGTTCTCCGGTGATCACGTCATGGGCTGGTCGACGTCGGTTATTTCACCGCCGGACGGCGATATGGCGCACTACATGCACTCGCTCCGCAAGGTCCGCGACCGAGAGGAAGAAATTTTCTGGCCGACGCACGGACCGCCGATCCGCGATCCCAAACCCTTCGTTCAGTCCTTCCTTGACCACCGCGCACGGCGCGAAGAGCAAATTCGCCAGTGCATCAGGGACGGCCAGAACAAGATCACGGACATGGTTCCGATTATCTATGTGAATGCGCACCAGCGACTGCATAAGGCAGCAGCCCGTTCCGTGCTCTCGCATTTAATCCAAATGCAGGACGAAGGACGAGTGCGTTGCGAAGGCGAGGCAACGGTCGACTCGGTGTATGAACTCGTAGACTGACGCCAATGCCATCGACGCCGAATGCCATCAACCTCGCTGACTACCGGCCAGCAGACTACCGCATAGAGGAAGTGAATCTGCGGTTCGAACTGGATCCAGCGCGCACCGTAGTAAGGTCTAAACTCGATGTGCGGCGTGCCGATACCGCGAACGGCGCACCGCCACTGATACTTCACGGCCAGGATATCGAACTAAAATCCGTCACGCTCGACGGTCAAGGTTTGAGTCCGGAAAAGTACCGGGTCGACGCGAACCAGTTAACGCTGGCGCAACCACCGAAATCGTTCATTCTCGAAATCGAAACGGTTTGCGCGCCCATAGAAAACACGGCGCTCGAGGGTCTTTACAATTCCAGCGGCAATTTCGTCACCCAATGCGAAGCGGAAGGGTTCCGCAAAATCACCTATTTCCTGGACCGGCCTGACTGTCTCTCGGTTTATACGACGGAAATCATCGCCGACCGGGCCAAGAACCCCGTACTCCTTTCCAACGGGAACCTCATCGAAAGCGAAGAGTTGCCGAATGGCCGCCATCGTGCCGTTTGGCATGATCCTTTTCCCAAACCGTCCTATCTTTTTGCTCTGGTCGCCGGCAATTTCGTCTGCGTCGAAGACCATTTCGTAACGGCGTCCGGTCGCGACGTAACCCTGCGCATCTATGTCGAGCCTGGAAATGAGGATCGCTGCGATTTTGCCATGGAATCGCTGAAGAAATCGATGCGTTGGGACGAAGAAAAGTTCGGCCTCGAATACGATCTCGACATTTTCATGATCGTTGCCGCCAACGACTTCAATATGGGCGCGATGGAGAACAAAGGCTTAAACGTCTTTAACGCCAAATATGTGCTGGCCAAGCCGGAGACGGCAACCGATGCCGACTATGCCAATATTGAGGCCATTATCGCGCATGAATATTTGCACAACTGGACCGGCAACCGGGTAACCTGCCGCGACTGGTTTCAACTCAGCCTCAAGGAAGGGCTGACCGTCTTCCGCGATCAGGAATTCTCCGCCGATATGCGCTCCGCTGCCGTCAAGCGCATCGCCGATGTCCGCATGCTGCGCGCGCGCCAGTTTCCCGAGGACGCCGGTCCACTCGCCCACCCCGTTCAGCCGAAATCCTATATAGAAATCAATAATTTCTATACCTCGACGGTGTACGAAAAAGGTGCGGAAGTGATCCGCATGATCCAAACCCTGATCGGAAAGCAGAAATTCCGCGCCGGCATGGATCTCTATATCGAGCGCCACGATGGTGAGGCCGCGACGATCGAGGATTTCGTCGCCGCCATGGCCGATGCGAGCGGTGCGGACCTGACACGCTTCCGACGGTGGTATGATCAGGCCGGTACGCCGCGTATCTCAGTCGATGGCGCCTATGACGCCGCCGGCAAAACCTACGCTTTGACGGTTGCGCAATCCTGTCCATCCACGCCGGGCCAAGCTAACAAGCAGCCAATGGTCGTGCCATTGTCGATCGGGCTTCTCGGTGCAGACGGAGAAGACCTGCCCCTTCGTATCGTTGGCGGTCCGGACGATAGCGCGCCCACGACCCGCATTCTTGAGATTACCGAAAAAACGCAGACATTTGAGTTCTCGGACATTTTCGAAAGACCGACGCCTTCTCTGCTGCGTGGCTTTTCCGCGCCGGTCGTCATCGATCCACCGCTTGACCGGAATGCACACGGTTTTCTGATGGCGCATGACAGCGATCCGTTCAGCCGCTGGGAGTCAGGGCAGCAATTTGCCGTGGCGCTCCTGCTCGACATGGTCGAAGCGATCCAAAACGGCCGGCAGCCCAAGGCCGAGGATGCCTTTATTGAGGCGATCGAAAACGTGCTCAAGGGAGATGCTTCGGATAAGGCCTTCATGGCACAGATGCTGACCTTGCCGGGGGAAGAATATCTCGGCAATCAAATGAAGGAAGTCGATGTCGATGCGGTTCACCAGGCGCGCGAAACCTTGCGTCGCAGTATTGCGCAACGTCTGCGCGAACCGCTTACCGCGCTGTACCACAGTAATGCTGGCAATCAGGGTTACAGCCCCGATGCCGCGGAAGCCGGCCGCCGGCGGTTGCGCAATACGGCACTGGCATACCTCGCCTCGCTGGAGGAACCGGAAACGACGGCGCTCTGTTCCGCCCAATACGCTAACGCAGACAATATGACCGACCGTATCGCCGCGCTCGGCATCCTGACCGACCTTGAAGGAACGGAGAGAACGGATGCGCTCGCCGATTTCTACGAAACCTGGCAACAAGACCCGATCGTTACGGACAAATGGCTCTCTATCCAGGCCATGTCATCGCGCCAGAGCACACTCGATGACGTGATCGCATTGCAGGACCACGATGCCTTCTCGATCCGCAACCCGAACCGGGTCCGCGCGCTTATCGGCGCCTTCTGCAACAGCAATCAGCTTCGCTTTCATGCCGCCGACGGCAGCGGTTATGCGTTCCTCGCCGATAAAGTCCTGCAACTCGATCCGTTGAACCCGCAGGTGGCGGCGCGGCTGTTGGCGCCGCTTGGCCCCTGGCGCCGTTTTGACGCCAAACGACAAACGTCCATGAAGGCTCAACTCCAACGTATTTTAGACGCGGGCAACCGCCTGTCGATGGACGTCTATGAGATCGCTTCGAAAAGTCTCGCCTGACACGCGCCTCACAAAAGGTTCATTTAAACCTGATCGGACAAATCACCAGCCTATAGGTAACCTTAGGGCCGTATCGGTATCAAAGTACTGATACCCCGATGTGATAGAGAGGCGCCGATGGCGGAAACAATAACAGTCGATATCTGCGTCATTGGCGCCGGTTCCGGCGGACTGAGCGTCGCGGCGGGCGCGTCACAGATGGGCGCCGACGTGGCCTTGATCGAGCGCGACAAGATGGGCGGCGATTGCCTGAATTATGGTTGCATCCCCTCAAAGGCCCTGATCGCGGCGGGTCATACGGCCCATATCATGCGCCACGCGGACCGGTTCGGCGTGCAAAGCGTTACCCCTTCGGTTGACTATGTAAAGGTCCGCGATCATGTGCGCGGCGTGATCGCAGCCATCGAACCGAACGATTCCGTGGAACGGTTCACGGGGCTCGGCGTCAGGGTGATCAAGGGCGCGGCAGAATTTGTCGGGCCCGGCGAGATCGAAGCGGACGGACGCCGGATCAAAGCGAAGCGTTTCGTCATCGCGACGGGTTCTGCTGCTATGGTTCCGCCAATACCCGGCCTTGATGCTGTGCCGTACCTCACGAATGAAACGGTCTTCGATCTGGATCACCGTCCCGAACATCTAATCGTCATCGGCGGCGGACCGATCGGCGCGGAACTGGCGCAAGCGCACCGGCGACTCGGCGCGCACGTGACGGTCGTTGAGATGTTCGACTTTCTCGGCAAGGACGACCCGGAACTGACCGAAATCGTGCGCCGGCAATTCACTGCCGACGGGATCGATATCCGCGCACAGACCGCGGTAACCGCAATCGAACGGGATGGCGACAGCATCGTCGTCGTCACGGAAAAAGATGGTGAGGAAAACCGGGTCAAGGGTTCACATCTTCTAATTGCCGCCGGACGGCAGCCGAATCTCGACGGGCTGAACCTGGAATTGGCCGGGGTCGAGTACGAACGCAAAGGAATCGGCGTCGATGCGCGGTTGCGCACTTCAAACAAAAAAATCTTCGCGATAGGCGACGTCGCCGGCCCGTATCAGTTCACGCATATGGCGGGCTATCACGCGGGCATCGTTATCCGGAACGCCCTGTTCAAATTGCCCGCCAAGGTCGATTACCGCGCCGTGCCCTGGGTGACCTATACCGATCCCGAACTGGCGCATGTCGGCATGACAGAAACCCAAGCGAAGGCGGATCAACCGGGCGATATGAATGTCCTGCGCTGGCCCTTTCACGAGAACGACCGGGCCCAAGCGGAACGCGAAACTGAGGGTCTCATCAAGGTGATTACCAGCAAGCGCGGCCGGGTGCTGGGGGCAACAATCGTAGGGCCTCGTGCAGGTGAGTTGCTGATGCCCTGGGTTATGGCGGTGTCCGGCAAGCAAAAAATCGGCACCATGGCGGGCCTCATTGCGCCCTATCCCACGCTCGGCGAAGTGAGCAAACGAGCGGCAGGCAGCTACTATACACCGTCGTTATTCAGCGAACGGACGAAGAAGATTGTCAAATTTCTGCTTAAGTTTTGAAGAAACTTATTTATTGCCCGCGCGAACGGTAATCATCGTCCCGATGAAAATGACAAACGCGCCGATGCCCAGCCAAATATCGACCGTCTCATCGTAGAGCAGCCAGCCTAGCCAGGCGATCAGCGGGATTCGGATGTAGTGCAAAGGGATTACGAGAGTTGCATCGGCAAGCGTCAAGCTGCGCGCCGTGCAATAATGTGCCGCGATTCCCGTCAGTCCAACCGCAAAAATCCAAATCCACATTTCCGGTGGCGGCACGAAGATCGTTGGTGCTGCAATCGCCGCACTCGCCAAAAGCTGTAGCAGGAACATCCAAAACAGGATGGTCAGCGGGCCTTCGGTTCGCGTGAGCGCTTTCGTTGCAACATTTGCGGCGCCGAACCCGAACGCACCGACAAGCACGATGAGCGCCGCCGGATCTATAATGGCCAGGCCTGGCCGCAGAATGATCAGGATCCCTAAAAACCCAAGCACGACGGCACCGGCACGCGGTATCGAAAATCGCTCACCGAGAAAAGGGATCGCCAGCAGAACAACCCAGATCGGCAAGGTCGATTCCAGAACGAACACTTCCGCCAAAGGCAGCTGGGCGATGCCGTAAAACCAACTTGCCACGCCGATCATATGGACAAAATTTCGCAGCCCATGCATGCCAACGCGCTCCGTCCGCATGATGGCAGTCCCCTGCTTCAGCATGATCGCAAGGATGACCAAAAAGCCGACGGCATTGCGAACGAGCAGAATTTGTCCGGTGTCATAGACCGCCGAGAGTTCGCGCGCGGCCAGCCCCATCATTGACAGAGAAATTAGCGTACCCCCCATCCACAAGGCAGCTCGAAGATGCTGAGGCAAATTTCTGTTCCGCTATTATTGACGGTTAAACTGTCTGGCGTTCGATGGCTTCCGCGATCACCCAATCGCGAAAGGCTTTAATTCTTGGCTGGTCTGCCGTGGACTCTAGGCACACGACATAATAGGCCAGTTCCACATCCATCGCGAGGTCGAACGGTCTGACGAGCCGGCCGGCCGCCAGATCGTCCATGACCAGAACGCTACTCGCCAATGCGACACCCTGCCCTTCGATTGCGGCCTGTACAGGCAAGCCCAGCTGGTTGAATCGCGGCCCTCGTTTCGCGTTTATGCTTTCTAGGCCCGCAACTTTCAGCCAACGCGCCCAATCGGGCCACGCCTCAACGTACTCGACGTGAAGCAGAGTATGGTATCTGAGGTCTTCCGGACTCCGGAGCGGATGCAGCCCTTCCATCAGACGCGGACTGCAAACCGGAAAAACCTGTTCCTTCATCAGCTTCGTGACCCGAAGACCCGGATAGTGCCCCAAGCCGAGCCGAATACCAATTTCGACATCATCATGAGCCAAATCGACGTCGCGGGTCGACGCCGCTATCCGAATTTCAATATCCGGGTAGGCGTGAAAAAATCCATCCAGCCGCGGGACAAGCCATTTCGATGCGAAGAAGGGCGTCGCCCCAACCGTCAAAACACCGCCACGATCAAACGATGCGAGCCGGTCCGCCCCCTCCGCCAGCTTATCGAAGCCTTGACGCATTAGCGGCAGGGCAAGCTGCCCCGCCTCGGTCAGAACCAGGGCGCGGGTCAATCGCCGAAACAGTTGCACATTGTAGAACGCCTCAAGCGATTTGATCTGATTGCTCACAGCGGCGGGCGTGACATGCAGTTCTTCAGCCGCCTTCGAAAAGCTGAGATGGCGTGCGGCAGCCTCAAAGGCCCGCAATGCGGTGAGTGACGGTAGGTTTCGCATAAGAATAGCTTATAGTTCATTTTTTCTGATGTATAAAGAAGTAAAAATAGGTTGTGACTAACCAATAACACGCCTATTTCAAATGAAAATCAGCCTTGAGTGAGCAGGCGATGAAACATTTATAATTGAAGGGAATACCCATGGAGCATGCCCATGTCGACGGCGCTCGCCCTATCGGTTTTGACGATATCCACCGAGAGACCAGCCTGATCGCCCTCTTACAACAACAGGCGGTCACTTTTCTCCGCAGGGTTCTGCATAATCAGGCGAAACGGAAAGTTTTGGCCCCTACGACCACACAAGCCATGCGCCGCATTCCGGACCCCTATGGCGATGTTCGGTTCGTAAAACAGATGCAAGACAACGGCTGAACGAGCCCGGAATTCGGCCTTTACGCGTGCCGCATGCAGAATTGCAGGAGCGCTTTCGTGCATTCTTTCGGATAAAGCAGATGCACCATGTGATAGGGCGTCGGCAGGTGGATCAATTCGAAATCCGATAGCCCCTCTGCCAACAATCGTTCCTGCGCAGCGCTCGTAATCTGTCCAGAGGTCGGGTACAGGCCGAGCACCGGCGCCCTTATCATGGGCAAAAAATCGGACGCGTTCGCGGCATTGACCAATTTCGACATCGCGACCTGCACAACAGGGTCGCCTTTCGAAAACTCATCGACGTACCATTCGAAAAGGTCCGGCTCTTCATCCTCCGGAATTCGCGTGCCGCGCGTCGTCGTCGCCACCCATTCCCGGATGCCAAGTGCCTCCATGGCATCGGTCCGCGAACCATGCCCCAACGCGTAGCGCTGTTTCATCCCCTCTTCAATGAACACGGGAGAGGCCACCAGTGTCAGCGTTCGAACCCGGGCCGGATGTTGCGCCGCTAGGGCGAGACCTAAAATGCCGCCCATCGACTCGCCGCAATAATGCACATTGTCAGCGCCGAGTTCGTCCAACAACGCCATCAAATCGCCGACCAGCGCGTCTAGTGTCAAATCCCGGTCGAGATCGAGGTTCCCGCGAAATTTTCCCAACCCGCGCATATCCGGCCGCACGATTCTAAAATGCCGGGAGAGGTAGGGAATCCAGCGGTACCAGAACTTTCCAGACCGGCCGTTGCCATGTTGCAAGATCAGAGTGGGCGCATCAGACCAAGGGTCGGTAGAGTCATCAATCTCATAATGGATCGACAGACCGCCAGGACGATCTAGAAAGGGCATCAGCTCACAATCACGAAAAGAGCGCCCGCACTGTCGCCAAATGCTCCTCCGTAAAGTCGAACACGGTAACGATCGCGTCGTCGAAGCCGATCTCCGCCAGCATATTCAAACGCGCCTTGGCCTCTTCGGGACCGCAGCGCAAGTCCAAATGATCATCATCGGTAAGCGATTTGCTGTCTGCCGTTAGATCGACGGGAATGTTGGATGCGACCGTCCGGCCGCCGCCTTCCCCTTTGAAGCGTTTATAGCCTTCCTTCAAGGTAGCGATGTTTGTGAAGTGGGCCGATGAGATCCAGCCGTCATACTGTTTGGCGGCAATCGGAATCCAGCGGCTGCCTGCCCAGCTGCCTATCAAGATCGGTGGTCCGCCTTTCACCGATTCCATCGGCGTCAAATTGGCGTCGCCTACGGTTTCGCCGCGCCAAAGGCTTTGCATAACAGGTAGCGCTGCTGCCAGGTCTTTGAATCTTCGTTGATAGTCGTTACCCGTCGCCTTGAAATCAGCTTCCGTGGAGCCCGCGCCAACCCCGAGACGCACACGTCCGCCCGACAAATAATGGGCGCTTAGAATTCGATGTGCGAGTTCGACCGGCCGCCGCAAGGGAACTTGGAGAATACAGGTGCCAAGATCGATTTTCTCCGTGACCGGGGCTGCTGCAGACATCGCGCTCACCGGGTCGGGCCGGAAGTTGCCGCGCCCGACCGAATCGAAAAACCAGAGCCCTTCGAATCCAACCTTCTCCGCCAGCCGCATGCCCTCGGTATAGGAGCGGCCGCTCGCAATATCTTCGCCTTGGATATTTAAGCTGACGCCCAGTCTCATCAATTTCCCTCCCCTTGTTAGTGTCAGGATACGATGTCAGGTCCCGCCCTCATAGAGGCCGTTTCGCGCAACGATCTGTCCACCATGAACGACGAGCGATCGTTGTGGATGCCGGACGACCGCTTCCGCAGTGGTTTCAGTCGGAATCGTGAAAAAATCGGCGCGGTTTCCGACCGCAAGACCGTAATCGGAGACACCAAGCAAATCAGCACCGGCCTGCGATGCGAAATGATACGCAAGCTCGAGATCCGGATCGGTCCGGAAGTTCGAGCGCCAACCAATCAGCATGGCGCGCTCCAGCATATCGCCGTCCCCATAGGGGCACCAACTGTCCCGGATGCCATCATTGCCTGCGGCGACGGCAACGCCTCTTTCGTGCATCTTCTTGACGGGCGGGATCGAAGAGCCACCCGGCGCGTGTGTGACATTGGTGATGCCAGCTTCGGCCATGCCGTCGATTAGCCGGTCCGCGGCGGCTTCCGCGATATCGCCAAGGCAAAACCCATGGCTAATCGCAACGCGGCCCTGCATGCCATGCGCCTTAGTGCGTTCGATAATCGCGGCGACTTCGGCGGCCCCGGGTTCGCCGCCGTCATGCAGATGAATGTCGATCCCCACGCCGTATTTCTCGGCAAGCGAAAAGATCGCGTTAAGTTGCCCTTCCACGTCGCCATCGATCCCAGCGGGGTCGATTCCGCCAAGCAAATCAGCGCCCGCGCTCAAAGCCGCCTCCATGACGGCCAACGTCCCAGGGCAAGCCAGAACGCCGCTCTGCGGGAAGGCAATGACTTGAACCGTGATCGCATTTTTGTAGTGATCGCGGGCCTCCAACACACCCTCGACGCTAGAGAGACCCAGTTCCGGATCGACATCGACATGGGTCCTGCAGTGACCCGTACCGTGCACGACAAGGCGTTCGATGAGATTGCCGGCGCGCACCGCAACGGATAGCGGCAACCCATCACGTATCGTTTTCTCGGTGTTGATACGGCTCTGCCGGTCGGGGCCGGCCGCATGCGGGTGCCAAGGCAAACCAACCATCGATTTATCGAGGTGCAGATGACTGTCCACCAGCGCCGGCAGCACAAGATCCCCGTTGCCGTCCACCTGCGTCATGCCGCCGCCATCCAGCGCCGTGCCGAGCGCCGTGATACGGCCTTCCCGAACCAGAATTTCGGTTTTTATGCCTGCGGCAGTGCGCACATTGACGAGGTGTAAATCGTTATCAGGCATCACGCACTTCTGTCCGCTTGCCGTGCTGCCCGTGCGTTCTCCACGACAGATTCAGGCACTGTCACTGTGACCGACAGAGCCACGAAAGAAAGACTCTTGCCATGGCCATCCAGATTGAGACTGCCATTCACGCCGCCCTGCAAGACATCATCGAGCACAAAATTGAAGGCCCCCAAGACGGGCAGATCATAGCGCACCACCTTGCTCGCGCCGCGATGTGCGAAAGCGGCTTGCATACGGTCGGCGGTGACCTGTTCGGCAATTTGTTCGTACGCATCCGGCGCGTAGGGAATGATACTGACATTCGACCGGTCGCCCTTGTCCCCGGTACGGCCGTGCGCGATTTCCCGCAGCGCGACCTCAACAAGTGAACCCGTCATCTCAGGCCTCGACCAAGCGGACACGGGGTTGAATCGATTCTCGCGGTATCAGGCACGACGCCGTCTTGATCCGCGGTGTGACATTGAGCCGGACACCGGCACCACCGGCAGGACCGGCACAATACAGCGTCTCCACTTCACGCGCCGCACGGGCCGCCGTCTCTTCGTCGTCCGTATTCACCGCAAGCCGGACCCTTACGTCCTGCCATTCCGTTTCGGGCTGGGTTTGAGCCAGGTCACCGCCGTCACCATCCAGCACACTGACCAGCCCCAGCACATCCGTCCGTACGGCGATGCCCGGGAATTCGCGCTCGACCCGTTCCTTGGCCGTCTTTGCCGCGAGCCGCGCGCGGGCCGACGCGCCTGGACCGGCATAGGAAATTTCGCCTTCGCCCAGCCATCCGCCGGCGAAACTGATTGTGACCTTGAGTGTTTCCGGTGCGGGCCGCCCCCGGGCGCCGGTGATTTTCACACGGTCCAATCCCACTTTCTCCGCCCGGACATCCATGAGATCCAATGTGACGTCAGGGGTCAGGTAATTCGCCGGATCGTGAATTTCGTAAAGGATCTGTTCTTTCACGGTGCGTTCGTCGACCCGGCCGCCAGTGCCCAAAGGCTTGGTCAGAATGATTTCGCCTTTATCGGTCACCTCGGCGATCGGGTAACCAATATCCGTCATGCCCGGTACATCCTTGTAGCCGGGATCGGCAAAATAGCCGCCCGTCGCTTGGGCACCGCATTCCAATAAATGCCCTGTCAGGACACCCGATGCGATCCGGTCCCAATCGGCACCGTCCCATCCAAAATGGTGCAATAGGGGAGCGAGCGCCAAAGCCGAATCCGTCACCCGGCCGGTGACCACAACGTCGGCGCCAAGTGCCAGCGCATCGGCAATCGGGCGCGCGCCCAAATAGGCGTTGGCCGCCACAATGTCACTGCGTCCGACATCGAAGAGCGGTTCTTCTTCCCAGGCCTGGACCTGCATGGACGGCAACCCCTCTCGCACGTCGTCGCCTTCAACGACGGCGACCTTGATGCCCTCAATCCCGAGTTCTTGGGCGAGGCGATGAATCGCCTTCGCTGCCCCGGCTGGGTTCGCAGCACCGAAATTCCCCAGAATCGGAATATTATGTGCCACGCAATCCTTCAGCACGGGCGCCAAAAACCGCTCCAGATCCGGTGTATAGCCCTTTTCCGGATCGCGTAGCCGGTTGCGCTGCGCATAGGCCAGTGTCCGCTCGGCAAGCGTTTCATAAAACAGAGCCGCCGGCGCGCCGGACTCGATCAGGGCCTTGACGACGGGCACGCCCGCATCGACCCGGTCCGTGGCAAACCCGGCCGCGTTACCGACGTGGAAAATTGACTCCGCCATGGCTGCTGCCTCCAAAGTTACAGGGCGTCGACGCGCCAGGTTCCCGGGTCGCCGCCGGATGCGAAATTCATCGGATGCGCGTTTCGGGCACGGTCGGCATATTCCGCCCCCACAAGATGATTATGCAAAACCCGGAACACGCCGGCATGCGCCACCAAAAGCACCGTCGGCGGGGCCGCAATCACATCAAGACTCTGAATCACCCGGGTCTGGAATGAGTCGACCGGTTCACCGCCTTCCGGGGTCGCGCCCCGGACGAACACGGAAACCGGCTGCCCTTCCCAGGCGCCCAGATTGCGCTCACGCAGATCTTCATGAATCTCGACCGCAGCGCCGCCCATCGCCTCGGCAACGATCTGTGCCGTATCAAAGGCGCGGCTCAACGGGCTCGTATAGATCGCTTTGATCTCCTGTCCGCGAAGCCGTTCCCCTGCCATCCGGGCTTGCTCTCGGCCTTGTTCGGTCAGGGCGTAATCGGTCGCGCCACCGATCAGTCCTTCCACATTGGATTCGGATTCACCGTGGCGCAGAAACAGAAAACCAGAGTCGATAAGGGCAGACGTACCATGCATGACGGCGTCATCTTATACCGGTGAGACGTATCGCCAAATATAAAGAGCAAAACACTGCCCCATTGCCCAATTCATCGCTAACGAAAAGCAGTATGTCCTTAGAAAACACATCTGCCGCGTGAAACACCGCGCACTTCGGCGGGTTAACCAAGATTCACATGCACGATCGCCTTGCCCAGACTTTTCGCCGCAGGCTGGTAAAATGCGTGTCGAATGACGCTATAATGGAAGCGCAGCAGGATCGACGGGCCGCGATGCGGGACCCCGGATTTGAGCGTCGGCCGATCCAAGATAAAGGAGCACGCATAAGATGGCGAAGCAACAGGCAGCGGCGAATGCCGGTCAGGCACCAACCGAAAATTACGATGTTCTGATCGTCGGCGCGGGTATTTCTGGCGTCGCCGGCGCTTACCATCTGCGTCAACAATGCCCGGAAACGCGCTTCGTCATCTTGGAAACGGAAGAGAGCTTTGGTGGCACTTGGTGGACGCATCGGTCGCCAGGCATTCGCTCGGACAGCGATCTCCATACCTTTGGCTACGGATTCAAACCATGGGTCGGCCCGCCGATCGCCACGGCTGAGGAAATCCTGTCCTACATGGGCGAGGTCATCGAGGAAAACGACCTGGACCAGCATATCCGCTACCAGCACAAGATCTTGAAAGCCGATTGGTCTTACGAGGACAGCCTTTGGACGATCGAGGCCATCCGCACCGACACGAACGAGACCGTCCGCATCAGCGCCAACTTCCTGTGGATGTGCCAAGGCTATTACCGTCACAACGAAGGCTACACACCCGAATGGGAGGGCATGACGGATTTCAAGGGCCGGATCGCGCATCCGGAAAATTGGCCGGATGATATCGATCATGCCGGAAAAAACGTCGTTGTCATCGGCTCCGGTGCGACGGCGGCGACCGTGGTGCCCGCCATGGCGGAGACCGCGGCGCATGTCACCATGCTGCAGCGCTCGCCGACCTTTTTCCGAACCGGCCGCAACGCGATCGAAATCGCCGAGACCTTACGCGAGTTGCAGATCGACGAAAGCGTGGTGCACGAGATCACGCGGAAAAAAATTATGTTCGATCAGTCCGCCTTCACGGAACGGTGCTTTGCCGAGCCGGAAGCGGTGAAGGACGAACTGCTCGGCCAGGTCCGCGAACTGCTCGGGCCGGACTACGATGTCGATCAGCACTTCACGCCGTCCTATCGGCCCTGGCGCCAGCGCATTGCCTTCGTGCCCGATGCCGACCTGTTCAAGGGCATTGCCGCGGGCAGGGCATCGGTCGTCACGGATGAGATCGACCGCTTCACAGAAGCTGGCATCTTGCTACAGTCCGGCGAGGTTCTGGAGGCCGATATCATCGTGACCGCAACCGGTTTCAACATGAACATCATGGGCGATATCGCCTTCTCCATCGACGGCAAGCCGCTCGATTTCCACGATACCGTGACTTTTCGCGGCATGATGTTCACCGGCGTACCCAACCTCGCCTGGGTGTTCGGCTATTTCCGCGCAAGCTGGACGCTGCGCAGCGAGTTGATTGCTGCCTTCGTTTGCCGTCTGCTCAATCACATGCGCGAAACCGGTGCGACGAGCATCGAGCCGGCCCTCCGGCCGGAAGATAAAAACATGCCGCTGTCCGACTGGATCGATGAGAACGACTTCAATCCCAACTACCTGCAGCGCGCGTTAGCGATCCTGCCAAGACGAGGCGACAAACGGGAATGGCAACACACTCAGGATTATTGGCGCGAGAAGGATGAATTCCCGGCGATCGACCTGGAGGATGAGATGTTCGTCTATCGCGGGAAGGCGCGTTCAACCATGGCGGCCGAATAACTGCTTCGTATTCCGATATGCGCTCAGGACCGCTCAAAGGAAAGCCCCCGAGGCGGGAATGGCGTCCGCGCATCGGGGGCTCGTATCCGAGAAAGAGTAACCAGGGAACTATCGCGGCAATACCTTAAGATTGCGTTAACGTTAATAGAAATTAGCCTTAAAAATCGCGACCACCCGCAAACGTGCTGGAAACAAGGGCCTCGACCCTCGCTCAACCTTGCAAATCTTAACTTAATATAGCGCCGTAACACCCGGCGGCGAACGGCGTGCTATGGAAAATGCTGGCGCGCCCGGGAGAAGAAAGTTCGAACCGCTTGTTCGAGATATTCGCTGAATGGAGTGCGATTTTGAGCGAATCTCGCGATGAATTTAAGGTCTCACCATCGTCATAAGCGGCTTTTCCGCGTTGAGACCCTAAGCGGACATCGTTAACTCGGAATATTTCTTCCGAGTCTAGCGAAGAGCCGACTTACAGACCGTCTTCTCGCAGCGCGTAGATTTACCGAACATGCGCCGCTACACTTCCTGCATGGTGGAGGGGACCCAACGCAGACTGGCGGCAATCGTTTCCGCTGACGTTGTCGGATATTCGCGTCTGATGGGCGCGGACGAGACAGGCACGCACGTTCGCCTCAAGGCCCGTTTCTCGGAATTGGTTGAGCCCAAAATTATCGAAAACGGCGGTCGCGTGGTGAAACTCATGGGAGACGGTCTGCTAGCTGAATTCCCAAGCGTTACAAACGCCGTCAATTGGGCCGTAATTGTGCAGACGATAATTTCCGAGCTCAATACCAATGAACCTGAAGAACGGCGAATTGACTACCGGGTCGGCGTCAATCTCGGCGAAGTAATCATCGACGGGGACGACATTTTCGGCGACGGCGTGAACGTGGCGGCTCGTCTCCAAGAGATCGCCGAGCCGGGCGGTGTCTGTATCTCGGAAAAGGTCCATGCCGAGGTGCGCGGCAAGCTCGACTATGAATTTGCGGATGGCGGTAGCCAATCGGTGAAAAATATCGCCGAGCCGGTCCATGTTTGGCGTTGGCCGTCTGTTGGGCGGGTGTCTGACCGGCACTCTGTTGTCGAACAAGTAGATCCGTTACCGCTACCCGACAAACCGTCGATCGCCGTGCTGCCATTCGACAACATGTCGGATGATCCTGAGCAAGAGTATTTCGCTGACGGCATTGCCGAGGACGTTATCACGGCGCTATCCCGCTTCCGTTCTCTGTTTGTGATTTCCCGCAATTCTTCGTTCACCTACAAAGAAAGTGCGGTCGATATTAAACAGGTCGCCAGCGATTTGGGCGTCCGGTATGTGGTGGAAGGCAGTGTCCGAAAAGCCGGCAAACGGGTTCGAATAACGGCACAGTTGATCGACGCGGCGAGCGGCAACCATCTTTGGGCTGATCGCTTCGACGGCAACTTAGACGATATATTTGAACTACAGGACCAAATCACCGAACGGATCGTGTTCGCGACGGCGCCTGAGATCGAGGCCCACGAGCGCGAACGTGCCCGGCGCAAGCCGCCGGAAAGCCTGGATGCCTGGGAACTTTATCAGCGTGGCATGTGGCACCTCTATAGGGTCACAAAAGACGATTTCAAGGCGGCGCGGACACTCTTCGACAAGGCGATAGCGCGCGATCCGGATTTCGCCCTGCCGTACGCGGGCATCGCGTATGTCTGTTTCTTCGAGGTGTTTCAAGGCTATGCCGTCGCCCATGATGAGGCCCTGGATCAAGGGCTCGCCGCCGGCGAGCGTGCCGTTGCCCTGGACGACAAGGACGGTTTCGCCCATCTTGCCCTCGGCCGAATGCTGCACCTTACCGGGCAAGGCGAGCGTGCCATTGCTGAACAGGAACGGTCGGTCGCCCTCAATTCGAGCTTCGCGCTCGGCTACTACGGTCTCGGAGCTTCCTTTGTTTGGTATGGTCGGGCGACGGAAGGCATTGCCGCGCTGGACATGTCCATGCGACTAAGTCCGCAGGATCCAATGCTCTGGGCCATGCAGGCGATGCAGGCAGCTTGTTTCTTCAGTATTGAAAAATATGATGAAGCCGAAGAATGGGCTCGTAAGGCCGTGAATGTGCGTCCCGACATCTTCCAAACTCAGATTTATTTGGCAATGGCGCTTGTTGGGCTCGACCGGCTCAACGAAGCCAGGGCAGCCGTTGACGCGGCACGGCGAGCGCGACCGGGTCTATCCATTTCTGTTTTTCGCCATATCGTGCGGCACGCCAACACAGAGTTTCTGGAACCGCGCATTGCGGCCCTGCGCAAGGCAGGACTGCCGGAATAGCGAGCGCCAAACAGCCGGAAAATAATGTCACTTAAAGTGACAATAGGCGGGCGACGGTCGCGATAAGGCGGCATCGCCGGCGGTACGTCGAATGTTGAGGGAACAGTGGAAGTCGCACCTTTCCAACATCTGACTAGGACTCCGCACATCGCGACGGCTAAACTTACCTCATGTCGGAGGTAACCCAACGTAGGCTGGCGGCCATCGTATCCGCTGATGTTGTCGGTTATTCGCGTCTCATGGGTGCGGATGAAACAGGCACCCTTTCTGATCTGAATACGCATCGTTCGGAACTGATCGATCCCCTTATCAAGAAACATGGAGGGCGGATCGTCAAAACCACCGGCGACGGGTTGCTTCTCGAATTCCCGTCGGTCGTCGCGGCCGTGGAATGCAGCGTTGCCGTGCAAGACGGTATGATGGCGCGAAACGCCGCCGTCTCCGACGATGTCGCCATATGCTTCCGGATCGGCGTGCATCTCGGCGACATCATTGTAGAAGGTGATGATATTTTCGGGGACGGCGTGAACGTCGCCGCGCGCCTGGAAGCCCTGTCGGAGGCAAACGGGTTGGCTCTGTCCGACGATGCCTATCGACAGGTTCGCGACCGGATGGATATCGGATGGCAGGACGGTGGCGAACACGAGGTCAAGAACATCGCCCGGCCCATCCACGTTTGGCGGTGGTCCGGAACGACAACACGAGAAATGTCGGCCACATCCAAGACGGCGGAACGATTACCGCTTCCCGACAAACCATCCATCGTCGTCCTGCCGTTCGGCAACATGTCGGGTGATCCGGAGCAGGAATATTTCTCCGATGGCATCACCGAAGACATCACCACCGAACTGTCCCGTTTCGACGAGCTCTTCGTGATCGCGCGCAACACCGCATTTACCTACAAGGATCAGAACCTCAACGTCCGCGAGGTCGCTCGGGAGTTGGGCGTTCATTTCGTCCTGGAAGGAAGCGTTCGCAAAGCGGGCAACCGGGTCCGTATCAATGTCCAGTTGATCGACGGCCAGAACGGTAATCATCTCTGGGCGGAACGATACGACGGCAGCATTGAGGAAGTGTTCGATTTACAGGATCAAGTGACCCAACAGGTGGCTAGCGCCACGGTGCCATACATCAAGGAAGCCTCCCTGGCCCGCATCCGGCGGGGCGACCGGATCTTCGATGAAGCACATGACCTGGCTTGGCAAGCGTGGGACAATTTTCAAGATAGGTTGCGCGCGCCGCAATCATCTTCAATGCAAGCGGCCAAAGCAAAGGCGTATCAAGCAATTGCACTCAACGAGCGATGCCTCAATGCATATTCTACGATCTGTATGGCGACTTGGTTGGATCTTTTCCAGCAGTGGTCGGACGATACCGAAGGGGGCATGGCGGAATTGAAACAGGCCGCCGAGACATTCGTCAGTTTATCGCCGAATTCCCATATGGCCCATTTTTGCCATGGCCTCTCGAACACGATTGCCGGTCATAGCGAAGCCGCGAGACAGGACTACAAGCACAGCGTCGCCCTCAATCCCAACGATGCCATGGTCCTATCTATGCTTGCTTGCACTGAGGCGTTGCTGGGCGACTTCGAGAAAGCCAAGGCGGTCGCGGCGAAGGCCATTCGGCTCAACCCAAAAGACTCGTGGACGGGCACCGCTTACCTCGCGCTGTCCCTTGTCGCTTTTATTGAAGATGACAGCGGGTTTCGTCACTGGACGGAGAAAGCCATTTTGGCCCAACCATATGCACCAATTCGCCGCACATTGATGATTGCGCACGCGGCGGAAGTCGGCGACGAGGCGTTGTTGCGGGAACATCTGGAACATCTCAACAAGACCGCACCGCGGTTCCTTTCCCGGTTGCTCAGTGGAAAGAAAGAAACATTCAAGCTTCCCAAACACCGGGATAAATTATTGGATGCGTTGCGCAAGGTAGGCCCGCCAGAATGACCGGTTAGGGACATCTTGGGAACTTGGCCGATGCTGCCGCGCACATCTGAAGCTGGGGAAATCCAGACGTTTTACCGCTGAAAGCTGATATCACCGCGCCGATGTCAGATGTTGAAGGAATTGCGGAAGTCGATTTGGATCGGCGCGAGTTTGTTTTTTTGGGTGATTGTGTGTTTGCCGAGGATGCGCCGGCGACGTCATTTTAGCCGCAGGGTCAAGGCAGAGGAGTGGGTGATGAATTCCGAGACACCGCAACGAACGGTTATTTACAAAATCGGGATGACCGACAGCGCGCGTTGGGATCATTTCGTGGGGCGGGACGGCGACGTCTTCGTCTGCACCCCGCCTAAAAGCGGCACGACGTGGATGCAAACCCTGTGCGCCCTGCTACTGGTGGGATGGGAGGATTTCGACATCAGCCCTAGTGCGGCGTCGCCCTGGTACGACGCAATTTTCGCAACGGTCGAAGAGGTGAACGCCGTACTGGCGGAGCAGTCCCACAGGCGTTTCATCAAAACCCATACGCCGTTGGACGGCATCCCCTATGGCGCGGCCCATACCTATGTGGTGGTGCACCGGGACCCGCGCGACGTCTTCTTTTCCTTGCGCAACCATTCAGAAAATTTCATGCAGGAGGCCAACGTCCACATCCTCGGCGACGATATCGACGACGCCTTCCGGCGCTGGCTCGATCCGCCGGTGAACGAAGACGGAACGCCGAAATATTCACTACAATCGGTGATCCATCACTACCGCACATTTCGCCAATTCGAACATCTGCCCAATATCCATCTGTTTCACTATGCGGAAATGAAGCGCGATCCCGCCTATTCCATTTCCCGGCTTGCGGCGATCCTGAATGTCGCGATCGAAGACAGCGACCTTCAAACAATCCAGCAGATCTCCAATTTCGGAAATATGCGAAACAACGCGGATCAATTCGCGCCCCATGCGCATCACGGATTGTGGAAAAACAACAAACAGTTTTTCGCCACCGGCGACAGCGCGCAATGGCGCGATATTCTGAGCGAGGAATCCCTGAACTTATACGATAGCCGCGTCGAGGCTGCGTTGACGCCGACGGAAATATCCTGGCTCAACGACGGGCGGCGTTGACATAACTATGCCGATGCTACTTCACGCCCAAGGCAATGCCCAGCAACTGCGCCCGCGAATTCTGGTTTGGGTCACAAGCGAACCCTTGCACTGCAGCATTTTGCTGAGCTCTCAACCTACGAAAGATCGTCAAGGAAAGCCTTGGCGTCCTGCAAATCAAGCGTGTCGAAGCTCTCGGTGACCCTAACCTCAATCTGAGGACTTTCCGGGGGCAACGTCAAAAACGCTCTGGAGCGCCTCAAGGATCACCGCGCATATTGAGCGACATCAATTTGGCTATGACGAACTGACGCTAGAGTGCAAACGCCGATGCAGTAATAATTCAAACGATTTTAGGGGATGGTTCATGTTTAAAGTCATTGGGGTTCCGATCGATTTAGCCCATGCGGATCAGCTAAAACGGGGCATTGAAGTTGCGGTCGACTTGGCAAAGCATTATGGCGCCGCATTGAACCTCGTCGGCGTTACGCCCGTCACGCCGGGGTCTGTCGCACATAATCCCGAAGAGTTCGAAACAAAGCTCCGAGAATTCTCCAGTCAGCTTAGCGCCGAGCACGGGATAGAGGTCGGGTGCAAAGCAGTGATTTCGCATGATCCCGCGGTCGATCTAGAGGAAAAGATCGGACAAGCCTCAAAAGCCCTGGGGTCGGACTTGATCGTTATGTCGTCGCACAAACCGGGCCTGCTTGAATACATTTTCACTTCTCACGCCGGTCACTTCGCTTCACACACAGAATTATCCGTGTTCATCGTCCGATGACGGAAGGTTGTACTCGATAGCCCAGCACTGCGGCCTTGGCGCGGCAAAATTCCGCTCGACGAATTTCCTGTGTCGCGTCGGAAGCACGGCGGGCACGTCCGGCAAGCGGCGAAAACGGAAACAACCAAGCTGAGGTCTAAAACGGCGCCAAACCGGGCCTGCGACGGCAGCCGCCGGGAGGGCGAGGGTTAGCCAAAAGTGGAAGTCCGACCACACTATTGTCGTGGCCGCGGCCGGGAGGCCGTCAACCCGACGAAGGGAAGGCAATTGCTATGGCAGCCGATTTGCAGGACAGGGGATACGGCAGATACCTTCATGGTCAACGTTGGCAGATGAAGGAGACGGCATGCGCGACCAAGATGACCACGGTTGGTTGAAACAGGGCAGCACGTCCAGTGCTGAAGTCCAACAGAGCTACGAAAATTGGGCCAGCTCGTACGACAAAGATCTCGCGGAATGGGACTATCGAGCCCCCTTGGACGCAGCATCGCTTCTCAAGCCTTCCGTTTATGCATTGAGTACGATCCTGGATGCCGGCTGCGGGACCGGCCTGGTTGGCGCGGCATTGCGGCATGTCGGGTTCACGGGCGACATCGACGGTATCGACCTGTCACCGTCTTCGCTCGAAAAGGCTAGGGAACGGGGGACATACCGCAGTTTACGTCCCGTCGATTTCCAGGAATTACCGCTCGCTCTCGCCGATGACGCCTACGACGCCCTGACTTGCGTTGGCGTGCTGACCTATGTGCCGGACAGCGAAGCCATACTGAGAGAGTTCGCTCGCGTCGTGCGGCCGGGAGGCGTCGCCGTCGTGACCCAGCGAGATGATCTATTCGAGGAGCGAGCATTCGACCGGGCCATCCAGGGATTGGTGGATGCGCAGGTTTTTGTGGACGCCACCATCACGGAACCGAAGCTTTATCTCCCGGCCAATCCCGATTTCGGCTCAGACATCCGAGTCATCTACGTCATGCTGACCGTGTCATGACCTGACACAGGCGGGCAAACCGAATGTCGGCAGCCTGAAGTTTGGAATCAGGGGGTAGACCCGGCGTGAGATCGTCAGGCTCACGAATAGCATTCATAGCCAATACGCGACATGCCGGTAGTGTAGGCATTGCTCCGAAACAGGGAAGCGTATTGAGTGGCTATTATTTGATAATGAGCAGCGGGTTTAATCCTTCTTGTCTGGGAACTTCGCGTCCCGAACCACTTCGCTTACATAGGATGAAAATTCTTCATACAATTTATCGCGCCCAAATTTCTGTATCTCACGATGCTCGGGGTGGTCGCAAAACGAGCAGAGTTGTTCCTCCGATTCCCAATAATGGATCGAAACGCGCCCCCCATCGCCGGCGACGTATCCCTTATGCGTGATATAGCCAGACATCGACCGCGGAGTTGAGGGAATAGCGGAACTCATCCGCGAGCGCCGCGAGTTCGCTATTTAGCATTAAGCAGTCCTGCAGCTTTGTCATTGGCGCGCATGTATTATTTGAACGGGAGACGTTAAACTCGGCGCCATGGTGGAGAGAATTCAGCGTGGATTGGCGGCAATCGCGTCTGCTGACGTTGTCGATAAGGGGAGAGAGGAATGACGGAGGAACGACCTCGTCGAGAAACCCATTATTATAGCCAAATATCCGATTCCGCGCGGTGGGACCATTTTGCGGGCCGTGACACTGATGTTTTTGTCTGTACGCCTCCGAAGGCCGGCACCACTTGGACTCAAACCCTGTGCTGTCTGTTGCTGTTCGGCTGGCGTGAATTCGACATCAGGCCCTCCGATATCTCGCCCTGGTATGATGCGACTTTCGAGCCGGTCGAAGAAATAAATGCGTTGATTGAAGCGCAGGATCATCGCCGCCTCCTTAAGACCCATACGCCCCTGGATGGTATTCCTTACAATTCCCAACGGACATACGTGACCGTCTACCGCGATCCGCGCGATGTGTATTTTTCCGCGCTCAATCATAAGGACAATGTCACACTGAACGACTTTTCGATCGGTCCGGAGGACGATATATCGGCGCCATTCAGGGAATGGGTGCATGCACCGGCCGGAAATGGCGGCTCTGCCAGCGGCTCACTGGAGCGGTTCATCGTTCACTTCAAGAGCTTCAAACGGTTCGGCCATTTGGCGAACCTCCACTTTTTCCATTATTCGGACATGAAACGAAATCTGCCCGCCGCAATTGCCGCGCTGGCCGGTGTGCTCGGAGTCGAAGTCACCCAAGACGATATCGCGCAAATATCCCGCATCGGCGATTTTCAGAACATGCGCAAGAACGCCAGCCAGTTCTCACCAGATGCCAAGACAGGCATATGGAAGAACAACGAACAGTTCTTCAACAAGGGGACCGGTGGCCAATGGCGCGATACCCTGAGCACCGAAGACCTGGCCTTGTACGACGAACGCATGAGCGACCTGTTGCCGGCCGAAGACATCGCCTGGCTGCATTACGGCGCAACTCCAAACACGTGATTCAGGGTGTTGTCTCGGGAGGATCCCACGTGAGGCTCGGCAAGTATCTTGAGCGGATTGGGTACAGGGGGGAAGTCGGACCGACGCTGGATTGTCTTACCGCCATCCATCGCAGTCACGCTTTCGCCATACCCTACGAAAACCTCGATGTCCAACTGGGTCGGCCTCTCGA